>CAYGRI010000045.1:0-22325 GCA_964352155.1 uncultured Maritimibacter sp. | reverse complement strand
CCCCCCCCCCCCCCCCCCCCCCCCCCCCCCCCCCCCCCCCCCCGGATCGGATCGCGCAGCGATCCGATCCGGCTCATGATCCAGACCTCAGAAATTTACCCGGTCGCCGCCCTTCAGCCCAAGCATCTCGCGCGCCTCGTCCGGGGTGGCCACCTCCATCCCCAGATCCTCGATGATCCGGCGCACCTTGGCCACCTGTTGAGCATTCGACTCCGCCAGCTTCCCGCGAGCGATGAAAAGGCTGTCCTCCAGCCCGACCCGCACATTGCCGCCCAGTTGCACCGCGGTGGCCGCCATCGGCATCTGCGCCCCGCCCGCGCCCAGAACCGACCAGCGGTAATCATCGCCGAACAGCCGGTCGGCCGTCCGCTTCATGAACACCAGATTGTCCACATCCGACCCGATCCCCCCAAGGATGCCGAACACGAACTGCAGAAAGATCGGCGCCTTGAACAGCCCGCTGTCCATGCAGAACTTCAGATTGTACAGATGCCCCACGTCATAGCATTCATGCTCGAACTTGATGCCCAGCGGCCCCAGCGTCTCGGCCGCCTCGCGGATGTCGGCAAAGGTGTTGCGAAAGATATTGGATTCCGACCCCTCGACATAGGCCTTCTCCCAATCGTGCTTCCATTCGTCATAGCGCCCGGCCAGCGGATGGAAGGCAAAGTTCATCGACCCCATGTTCAGCGAACACATCTCGGGCTGAAACCGCTGCGCCGCCTGGATCCGCTCGGCGATCCGCATCGTGGGCGCCCCGCCGGTGGTGATGTTCACCACCGCATCCGTCGCCTGCTTGATCCGCGGCAGGAACGGTGCGTAATGCTCCGGATCGACCGAGGGCGCGCCCGTGTCGGGATGGCGCGTGTGCAGATGCAGGACAGAGGCCCCGGCCTCCGCCGCCTCGATCGCCTGACCCGCGATCTCGTCGAAGGTGATCGGCAGATGCTCCGACATGGTCGGCGTGTGGATAGACCCGGTGACCGCGCAGGTGATTACGGTCTTGCGTTGCTTGGCCATTTGGCTTGCCTCCCTTGGCTGCGTCAGTCGTCCAGTATCGTGTCCAGCCGCCCCAGGAACCGACCAAGACGGGCGCGCACGGCATCGGCCTCCTCCGGGGTCCAGCTGCGAAAGCCCTCGCCGGTCTTCATGCCCAGCTTCCCCTCGGCCACAAGCTGCTTGAGATAGGGCGAGGGCCCCTGCCGGCTTTCGAGATCGAACAGGACATTCTCATGAATGTCGAGCGTCAGATCGGTCCCCACCAGATCCGCGCTTTCCAGCGGTCCCAGCACAGGCAGCCGCCGCCCGAAGCAGGACTTGATCACGGTATCGACCGACCCGGCATCGCAGATTCCATGCTCTACCAGGCTGATCGCCTCGCGCCACAGCGCATGCTGCAGGCGATTGCCGATGAACCCGGGCACATCTTTTTCCACCCGCACCGGCGGCTTGCCCGCATCGGCCAGCAGAACCACCATCGCCTCCATGCTGGCCGCGTCGGTCCACTCGGTCCGGATCACTTCGACCAGCGGGATCATATGCGGCGGGTTCCACCAATGGGTGCCCAAGGCCCGATGCCGCGACGCAAGGCCGCCCATGATCTTGGTGATCTGAATGACAGAGGTGTTAGAGGCCAGGATCGCCCCCGCCGGCGCATGCGCCTCGACCTGGGCAAAGATCGCTTGCTTGAGCGGCAGCTTCTCTGGCGCCGCCTCAAAGACAAACGCAGCGGCCTTCACGGCATCCTCGACAGAAGCGCACAAATCTATCTTCTGGAGCGCAGTTTTACGATCATTTGCGCCGATGCCCAGCACTTTCATGCTATTGTCGATCCGCTCGGGCGCGCTGGCCAGCATCTCGGCCACCGGGTCGGTCAGCGCCACTTTGTGCCCCGCGCAGGCCAAAGTCAGGGCAATGCCATGCCCCATCAACCCCGCGCCAATCACGGCAATCTGCTGGTCCCTGACGCTCACGCCATCCCCTCCCTTTGACGTTGGTTCACCGGTCCGGATCAACCGGCGGTGTAGCCGCCATCCGCATACAGGATATGCCCGGTGTAGAAATCCGAGGCCCGCGACGCAAGGAACAGCAGCGGCCCTGCCAGATCCTCGGGCTCGCCCAGACGCCCCTTGGGCACGCGGGCGAGAAAGCCGTTGCGCACGGCAGTCGCCTGCTCTGTCTCTTCATACATCCAGGCTGTGAGGGGCGAGCGGAACACCGTCGGCGCGATCGCGTTCACGGTGATGCCCGTCGGCCCAAGCTCACAGCCCAGCGCCTTGGTGATCCCGTCCACCGCCGCCTTGGAGGCGCAATAGGCCGTATAACCCGCCGGATGCCCCAGCAGCCCCCGCGCCGAAGACACCAGCACGATCTTGCCGCCCTGGCCCTGCGCCTTCATCTGCGAGGACGCGGCCCGCGCCAGCAGCCAGCTTTGCGTGACATTGGCGTCCATGACGGCCGAGAACGTCTCCGGCGCCATCTCGTCGATCTTGGCGACCTTGTTCATCCCCGAGGCGACCACCAGAATGTCGAGCGACCCGAAGGCCTCTACCGCCTGGGCGACCATGCTTTCGCAGACCTCGGCGCTGACCGGGCGGTCGTTCACCTCTGTCACCTCTGCCCCGATACCGCGGCATTCGGCGGCGATCTGGGACAGCGCCTCGGCATTGCCGGCGACCAGCACCAGCTTGCAGCCCGCCCCGGCGAGCACCCGGGCGGCGACCATGCCAAAGGCCCCCGAGGCCCCTGTGATCAGCGCCACCTTGCCCTTAACGTCGAACATCGACAGCGGATTGGTCAGATCGGTCATGTCAGGTCTCCGGCGGATAGGGGATAACGACCAGCATCTTGCAGGTGTTGATGCCCTTGTTCTCGATCCGGCGGACCTGATTGGGCGGGATCGTGCAAGAATCCATCGGGCCAAGCACGGCGGTCTGGCCGTCCCATTCCAGCGTCATCTCGCCTTCGAGCACCACATAGACCTTTTCAAAGGGCGTGGAATCCGGGCCCGCCCCACCGCCGGGCAGGAACTGGCTGAATCCCACCCACTGGTTCTTTGGTCCGCCCTCTTCAAAGCCCTGCAAGCGATGGCCGCTGCAATCCCAGTGATGCGGGGCCACGTATTTCTCGGCCTCTTCAAATCGTTTGATATGCATGGCGTGCCCCTCCCTTGGCGCGCGAAAAGGGTGCCGCGCAGGGCGGCGCCCGGCAGGATCAAAAGCTTTCGCCCGCTTCGATCCGGTAGCCCTGGCCCTTGTCGATCATCGCGACCAGACGGATGATGCAGCCATCGCCGCGGTCCCAGTTCCAGGGGAAGAACGCAAAGGTACAACGCTTGCCCGTCACCGCGTCCAGATCGCCGCCCACATTCTCGATCCCCAGGATCCCGGCCTTGAACAGCTTGTTGTGCACCGGTTCCCATTCCGGGAAGGCCTCGTCCCAGGCGATCCCGCCGGACCATTCCTTGTATTCCTCGGCCAGGTGCGGCAGCAGCGGGCCGTTGCGGTGCGGACCGATCGCGGTGGCCAGCGGGTGATCGTTGGCCTGGGTGTCATGGCCCACGACCTTCACGCCCTTCTCGATCATCCAGTCGGCGGCAGAGGACACCAGACCGGGGCAATAGGGAAAGTAATCGCCATCCTCGTATTGATGATGCCAGCCGGTGTTGATCAGCAGCACGTCATTCTTGCGGATCGCATGACCACAGGCCTTTTCCAGATCGTCGGCAGTGATCTGTTCCCACTTTTTCTTGGGGATCGACACCACGATGCCCGACCCAAAGAAATGCGGCAGCGGCACTTCGTCGATGAAGGGCGTGCCCTGCACCACATGCGCGGGCGCGTCGATATGGGTGGTGACATGCATCGTGGTGGTGAGCGTCTGGCTCAGCACGCCCGACTTCGCCATGTAGTGCATCCGCTCGATCTGCACGTCGCGGAAATAGGGCCAGTTCGGACATTGGTAGCCGAACCGGTGGCTGAGGTTGTAGAATTCCAGCCCCATGTCGTTGTCGGTGTTTGCCTGAAACTCGATCCCGCGAATCTCGACCATCGCTTCCTCCCTTGCGCGATTGCGCCGCCGGTGGCCGGCGCGTTCGGGACGACTCAAGCGTCCCGCTTAACGATACGGTTGCACCGCGATACAGCTAAGTCAACGGAGCTCTTCCGCCGCATTGCGGCAAAACAAAAAACCTCGCCGCGGAGGTCCGGGCGAGGTCAGTTGATCTTACGCACTATCGAGACTCGAGGTCGAATCTCCAATAGGCGATAAAAGTCCGCTGATTCTTGAGAGCATTCAATGATTCGGCTGGGTTATGGCCGAGAAAGATGTATTTTGCCCGAACCTTAGCTAAATATTGTGCCCGAATATTGGTCCAGGTATATGCGCAACCATGGCGTGTAGCGCGCGGGAACTTCGGCCACCCGGCGCATCAGATCGTCGCGCGACACCCAATCCACCGCCATCACCTCTTCGGGGTTCGGTGTCATCGGCACATGGCTGTCGATCCGCGCCAGGAAGATGTCGACAAGCTCATGCTCGATCAGCCCGTCGCCCACATCGGCGCGGTACTCCACACGGTCGCGGAACTCCAGATCCAGCCCGGTGATGCCCAGCTCTTCATCCAGACGCCGCATGGCGCAATCCAGCGCCGTCTCGCCCCAGGCCGGATGGGTGCAGCAGGTGTTGGCCCACAGACCCGGCGTGTGATATTTCCCCAGCGCGCGGCGCTGGATCAAGATCTCGTCGCCGCAGACCACGAAGACAGAAATCGCCTTGTGCCGCAGGCCGCGCTGATGTGCCTCGAGCTTTTCGACGGCCACCAGCTCTCCCTCGACCCAGGTCGGAATCATCACTGTCATACGCGTACCGCCGAAACGAGCCCGGTCAGATGGGCGATGTTCTTGAACCCGATCTTGATATGGGCCAGGGGCCTGGCCTTGACGAGTTTCTTGTTCATATAGGCCTCGAACGTCAGGCGCTGGACGTCGATGTCGTGGCAAAGGGACACGAACCGTTCGCGCCGGTCATCCGATTTGTAATAGGCATTCTGCATCGAGGCCAGTACCCGGAAGACCGTCTTGTGTTCGCGCATGAACAGCGCGCGGGCGAGCTTCAGGTCCTTGACCCGACCCGACGCCAGGCTGGCCGCCGCCGCCGTGGCCGCCACGCGGCCGCCGACCATCGCGTAATAGATCCCCTCGCCCGAACTGGGGGCCACGACGCCCGCCGCATCGCCCGCGAGCACCAGATCCTTGCCATTGTCCCAACGGTCCAGCGGTTTGAGCGGGATCGGCGCGCCTTCGCGGCGCAGCGTCTTGCAATCGGCGAGGCCGGAGGATTCGCGCAACGCCGCCGTCGCCTGCTTCAGATCGACGCCCTTGACCATCGAGCCCATGCCGACGCTGGCGGATTTGCCATGCGGGAACACCCAGCCGTAGAAATCGGGAGAGATCTTGCCATCATAGATCACATCACAGCGATCGGGGTGATACTCGCCGCGGATGCCGGGGGAATCGATGATCTCGTGATAGGCGATGACATAGGGAATGCGGTCTCCGCCCTCGACCTCGTCCCGCGCCACGCGCGAGCGGGCGCCGTCGGCGCCGATGATCCGGCGGGTTTGCAGGCTGACCTCGTCGCCGCTGGCCTTGTCGCGGTAGACAACGCGGGTTGCGCCATCCTTGCGGTCGATCCGCAGATAGGTGCCCTCGAACAATGCGGCCCCGGCGGACACAGCGCGCGCACGCAGATAGGGGTCGAAATCCTTGCGGTCGACCATGCCGACAAAGCCGTTCTCGATCGGAATATCCACCTTGCGCCCGGTCGGAGAGATCATCCGCGCCGTGGTGATCTTGGCAACAAGCTGGCTGTCGGGAATGTAGAAATCGGCGATCAGCCGCGGCGGGATGGCGCCGCCGCAAGGTTTGATCCGCCCGGCCCGGTCGATCAGCGCCACTTTGTGGCCGGAACGCGCGAGGTCTTCGGCTGCCGTGGCGCCCGCCGGGCCGCCTCCGATCACGACGACATCATACATGGTCATTCTCCCGGAACGATCGCCGCGGCTGCGCGGCTGTTGTCGATCACGCGCACAGCCAGCAGGGCCGCCGCGACGAAAAGAAAGGCTTCCAACAGGAATACGGCGCCAAAGGCCGGCGCGTCGGCAAGGCTGGTGCGGGCCATATCCACGGCCGCCGCCCCGACAAGCCCGCCGAACCCGGCGGCGATGGCCTGTGCCGCGCCCCAAAGGCCCATCCGCGTGCCCTCGCGCGAGGCGCGCCCCTGCCCGGCCAGCGCCATCATCGATCCGATGGCCGCCACCGCGAACATCCCGTTGAACACGCCCAGCGCCACCACCGCCGGCACCAGCGCCGGGATCGCCATCGTCCCCAGCAGCGTGATCACGCCCAGGCTCGCCGCCGATCCCAGGCAGCCCGCCACGACCCAGCCGCGCAGGCTGCCAACGCGCAGCCCAGTGGCCGCGATCCCGACGGTGAGCATCCCAAGGAACACCCCGCCGTTCTGCGCCCCGCTGAGCGAGGTGGACTGACCCGGCGTGAACCCGAAGACAAGCCCGGCATAGGGTTCCAGGATCAGCTCCTGCATGAAATAGGCGGTCATCGACAGAAAGACGAAGATGGTGAAATTGCGCGCCTCGGGCTCGGCCCAGACCTCGCGCAGACCATCCATGAAGCGGGTGTCCTCGCGGGTGGGCTCTGCCTTGACCCCGCGCTCGACACCCCAGACCGCCACAAGCGTCAGCACGATCGCGCCGCCGGTGACGATGCCTACGATCTTCATCAGCAGCGCGGGCGTGTAGGGGTCGAGGAAGGCTCCGACGGTGCCCGCGGTGACGGCGATGCCAAGGATCATCATCAGCCAGGTGATCGTGGCCGCCGCCGCCCGGCGCCGGGGCGCGGTGGCCGAGGCCAGCAGCGCCAGCAGCGAGGTGCCAGAGGCGCCAACGCCCAGCCCGATCAGCGCATAGGCGACGATGGACACCGCCAGCCCAGCGCCAAAGGAGGACTCAAACAGTACCACGCCAAAGGTCGCGCCCAAGGCCCCCAACGCCAGGGCCACCATGCCGCCGACGATCCAGCGGGTGCGATGGCCGCAGGTGTCGGACAGAAAGCCCCAGTTCGGGCGGGTGATCTGGATCCCGTAATGCAGCGCCACCAGCAGCCCCGGCAGCACGGCCGGCAAGGCCAGCTCGACCACCATGAGGCGGTTCAGGGTAGAGGTTGTCAGGACGACGATCGCGCCAAGGCACATCTGCACCAGGCCCAGCCTGAAGATCGAGAACCAGCCGAGTTTCATGTCAGCCTCCGATTGCGCGTAAAGCAAAGGACGCGATCATCATGCCGCTGACATACAGCGTCACGCCGGTCCCGTTGTACCAGGGGGTCCTGGCCTTGGGGTCGGTTAGCAGAACCTTCATCGCCCAGACCTGCGCCAGCAGCACCCCGGCGATGGCAACCGCGTGCCATGGGCGCCCCCAAGTGACCAGCAAAGCGATGACGGCAACTTGCGGCAGCGCCATCACCCAGCAGGCGACCCGCGCCGCCCGCTCTGGTCCAAGGACCACGGGGAGGGAATTGATCCCCATCTCGCGATCGCCCTTCAAAGCCTTGAAATCATTGAGCGTCATGATGCCATGCGCGCCGATAGCATACAGCGCGGCGATCACCACCACCTGCCAGGCAGGCGCCCCGGCCGCCAGAACGGCGGCGCCGGTGAACCAGGGCAGGCCCTCATAGCACAGGCCCACCAGCCCCGGCCCCCAGATGCCGGACCGCTTCATCCGGACCGGCTCTGCCGAATAGGCCCAGGCCGCCAACACCCCAAAGACGGTGGCGCCAAAGCCCCAAGGTCCCAGCAGCCAGCCCACGGCCAGCGCCAGCACCGACATGCCCAGAGCGATCCACAGCCCCCAGCGCCCCGGGATCCGGCCAGAGGGGATCGGGCGGTCGGGCTCGTTGATCGCGTCCACATGGCGGTCGCACCAATCGTTGGCCGCCTGGCTCATCCCGCAGACAATCGGGCCCGCCAGCACCATCCCCAGCAGCACTAGGAACGGCGCCGACATCACCGGCACCCCGGACGAAACGACGCCGCAAAGATACGCCCAGATCGGCGGGAACCATGTGATCGGCTTGATCAGGGTCAGCGCAGCGCGCGGCTGCGGGTACCGATAGGGCGGATGTAAATCTAGCGTGACACTCATAGTGTCAACTAAACTATACAATCGGTGATTCCGAAAGCGATTTCTTAAGCGAAACGAGGCACAGGCGCTAGTTTTCCGGCTCTATCGTCAGCAATCCGTGCTTGCGAAGCTTAACGTAAAGGCTTTGGCGCGACAGGCCGAGCATCTCTGCTGCGGCGACGCGGTTGTTGCCGGTCAGTTGCACGGCGGTTTCGATGCACAGCTTCTCGATCACATCCGAGGTAGCAGTGACCAGCTCCTTCAGCGAGGCCGTGCCCACCAGATCCATCACATTGCGCATCGCATCGTCGCTAACCGCCACCGCCGCCCCGCCGTGGTCATTGGGCACATCGGTAGGCGACACGTCTCGCAGAATGCAGCCGAACCCAAGGTCGCCGCCACGGTACGTCAAACGCGCCGCCGAGATGTCGACGCTGACCCGCGACCCCACAACGCCGACAAGCTGCGCGGAATAACTGCGCAACCGGCCCTTCATCGCCGCTGCTTCCAGGATCAACTTCAGATCCACGCCGCCGCGCGACAGGAAATCGGCCAAAGAGCGGTCGCGCACGTCCCGCAACTGGGCGGCGTCGGTCATGGTCAGGAAGGCTTCGTTCGCCTCGCGCACAAGACCCTTGGAATCCGTCAGAACGATCCCGTCAGAGGAGGTCGCGAACAGCGTGGCCAGCGACTGCGCCACCTCTGGCCCGGCCGCGCTTTTGTCGTCGATGGGATCGAGACTGCACAGCAGGAACAGCTCCCCGGCGGCGCGGAAATAATCGGGATACAGGACAACGACGCGGCCGTTGCGGCGCGCGACAACCTCGACCCCCGTCACTTCCTCTGACGCGGCCGCATTCTGCAAGGCCTCCATCAGCTCTCCGCGGCGGCGGCCCTCAAAGGCCTGGGCAAAGGCATTGCCCGCCAGCGCCTCGACCTTGGTGCCCAGCATATTTGCCGCAGCGACGTTCAGATCGCGGATCTTGCCCTTGTCCGGCTCGACCAGCACCATCGCCGTTTCCGAGGCCTCCAGCACCACCCGGTAAAATGTGCGTTCGCTGCGCAGCCGCTGCAGGTCCCGCTCGCGCGCCATCTGCTCTTTCAAAAGCCGCTGCTGCACCTCGGCAATCGGCTGCATGTCGCGGCCCAGCATCAGAATGTCCGACCCGCCGCGCACCCGGTGCAGTGAATACCGGATCGGAAACTCCCAGGTCGCGTTGTCGATATGATTCAGTTCCAGCGACCGTGGCTTCGACTGCGGATCGCGCTGCATTTCCTCGATCCGGCGCGCCAGCTTGACCTGGCTGTCGGCGTCGATGAAGTCGCTCAGCTGCCGGCCCACCCAATGGTCCAGGGTGCCCAGCGACGGACAATCGGGATTGACCGAAATGCCCCGGATGGACCCGTCTCCGCCGCGCAGAACAGCCAGATCCGAAGCGTGTTCCACCAGGAACTCGACGAGGCCAGGATCCGGAAGCGAGCCGGCCCGCAACCTGTCCGATGATCGATCCTGTCGGGTCACCCTGTTATACCTGAGCGCTACTCTGCCAACGGATCAGGTCAACTGGTCCAGGGGCAGAGAATTGGCCACCGTGACCAACCTGCATTTTTCAATCGCTTCGCGCACCGACCTCACGGCAAAATCGACCCCGGTTCTTCGTACGATTGCATCCGGGTCCGTTACTGCGTGCCCACCGATCACCAGCGGGGGCAATGAACTAACGTTTGTGCGCAGATAGTCAACCAACTCTGTCGCTTTTTGTCCGTTTCTCATCGATGCGAGCGAGAGCCCCACCATTGAAAACCGGCTGGAATTGATCAACTGCGCCAATTCCCACTCGTCAAGCCCGATCGCCATATGCACCCACAGGCCATGGCGCCGCAGGCTGTCCGCTGCGATGAACGCCCCCAGCGAGTGCTGTTCGAAGGACGGGATCACCATAAGAACCGACTGCCCCAGCGGGATCGACCGTTCGGCCCAGCGATCCGAACTGCCGTCGCCGCGGCTGCGGAACAGCGATTGGAGTCGCGCCGCGCCCACCGTCACATCGACGAAACTGGCCTGGTCCGCGACCCATAGCTCACCCAGGTGGCGGGCGGCCTCGGGCACAAAGACCTGAAACAACTCCTGGCTGGTGATGCCGCTCGAGATCATCGACGAGATCACCGAAAGATGGCTGGTCTCCGAATCCGACATGAGCGCTTCGCAAAGATGCGACACCCAATCGTTCCGGGTCCGCGGCTGGGCCGTGTCTTGGCCAGAGACTATCTTGCGCAATGCGGACTCCACGAGAAAACGGATGGCAGGGGTCTGGTCCTCTGACAAGCCGGGTAAACCTTTGCGATCATCCTTGCTCATGCGCATCCCTCCCTGAACGCTCTGGAGTAGCTATCGCCTGCACCGCGGGTTGGGTCTGCTCCGATTAGGACACATTGACTCCGGATCAAGACGTTGTCAATTTTGGTTGACAAATCAGGATCAATTGACTCGGCAAAGGCCTGTTATTGAAGATTAAAAAGATCTGCTTAAACCGTTAACAAATCGTAAAAAATGCAAATTTGCGACCGCTTTGGCCTTGGCCGGGTGGGAAATTCCAACATGACAGAATGCCCGAGTCGCAAGTGTAAATTAAGGTTGACACTTTGCCGCCCCCGCCCCTAGCATTAAGCGTGATCTGGAACGCCTGAGGAGGGGCATGAAGATGCCGACAAAGCCCCAAAACCCCAAACGAACAATGCTTTACACCGAAGAGCAACGCCTCCGCCGGGATGCCACTGTCTGGACTTTGGTACAGGCGATTCTGGCGCCCGCACAGTTCCTTGTCTTTGTCGTTTCGCTGGTCCTCGTCCTGCGCTTCCTGCTGACGGGCGAGGGATACATGGCCGCGACCGTCTCTATCCTGGTTAAGACGTTCTTCCTGTATCTGATCATGGTAACCGGCGCGATCTGGGAGAAGGTCGTCTTCGGCCAGTACCTGTTTGCGCCCGCGTTCTTCTGGGAGGATGTGTTCAGCTTTGCCGTCATCGCGCTGCACACCGCCTATCTCTGGGGTCTGCTGACCGGGTCGATGGCGCCGCAGACGCTGATGCTTGTCACGCTGGCCGCCTACGCCACCTACATGATCAACGCCGCGCAGTTCCTGTGGAAACTGCGCACCGCGCGGCTGCAACAAGCCGATTTCGCCAACCATCAGACAGAGGTGCCGGCATGACCGCAGGCTGCACGAACACGCCCGTCCTCAAAGAGCGTGGCCAGCACGAGGTGTTTTGCGGGCTGACCGGGATCATCTGGCTGCACCGCAAGATGCAGGATGCCTTCTTTCTGGTGGTCGGCAGTCGCACCTGCGCCCATCTGCTGCAATCGGCCGCCGGCGTGATGATCTTTGCCGAGCCGCGCTTTGGCACCGCCATTCTGGAAGAAACCGATCTGGCCGGCCTGGCCGATGCCCAGACCGAACTGGAACGCGAAGTCGACCGCCTGCTGGCGCGGCGCAGCGACATCCGGCAGCTTTTTCTCGTGGGCTCCTGCCCTTCGGAAGTGATCAAGCTGGACCTGGCCCGCGCGGCCGAGCGCCTGACCCAGCGCCATGCGCCCAAGGTGCGGGTGCTGAACTATTCCGGCTCTGGCATCGAGACGACTTTTACCGAGGGCGAGGATGCCTGCCTGGCCTCGATGGTGCCGGTCCTGCCCGAGACCGACGCGAAGCAATTGCTGATGGTCGGCGCCCTGCCCGACGTGGTCGAGGATCAGGCGCTGTCCCTGCTGAATGACATCGGGATCACGGACATCGCCGTCCTGCCCGCCCGCACCGCCGACAGCGGCCTCGCCGTCGGCCCGAACACAAGGTTTGCCCTGACCCAGCCTTTCCTCGGTGGTACCCATGCCGCCCTGGAGAAGCGCGGGGCGCGTCACATTCCCGCGCCGTTCCCATTCGGCGAGGAAGGCACTACGGCGTGGCTTCGCGCTGTGGCAAGGGAATTTGGTATCGGTCAGTCGCATGTCGATGCCGTGATAGACGCGCCCCGTGCACGAGCGAAAAAAGCCGTGGCCCAGGCGGCGGAGGCGCTGTCAGGCAAATCCGTCTTCTTCTTCCCCGACAGCCAGCTTGAGATCCCGCTGGCGCGCTTTCTGACCCGGGAATGCGGCATGTCCGCGGTCGAGGTCGGCTCCCCCTATCTGCACAAGGCGATCATGGCGCCGGAACTGGCGCTGCTGCCCGAAGGCCCGGTGATTTCCGAAGGGCAGGACGTGGAAAAGCAGCTGGATCGCTGCCGCGCCGCGCATCCGGATCTGACGGTCTGCGGGCTGGGCCTGGCCAACCCGCTGGAGGCCGAGGGACTGGCGACCAAATGGGCGATCGAACTGGTGTTTACCCCGGTGCATTTCTACGAGCAGGCGGGCGATCTGGCCGGCCTGTTCTCGCGCCCGATGCGGCGGCGCCGGATCCTGCGGCAGGAGGCAGCCGAATGAAGCTTTCCGTCTGGACATATGAGGGCCCGCCGCATGTGGGCGCCCTGCGCGTCGCCACCGCGATGAAGGGTCTGCACTACGTACTTCACGCGCCGCAGGGCGACACCTATGCCGACCTGCTGTTCACGATGATCGAGCGGCGCAACCATCGCCCGCCGGTCACCTACACGACCTTTCAGGCCCGCGATCTGGGCGCCGACACCGCCAATCTGTTCAAGACGGCCTGCCAGGCCGCCTATGACCGGTTCCAGCCGCAGGCGATGATCGTCGGTGCCTCCTGCACCGCCGAGCTGATCCAGGACGACCCCGGCGGCATGGCCGAGACAATGGGGCTGCCCTGCCCGGTGATCGCGCTGGAACTGCCCAGCTATCAGCGCAAGGAGAACTTCGGCGCCGACGAGACGCTGTTTCAACTGGTCCGCGCGCTGGCCAGGCCGATGGACAAGACGTCCCGGGTCACCGCCAATCTGATCGGCCCCACCGCCCTTGGCTTTCGCCACCGCGATGACATCACAGAGATCACCGCCCTGCTGGGCGACATGGGGATCGACGTCAACGTCTGCGCCCCCTACGGCGCGACGCCCGAGGATCTGACCCGCCTGGGGCAGGCCCATTTCAACGTCCTGATGTATCCCGAAACTGGCGAGGCCGCCTGCCGCTGGATGGAAAAGGAGCTGGGCCAGCCCTATACCCGCGTCGTGCCCATCGGCGTCGGCGCGACCCGCGATTTCGTGGCCGAGGTGGTGGCGCTGACCGGCGTGCAGGCGCATATGGACGAAGACCGCCTCCGCCTGCCCTGGTATTCGGCCAGCGTCGACAGCACCTACCTGACCGGCAAACGCGTGTTCCTGTTCGGGGATGGCACCCATGTCGCCGCCGCCGCCCGCATCGCCCGCGACGAGATGGGGTTCGAGGTGGTCGGCATGGGCTGCTACAACCGCGAACAGGCACGGATGCTGCGGAGCCTCGCCAAGGACTACGGGGTCGAGGCGCTGATCACCGAGGATTATCTGGAGGTCGAGGCCCGCATCGAAGCCCTGGCGCCCGAGATGATCCTGGGCACCCAGATGGAACGCCATATCGGCAAGCGCCTGGGCATCCCTTGCGCCGTGATCTCTGCCCCCGTCCATGTGCAGGATTTCCCGGCCCGCTACTCGCCCCAGATGGGGATCGAGGGGGCGAATGTGATCTTCGACACCTGGGTGCATCCGCTGGTCATGGGTCTGGAAGAGCATTTGCTGCACATGTTCCGCGACGATTTCGAATTCCATGACGAGGCCGGCGCCTCGCATCACGGCGGCAAGGCCAAGGCCCGCAGTTCCGAGGCTCCGCAACAGACCGAAGAGGCGCCCGTGGCCAGTTCGGAGACGACGGGAATAGAGATCGTCTGGCTGCCCGCCGCCGAGAAGGAGCTGAAGAAGATTCCGTTCTTCGTGCGCGGCAAGGCCCGCCGCAACACAGAGACGTTCGCCTCTGAACGCGGCGTGGCCGAGATCAGCGTCGACACCCTGTACGAAGCAAAGGCCCATTATGCGCGATGAGTTCCTCATGGATGCCGATGTGGCGGGCGCGTACAACATCGTGGTCATCACGCTCGATTCCCACGCGGCCGGTCCCGTGGCGCGCGCCGGCCAACGGCTGGCCCGCGACTTTCCCGGGCTGAAGGTCACCGTCCATGCCGCCGCCGAATGGGGCGAAGACCCCGGCGCGCTGACCCGCGCCCGGGCGGCCATCGCCTCCGCCCATATGATCGTCGCCAATCTGCTGTTTCTCGAGGAGCATGTGCGCCCGATCCTGCCCGACTTGGCCGCCGCGCGCGACCGGGTCGACGGGATGATCGGCGTGATCGCGGATGCCGAGATCGTAAAGCTGACCAAGCTGGGCGCGCTGGACATGTCCAAGCCGCAATCGGGCATGATGCAGCTGATGAAAAAGCTGCGCGGCTCGTCCAAACCCTCGACCGAGAGCGGCGAGAAGAAGATGCAGATGCTGCGCCGTCTGCCCCGGATCCTGAAGTTCATCCCCGGCAAGAGCCAGGACCTGCGCAGCTGGTTCCTGGTCATGCAATACTGGCTTGGCGGCTCCGACGACAATATCGAAGCGATGGTCCGCTACCTGCTCAGCAAGTATTCCAGCCGCAGTGAATGGCTGGGCGCGCCCGCCGCGCTGCCGCTGGAATATCCAGATTGCGGCCTTTACCACCCCGATCTGCCCGAACGGATCACACTCGATCCCGCCGCCCTGCCCGGCCCGGACAACGCCGAGGCGACCATCGGCCTGCTGCTGATGCGGTCCTATGTACTGTCCTCGGACACCGCCCACTACGACGCCGTGATCCGCCAGTTCGAAGCCAAAGGCCTGCGCGTCATCCCCGCCTTTGCCGGCGGTCTGGACGGGCGCCCGGCGATTGACGGTTTCTTCCACGACGAGACGGGCGTCAAGATCGACGCCATGGTTTCGCTGACCGGGTTCAGCCTGGTGGGCGGCCCGGCCTATAACGACAATGCCGCCGCGCTCACGGTGCTGAACAAGCTGGACATTCCTTACCTCGCCGCGCATCCCCTGGAGTTCCAGACGCTCAGCCAATGGTCCACCAGCGAGCAGGGTCTGGGCCCCATCGAGACGACGATGCTGATCGCCCTGCCGGAACTGGACGGCGCGATCAACCCGACGGTGTTCGGCGGCCGCCACGGCCCCGAGGGCTGCAAGGGCTGCCAATACGCCTGCGCCTGCATATCTGAGTCCAAGGAAATGGCGCCTTGTCCTGAGCGGATCGACAGCCTGGCGGAAAAGGCGTTGCGGATGGCGCGGCTGCGGCGCCGGACCAATGCGGACAAGAAGGTCGGCATCGTGCTGTTCGGCTTTCCGCCCAATGCGGGCGCGGCTGGCACCGCAGCCTATCTCAGCGTCTTTGAATCCCTGTTCAACACGCTCAACGCCATGAAGGCCGAAGGCTACACGCTGGAGGTGCCCGAGACGGTGGAGGCCCTGCGCGAGGCGGTTCTGGGCGGCAATTCCACCCAATACGGGCAAGAGGCGAATGTCGCCGCCCATGTCACCGCCGAGACCATCGTGCGCACCACCCCGCCCCTGAAGGCGATCGAGGCGATCTGGGGCCCCGCGCCCGGTCGGATCCAGTCGGACGGCAACGGCGTCTTCGTGCTGGGCCAGCATTTCGGCAATATCTTCGTGGGCCTTCAGCCGACCTTTGGCTATGAAGGCGACCCGATGCGCTTGCTGTTCGAGCGCGGCTTTGCGCCGACCCATGCCTTCGTCGCCTTCTACCTGTGGCTCAGAAACACCTATGACGCCGATGTCATCCTGCATTTCGGGATGCATGGGGCGCTAGAATTCATGCCCGGAAAGCAAGCCGGGCTGGGCGCCCGCGACTGGCCGGACCGGCTGATCGGCGAGATGCCGAACATCTACCTTTATGCCTCCAACAACCCGTCCGAGGCGACCCTGGCCAAGCGCCGGTCCGGCGCCGTGACGATCTCTCATCTGACGCCGCCGCTGGCCTCTGCCGGGCTGTACCGGGGCCTGCTGGACCTCAAGGACAGCCTGACCCGCTGGCGCGAGATGGCCCCCGACGCGCCCGAGCGCGCCGAGATCGAGACGCTGATCGCCGAACAGGCCGATGCGGTGGACTTGAAAGGCGATGCCGCGACGCTGTGGCTGCGCCTGCTGGAAACCGAAGACGCGCTGATCCCAGAGGGCCTGCATGTGGTAGGCCGCCCGATGTCCGACGCGGCCCGCGCCGAATACCTGAGCCTGATGGACAATGCCGACGCAGAGGCCCGCGCCCGCGCCGATGCCCTGCTGCAGGAAGATGCCGAGATCCCCGCGATCCTGCGGGCGCTGGCCGGGCGCTTCACCCCGCCGGTGCCGGGCGGCGATCTGATCCGCTCTCCCGACATCCTGCCGACGGGGCGCAACATCCACGCCTTCGACCCGTTCCGGATGCCCACCGAATATGCCTGCCGCGAAGGCGCAAAACAGGCGCAATTGCTGCTGGAGACGCACAAGGCGATGCCGCGCACGGTGGCGCTGGTGCTTTGGGGGTCGGACAACATCAAATCCGATGGCGGCCCGATCGGCCAGGCGCTGGCGCTCCTTGGCGCCAAGCCCCGGTTCGACAGCTTTGGCCGCCTGTCGGGCGCCGACCTGATCCCGCTGGAGGAACTCGGCCGCCCCCGGATCGACGTGATCATGACGCTTTCGGGCATCTTCCGCGATCTGCTGCCCCTGCAGACCCGGATGCTGGCAGAAGCCGCCCTGGCCGCTGCCACCGCCGACGAGCCGCTGGAGATGAACTTTGTCCGCGCCCATGCGCTGGCCTATGCCGAAAAGATCGGCTGCGATGTGGAAACCTCGGCCCTGCGCGTGTTCTCGAATGCCGAGGGGGCCTATGGCTCGAACGTCAACCAGTTGGTCGACAGCTCTGCCTTTGGCGACGAGGATGAGCTGGCCGACGCCTATCAGGCCCGCAAGAGCTTTGCCTATGGCACGAACGGCAAGGCCTCGCAGAACGGCGCCCTGCTGCAGGCGGCGCTGGCGGATGTGGATCTGGCCTATCAGAACCTGGAATCGGTGGAACTTGGGGTCACCTCGGTCGATCACTACTTTGACACGCTGGGCGGGATCTCGCGCGCTGTGAAGCGCGCGCGCGGCGGTCAGGAAGCGGCCGTCTATATCAGCGACACGACGCGGGGCGCGGGCAAGGTGCGCACCCTGGCCGATCAGGTCGCGCTGGAGGCCCGTTCGCGCTCGTTGAACCCGAAATTCCACGAGGCGCTCTTGTCCCACGGGGCCGAGGGCGTGCGGCAGCTCGAGAGCCAGATCACCAATGTGCTGGGCTGGTCGGCGACCACCGGCCAGGTGGAGCCCTGGGTGTACCAGCGCCTGTCCGAGACCTTCATGCTGGACGAGACGATGCGCGCCCGGCTGGCGGAGCTGAACCCGGCGGCGTCCTCGCGCATGGCGAACCGCCTGCTCGAAGCCCATGACCGCGACTATTGGCAGCCCGACGCCGCCTCGCTTGCCGCGTTGCGGGATGCGGCGGATGCGCTGGAAGACCGGCTGGAAGGGGTGGCAGCAGAATGACCCGGCCGTGCCCCAATGACGACCGCAGGAACCGATGTCCCAGCGGCACCTGGAACGAGAAGAAGCAGGGGAAATGGGCCCTTGCCAGAAAGGATATGCAATGAGTCCGCGCGATGAGATACCGGTCCTTCGGGGTCAGGACGGCGAAGGTTCGGTGCAGGTGCATCAGGATGCCGAAACGAAGATCGAAGGCGCCAAGGTGTTTTCGGTCTACGGCAAGGGCGGCATCGGCAAGTCGACAACCTCATCCAACCTGTCGGCGGCCTTCACCACCCTGGGCAAGCGCGTTCTGCAGATCGGTTGCGACCCGAAGCATGACAGCACCTTCACCCTGACCGGGCAGTTGCAGCCCACCGTCATCGACATTCTGAAAGAGGTGGATTTCCACCCCGAGGAACTGCGCCCCGAGGATTTCGTGGCCGAAGGCTGGGGAGGCGTGCAATGCGTCGAGGCTGGCGGCCCGCCCGCCGGAACCGGCTGCGGCGGCTATGTGGTGGGGCAGACCGTCAAGCTGCTCAAGCAGCACCACATGCTGGAAGACACTGATGTGGTGATCTTCGACGTGCTGGGCGATGTGGTCTGCGGCGGCTTCGCGGCGCCGCTGCAACATGCCGACAAGGCGGTCATCGTCACCGCCAACGATTTCGACAGCATCTATGCGATGAACCGGATCATCGCCGCCGTGCAGGCGAAATCGGCGAATTACAAAGTACGTCTGGCAGGCTGCGTGGCCAACCGCTCCAAGGACACCAACGAGGTGGACCGCTACTGCGATGTCGTCGGCTTCAACCGCATCGCGCATATGCCCGATGTGGATGCGATCCGCCGCTCGCGGCTGAAGAAGAAGACCTTGTTCGAGATGGATGACGACGAGGATATCGTCCGCTGCCGCGCCGAATATGTGCGGCTTGCGCAGACGCTGTTCAACAGCACCGAATCCTCTGCCCCCGCCCCCCTGCCCGATCGCGACATATTCGAGCTTCTGGGATTCGATTGATGAGCTACGGACGGACCTTGACGCGGGTCGAGACCTATTTCGACCAGACCGCGACCCGCACCTGGGAGCGCCTGACCAGCGACGCGCCGGTGTCGCGTATCCGCGAGACGGTGCGTCGGGGCCGCGATAAGATGCGCGCCCATATGCTCAGCCGGCTGCCCACCGATCTGACGGGCGTCCGGGTACTGGATGCGGGCTGCGGCGCCGGCCAGATGACGCAAGAGCTTGCCGCGCGCGGCGCCGATGTGGTGGCGATCGACATCTCGCCCTCGCTGGTCGAGATCGCCAAGACCCGCGTGCCCGTCGATCTGCACAGGCGGGTGACCTTCCTGTCCGGCGACATGCTGGACCCCGGTCTTGGCCGGTTCGACTACGTCATCGCCATGGACAGCCTGATCTACTACAGCCAGCCCGACATCGTGGGCGCGCTGTCGCGCCTGGGCGAGCGTCTGTCGGGGCAGGTGGTGTTCACCCTCGCCCCGCGCACCCCTCTGCTGATGGCGATGTGGCATTCGGGCAAGCTGTTTCCCCGCTCTGACCGGTCGCCGACCATGATCCCGCATGCCCCCGCGCGCCTGTCCAAAGCGCTGATCCAGGCCGATGCGGGCGGCGATCTGCGGGTGCTGGACCGGGTGTCCAGCGGGTTTTACATCAGCCAGGCGCTGGAGTTCGGCCAATGAGCGTTCGGACGTCCCTGCGCCGCTTGCCGCTAAAGGCCCTGCCCTTTGCAGATGCCGCCAGCGAAGGCCTGCCGATGCGGGAGTTGCTGCGGCTGTCGCTGTTCCAGGTCTCTGTCGGGATGGCCTCGGTGATGCTGCTGGGCACGCTGAACCGGGTGATGATCGTGGAATTGTCGGTGCCCGCCATCGTGGTGGCGCTGATGATCGCCTTGCCGGTGCTGATCGCGCCGTTCCGGACGCTGCTGGGCTTTCGCTCTGACACCCATCGCAGCGCGATCGGCTGGAAGCGGGTGCCCTATCTGTGGTTCGGGTCGCTGTGGCAATTCGGCGGGCTGGCGGTGATGCCGATGGCCCTGCTGGTGCTGGGGGGCTATCAGACCATCGGTCCCGGCTGGGCCGGAGAGGTGCTGGCCGCGCTGGCCTTCCTAATGACCGGCCTTGGCCTGCACATGACGCAGACCGCCGGGCTGGCGCTGGCGACCGACCGCGCCGATGACGAGACGCGGCCCCGGGTGGTCGCGCTGCTGTACGTCATGTTCCTGCTAGGCATGGGCATTTCGGCCATTGTGATCGGTTGGCTGCTGCGTGATTTCAACTCCATCCTGCTGGTGCGGGTGGTCCAGGGGGCCGCGGTTGCAGGCATCGTCCTGAACGTCATCGCCTTGTGGAAGCAGGAGAAAATCCGCCCGATGTCGCGAGCCGAGCGCGAGGCGCCGCGCCCGAAGTTCCGCGATGCCTGGGCCGATCTGGTTGCCGGCGGCAAGGCCGGGCGGCTGCTGGCCGTGGTGTTTCTGGGCACGATGGCCTTCAACATGCAGGACGTGCTGCTGGAACCCTATGGCGGCGAGATCCTGGGGCTGTCGGTCTCGGCCACCACCTTGCTGACGGCGCTTTGGGCGGCAGGCGCGCTGACCGGTTTCGTCCTGGCGGGGCGCGGGCTGGCGCGGGGCCGCAACCCGGCGCGGCTGGCCTCTTACGGGATCTTGGTCGGCGTTGTCGCATTTTGCACCGTGATCTTTTCGTCCCCGATGGGCTCTCCGGCGCTGTTCTATGCGGGCGCCACGCTGATCGGCTTTGGCTCTGGTCTGTTCGCCGTCGCCACCCTGACCGCGGCCATGGCGCTGCCCACGCACGGCTACGCAGGCGCCGGGCTGGCCCTGGGGGCCTGGGGCGCGGCACAGGCGACCGCCGCGGGCCTGGCCATCGCGCTGGGCGGCGGCATCCGCGACTGGGTGAACGCGATCGCGACCTCTGGCGCCTGGGGCGACGGGCTGAACACACCCGCCGCTGGCTATGCCTTTGTCTATCATATCGAAATCGGCCTGCTCTTTGTGACGCTGGCTGCCCTCGGCCCGCTGGTACGCGGTGTCCGGACCCCGCAACAGGATTCGGCGCGCATCGGCCTGGCCGACTTCCCGACATGACCCACCGATCCGTGGAAAGGACCCCGTCATGACCCAAGCATTCTTCGCGAATTTCGACCTTGCCAGCCTGTCGATCTGGCTGTTCTGGCTGTTCTTTGCCGGTCTGGTTTTCTACCTCCAGCGCGAGAACATGCGCGAAGGCTATCCGATGGAGGATGACGACGGCAGGGAATCCGCCAACCAGGGTCCCTTCCCGATCCCAGAGGACAAGACGTTCAAACTGCCCCATGGCCGCGGCGAGCTGACCGTGCCGTCGGGCCAGCGCGGAGACCGTGCCGATCTGGCGCTGGAAAAGACCGCCGCGGGCAACGGTTTCCCGCTGGCGCCCACCGGCGATCCGATGGTTGATGGCGTTGGCCCCGCCAGTTGGGCGCCGCGCCGCGACGTGCCGGAACTGGATGGCCACGGCCACCCCAAGATCGTGCCGATGTCCGCCAATGAGCAATTCTTCGTCTCTGCCGGGCGCGACCCGCGCGGCCTGCCGGTCATGGCAGGCGACGGAGAGGTGGTCGGCGCCATCGTCGATCTGTGGCTCGACGCGCCGGAGCAGTTGATCCGTTACATGGAAGTCGAGCTTGCGGTGGGCGGCCGGCGCCTGATCCCGATGACCATGGCCCGGGTCTGGCGCAACCACGTCAAGGTGCGTTCGATCTTCAGCCAGCATTTTGCGGGCGTCCCCACCATCGCGTCGAAGACGCAGGTGACGCTGCTCGAGGAAGACAAGATCTGCGGCTACTACGCTGGCGGCACGCTCTACGCCACCGAAGCCCGTCTTGAACCGCAGATCGCCTGAGCCAACGGAGGCCATCATGAGCCACGACGACTTCGCCTTTGAACCCGTCAAGGGATTGCCGGAGCGCCCGCCAGAGGGTGAAAAGATCCTGTGGCAGGGCCGCCCGAACTGGTGGGCCCTGGCCTGGGAATCGCTGAGCCTTCCCTGGGTCCTGGGGTATTTTGCCCTGCTGGGTCTGTGGCGCTTTGTCGTGATGACCGCCGAACTGCCGGTGGGGCTGGCCTTTGCGGCCGCCCTGCCCTTTGCGATCATGGGCGCGGTGGTGATCGGGCTGCTGGTGATCGTGGCCTATGTGCAGGCCCGGGCCACCGTCTACACCGTCACCAACCGCCGCGTCGCGATGCGGATCGGCGCCGCCCTGACGATCACGCTGAACCTGCCCTACACGCAGATCGCCAATGCCAACCTCGATCTGCGCCGCCGTGGCACAGGCACCATCGCGCTGGAACTGATGGGCGACACGCGCCTGTCCTATCTGGTATGCTGGCCGCATGTGCGCCCCTGGGCGATGCGCAACCCGCAGCCCGCGCTGCGCTGCATCCCCGAGGCCGCCAAGGTCGCGCAACTGCTGGCCGACGCCGCCGAGACGCGCGTTTCCACCCCCCGGATCGCAGCTGCCCCGATGCGCCCCGCCGCCGTTGCGGCGGAGTGACAGAC
>CAYGRI010000044.1:0-22577 GCA_964352155.1 uncultured Maritimibacter sp. | reverse complement strand
TCGGCGCCGGGAGCACCGGATGCGCCACCGCGCTCGCCCTGGCTGAAAGCGGCGCGGGGGTGGAAGTGATCGAGCGCTATCGCCCCGCCGCAATGGCCTCTGGCTGGACGCTGGCCGGCGTGCGGCAATCCGGGCGGCATCCGGCGGAGCTGCCCTTTGCGCGCGCGGCGGTCGAGATCTGGCAGGGGCTGGACGCGCATCTGGGCGCCCCAACCGGCTATGTCCAGGGGGGCAACCTGCGCCTGGCCCGGACCGAGGCAGAGGCGGAGGTGATCCGCGCCCTTGTGACCTCGCAAACCGCCGCGGGGCTGCCGATGGAACTGCTCGACTCGGCGCAGGCGCGCGAGGTTGCGCCGGATCTGGCGGACAGCGTCCTGCTGGCGTCTTGGTGCCCAAGCGATGGCCATGCGGATCCGGTGGCCAGCGTCAATGCGTTGCGCGCCGCCGCCGAGCGGTTGGGCGCGGTGTTCCGGACCGGTGTCGGTGTGACCGGCGTGACGACCGGCCAAGCGAACGGGGGCGCCAGGTTCCAGTCGCTGGAGACGACAGATGGCCCGATCCCGGCGGGCCGCGCCCTGCTGGCGGCGGGGATCCAGACGAATGCCTTGCTGCAGGGGCTGGGGCAGCACATCCCGATGACCACACCGGTGGTGACCGTGCTGCAGAGCGCGCCTTTGCCGCGGACGCTGGGGCCGGTGATCGGCGTGGCCAATGCGGATCTGGCGGTGCGCCAGCAGATCGACGGCCGCCTGCGCCTTACCGGCGGCGCCGATCCCGTGGGGGCGCGGCTGGACGAGACGGGCGAGGCTCCGGCGGTGTATCCCTCTGCCGCGTCGCTGGCGCGGGTTGTGGGGCTGGTCAGTGGCGTTCTGCCGATGGTGGCCAAGGCGCCCATCGCCCGGGTCTGGGGCGGCTTGCTGGACCTGACGCCCGATGCTTTGCCGGTGCTGGACCGGGTGCCGGGGGTCGAGGGCCTGTTCGTGGCCGCCGGATTCTCGGGCCACGGCTTTGGGATCGGCCCGGCGGTGGGGCAGGCGCTGGCCGCGCTGGTGCGTGGCGTGCCCGCGCCGTTGTCGCTGGAGGCCTTCACCTTCGACCGGTTCGCAGGCATGGCAGAGGCAGAGCCGGGCGCGCTGACCTTGCACGGATGAGCGCCCCGGCCGATATCGTGGTGGTCGGCGGCGGCCTTGTGGGCACGTCGCTGGCTTTGGGGCTCCGGCGGTCCGGTGCCTCGGTCACCCTGATCGATGCGGGGGAGGACAGGTTTCACGCCTCGGCGGGGAATTTCGGGCTGGTATGGGTGCAGGGCAAGGGCGCCACCTGCCCGGCCTATGCGGATCTGTCCCTGCGTTCGGCCAAGGCCTGGCTGGCTTTCGCGGAAATGCTGGAAGACCGCGATGGTCAGGCCGCTCCGCTGGGCTACCGGGCCTGTGGCGGTGTCAAGATCGCGCTGGGCGCGGCGGAATTGCAGGCCATGGCCGAGGGGCTGGACCGGATGCACAATCAGGCGGGACCGGCGGGCAATGACATCGCCTTCCTGGACCGTGCCGCCTTGCGCGCCATGATCCCGGCGGTCGGGCCAGAGGCGGCGGGCGGCACCTATTGTCCCCATGACGGCCATGCAGACCCCCTGGCCACCCTGCGCATCCTGCACCGCCGCCTGCGCCGCGACGGGGTGCGCGTGGTTCAGGGCATGGCGCTGCGGGCCATCCCAGATACCCGCGATGGTGCCCGCAACGGTGGCTTTACCATCGAAACCGACGCAGGCCCGGTTGCCTGCGGCCGGGTCGTGCTGGCCGCCGGGCTGGGCAATCCGGCCCTCTGCGCCCCCCTGGGCTTGCGGGCAGAGCTGCGCCCGCAACGGGGCCAGATCGTCGTGACAGAGCGGACGAAGCGCTTCCTCGACCCGGTCTGCCACACCGTGCGCCAAACCGGGGACGGGACGGTGATGCTGGGCGACAGCAAGGAAGAGGCGGGGTTCGACACATCGACCACCCCCGATGTCACCCGCGCGATCCTGACGCGCGCAGTGCGCTGTTTTCCCCATCTCGCCCATGTGCGGCTGACGCGGACATGGGGCGCCCTGCGGGTGATGTCGCCGGACGGATTGCCGATCTATCAGACCTCCACCCGCCACCCGCGCGCCAGCCTTGTCACCTGCCACAGCGGCGTGACACTGGCCGCCGCCCATTCCGGCGAAGTCGCCACCGCAATCCTGGAGGATCGGCTGGGCGACACCTATCCGGCCTTTTCGCCAGACCGCTTCGGGGCCGCCGCATGACATTCTGGTCCCGCCCGGCATCGCAGGAGGCCAGCCTGACGATACAGGTCAACGGCAGCCCGGTGGCGGCCTATCCGGGAGAGACGGTGGCGACGGTGCTGCTGCGCCTTGGCCACCGGTCCTTCGGCACGCATCCGGTGACGGGCAAGCCTCTGGCGCCGGTCTGCATGATGGGGGTCTGTTTCGGATGCCTGTGCCGGATCAACGACCGCCCGGGCAGCCAGGCCTGCCTGGAGCCGGTGCGGGACGGCCTGATCGTCGAAACCGGCGGGGCTGCGCCATGACCGTCGGTGACACCTGCGATGTGGTCGTGGTGGGCGCCGGGCCTGCCGGTCTGGCCGCCGCCCAGGCTGCGGCAGAGCAAGGGCTAAGCGTCAAGCTGATCGACGAACAGCCCGCCGCCGGGGGCCAGATCTGGCGCAATGCGGCGCGGGTCACGCAGGGGCGCGGCCCGCTGACCAAAAGCTATGGCGGTGCGGAACAGGCACTGAAAGCGCTGGCCGAAAGCGGGGCGGACCACGCGGCCAGTGCGACGGTTCTGGATGTCGCCGTGCCCGCGACGCAAGACGCGCCGGTCCGCGTGACCTGGCTGTCTGCCATGCCCGGGCGTCGTGGCATCCGCGAGACAGAGGCGCGGGCGCTGATCGTCGCCACCGGCGCGATGGAACGCCCGCTGCTGTTTCGCGGGGCGACCCTGCCCGGCGTGATGGGGGTGGGCGCGGTGCAGAGTATCCTCAAGCAATCGGGCACGGTGCCCGGGGGCGAAGGGATCGTTCTGGCGGGGCAGGGGCCGCTGCTGCTGCTGACCCTGACCCAGATCCTCGACCACGGCGGGCGCGTGGGCGCGGTGCTCGACTTCGGGGCGCGGGGACAGACGGCGCCCGGCCTTCTGCCCGCCCTTGCCAGCGATCCAAGGCTGATGGCGCAGGGCGCCGGGCTGCTGTGGCGGGCGCGGCGCAGTGGCGTGCCTTGGTACCATGGTGTCCGTGCCCTGCGGGCCATTGGAGAGGATGGTATCCAGGAGGTCGCCTTTGACGCGGGTGGCAGGACGGAGCATTTGCCCTGCGCGCTGCTGGCGGTGCATGACGGGGTGATCCCCAACACCCAGCTGACCCGGCTGATGAAGCTGGACCATATTTGGAACCCGGCGCAGCAGGCCTTTGCGCCCGATTGCACGCCAGAGGGGCGGAGCAGCGCGCCCTCTGTCTGGGTGGCCGGGGACGGCGCGGGCATTGCGGGTGTCGGCGTGGCCCGCCTGCGCGGCGCCTTGGCGGGGCTCGATGTGGCAACCGCTTTGGGCGTGGGGGCGGGCGTTGCGAAGCGGGCCCGGTCCCTGACGCGACGGATCGCCCGGCCTGCAGCGGCGCGGGCCTTTGTCGACAGGCTGTACCCGCCCTTGCCCGTGACCGCTCTGGCGGGCGGGGCGGACTCGGATGTCCCCGTTTGCCGTTGCGAGGCCGTCTCTCTGGCGCGCATTCGGGCCGCCATTCGCGATGGCGCGACCGGGCCGAACCGGGTCAAGACCTTTACCCGCTGTGGCATGGGCGCCTGTCAGGGCCGGATGTGCGGCAACGCCCTGACCCGGATCGTGGCAGAGCAGACAGGTAAAGCCCCCGACGACTCTGGCGCCCTGCGCGTGCGCCCGCCGCTGAAACCCACGCTGATTGCCGATTACCTCGAAACCTTGCCGCCGGAGGAGGCGCGCGTGTGACCCGGCCGCACTTCGATCTCGCGGTGATCGGCGCCGGTCTGATGGGCCTGTCCATCGCGCAGGAGGCCCGCAGGCGCGGCATGCGCGTCGTGGTGATCGAGGCGGAAAGCTGCGCGCGCCACGCCTCTTCGGCCAGCGCGGGCGGGGTGCGCAGCCTGAACCGCCACCCGGCAGAGATCGCGCTGGTCCGTGCGGCGCTGCCTTTGTGGGAAACGCTCGCGGCCCGGCTGGGGCGGGACTGCGGCTTCAAGCGCTCCGGCCAGATCCGCGTGGCCGAAGACGCCGCCGCCATGCAGGCGTTGGAGGCGCGGGCCGCCCTGACACGCGACCTTGGCTATGATCATGAACGTCTGGTGACGCGCGCCGGACTGTATGACTGCATTCCGGCGCTCGCCGGGCATTGTGTCGGGGCGCTGACGGTGGAGGATGATGGGTTCGCCGATCCGCTGGCGACCTCGCATGCCTGGCGAAAGGCCAATGCGCAGGCCGGGGTCACGGTGCTGGAACACACCCGCGTCACCGCCTTGGACAGGAGGGCGGAGGGGATCCACGTTACCACCTCCGGCGATCCGGTGCAGGCGGGCTGTGTGGTGAACACCGCCGGCGCCTGGGGCGACCGGATTGCCCGGCTGGCGGGAGAGGGTTTGCCGCTGCGCACGGCGGCCTTGCAGATGACAGTCACGGCCCGGATGCCCGCCTTCGTCGATCCGGTCGTTGGCTCGCAGGGGCGGAAATTGTCGCTGAAACAAACCGCCGCTGGCTCTGTCGTGATCGGAGGCGCCTTCGAAGGCGATGTGACCGGCGGGCCGGACGGGCCGGTCCAAGGTATCCCGCGCTCGGATCTGTCGGCGCGCAACCTGGCGAATGCGGTGTCGCTGTTTCCCATGCTGCGCGCGGCGCGGGTGACGCGGACCTGGGCGGGGCTGGAGGGGATGACGCCGGACGGCCTGCCGATCCTGGGCGCGTCAGAGACGATGCCGGGGCTGATCCATGCCTTCGGCTTTTCGGCCCACGGATTTGCCCTTGCGCCGGTGATCGGACCGATCGTCGCCGATCTGTTGCAGGGCCGGTCGAACAACCACGCCATCGCGCCCTTCGCGCCGTCGCGGTTTCCCCCCGAGGCCCCGCAGCGGGGCCCCGGCCACAACCAAAAGGATCAGGTCGCATGATCGAAAGCTCCGGACGTGTCGTTTTGATTTCAGGCGCTTCCCGCGGGATCGGCCAGGCCATCGCCCTGTCGCTGCATGCCAAGGGATATGCCATCAGCGCGGGCGCGCGGGATGTCGCGGCGCTGGAACGGGCGCTGGCGCCCATCGCGGGCGACCGCCTGCTGTGCGCGCGCTACGAGGCGGGGGACCGGGCCTCTCACACCGCCTGGGTAGAGGCGACCGTCGCCGCCTTCGGGCGCCTCGACGCGCTGGTCAACAATGCCGGCACCTCCAACACCTTTTCCGTCGAGCAGGGGGAAGAGGCGGACCTGGACGCGCTGTGGACCGCCAACGTCAAGGGGCCGCTGTTCATGACCCGCGCCTGCCTGCCGCATCTGCGCGCCAGCGGGACGGGGCGGATCATCAACGTGTCGTCCCTGTCGGGCAAGCGGGTGCGCAACGACAATGTCGCCTATGGCATGACCAAATTCGCGGTGATGGCGCTGACCCATGCCACCCGCCGGATCGGCTGGGAGGACGGGGTGCGCGTCACCGCCCTGTGCCCCAGCTTTGTCGCCACCGACCTGACGGCGGATGTGGTCAAGGTGGACCGGGCAGAGATGATTGCCCCCGACGATCTGGCGGAGGTTGCGGCAATGCTCATTGCGCTTCCCAACACGGCGGCCATTGCCGAAGTTCTCGTCAATTGCCGGCTCGAGGACACATTGTGAACAAAAAGCGGGACTTCGGCGCCAAAGCGCGCCATGCTGGCGAGGTCAAAATCAACAGGGGTAGTATCGTATGACACGATCCAGACAAAATTGGATGATCGCCGCAACGACGGCAGCCGTGGTCGGCGCGGGCGGGATGACGGCCACCGCCGCCTTCGCGCAGCAAACCACGCTCAACATCGGGATGGCCAGCGCGGATGCCGGCAAGCTCGATCCGCATATCGCCACCACCACGCCGGACAAGGGCCTGCTGCACTGGATGTTCAACGGTCTGGTCCGGATCCAGCCCGGCAAGTCGAGCCCGGCCTTCATCGAGCCGGACATCGCCTCCAGCTGGACCACGTCCGAGGATGGGCTGACCTGGGTCTTTACCCTGCGCGACGATGTGGATTGCCACGGCGAGTATGGCAATCTGGATGCCGAAGACGTGGTCTTTTCGCTGGAACGCTCGGCGAACCCGGATCAATCGAGCTTCTCGGGCGATTTCGCGGCCTTCGAATCGATCGAGGCGACCGGCCCTTACGAAGTGACCATCACCCTGGCCAACACGATCCCCAGCCTGCTGGGCACCCTGGTGCCCTATCACGGCGGCAACATCGTCTGCAAAGACGCGGTTGAGGCGCTGGGCGACGGGTTCGAGCGGACGCCGGTCGGCACCGGCCCGTTCATGTTCGCGGAATACCAGCCGCAGCAATATGTCCGCCTTGTCGCCAACCCCGAATATTTCCGGGGCGAACCGGCGATCAAGGAAATCTTCTATCGCTACATCCCCTCGGATGCGAGCCGCGACCTGGCGTTCCAGGCGGGCGAGATCGACATGATCTATGGCCGTCAGGACCAGACCTGGGTCGAGCGGATCAAGAAACTGCCGGGCACCACGGTTGCGATCATGTCGCCGGGCGAGATGTCGATGATCTCGCTGAACACCAAGGTGGCACCGCTGGATGACATCCGGGTGCGCCAGGCGGTGGCCCATGCCATCGACCGCGAAACCATGGTGGCGTTCAAGGGCCAGGACGTGACCCTGCCCGCGATCTCCGTCGTGCCCGAGGGTTATCTGGGCTACACATCGGACGTGCCGATCTATGAGTTCAGCGTCGACAAGGCCAAGGAACTGCTGGCCGAGGCGGGCTATCCCGATGGCGTGACGATCAAGGCGATCCACACCTCGCTGCCGGGCATGCTCAGCACGATGGAGGCGGTGCAATCGCTGCTGCGCGATGCGGATATCAACCTGGAAATCGAAGTGGTGGAACACGCCACCTTCCACGAACAGATCCGCAAGGACCTGAGCCAGGTGACCCATTATTCCGCCGCGCGCTTCCCGGTGGCCGATACCTATCTGACCCAGTTCTTCCACTCGGATTCGATCCCGCTGATGCCCAAGGCTGTGACCAACTTCAGCCATTGCGACGTGGCCGATGCGGAAATCGAAGCGGCCCGGACCGAACCGGATCCGGCCAAGCAGCTGGAACTGTGGGCCTCGGCTCAGCAGAAGATCGGTGAACATGTCTGTGCCGTTCCGATCTACCAGAACCTGCAGCTTTGGGCGTGGAAGGACACGCTTGATCTGGGGTTCGAGGTGACCGGCTCGCTGAACCTCAGCCCGGCGATCACCGAGGTCTCGGCCTTCACCGAGTGATCCGAGGGATCTGACCACCCTTCGTCCCGGGCGCGCGCGCGTGCTCGGGACACGCAACCTGAACCCTGCCATACATCTGATCTGACCCGGGGGCGCGATGAGCGGTTTTGTCCTGAAACGTATGGGCTTTGCCGTGATCACCTTGATCGCGGTTCTGACCATTGTCTTCTTTATCGTCCGGATCCTGCCCGGTGACCCGGCCATGGTCATCCTGGGCGATCAGGCCAGCCAGCAATCCATTGACCTGTTGCGCGCCCGCCTTGGCCTCGACCGGCCAATGATCGTCCAATATTACGATTTCATGTCCGGGGTCGCGGTGGGCGACTGGGGTGTGTCGATGGTGTCCGGGCGCCCGGTGATCGCCGAGATCCTTAAGGTCCTGCCCGCGACGCTCGAACTGACCGTCGCCGCGCTGATCCTGGGGGCCGTGATCGGCATCCCGCTGGGGGTCTGGGCGGCCATCTCGCGCAACACGATACCGGATTACCTGGTGCGCCTGGCCTCGCTGCTGGGGCTGTCCTTTCCGGCCTTCGTCTCGGCGGTGCTGCTGCTGTTCGCTTTCGCGATCTACGTGCCTTGGTTCCCGGTCATGAGCAGCGGGCGCGGCACCACCCTGGGCGCCCGGCTGAACGATCTGGCGCTGCCCGCGATCAACCTTGGGCTGATCATGGCCGCCTATATCACGCGGGTCTCACGCTCTGCCATGCTCGAAGTGCTCGGGCAGGATTACGTCCGCACCGCCAAGGCCAAGGGCATCTCTTTCAGCGCGATCATCTGGCGGCACTGCCTGCGCAACACGATGATCCCGGTGGTGACCGTGGTCGGCCTGTATCTGGGCATCCTGATCGGCAATTCGGTCCTGACAGAGATCGTGTTCAACCGGCCCGGCCTTGGGCGGCTGATCGTCGGCGCCCTGAACCAGCGCGATTACACCATGCTGCAGGGCATGATGGTGATCTACACCCTGCTGGTCGTCGTGGTGAACCTGCTAACCGATCTGACCTATGGGCTGATCGATCCAAGGATCAAATATTCATGACCGCCCACAGCTCTCCGCCCGCCGGGCGCAAGGTTTCGTATTTCCGCCTGACGCTGGCGGCGCTTGGGTCCGGGCTGGTCAAGGCGTTCAACACCAACAAGACCTCCTGGGTCGGCCTGGGGCTGTTCGCCTTCGTCTGCCTGCTGGCGATACTGGCGCCGCTGATCGCGCCGCATGACCCGCTGGACCAGAACATCCTCGACCGGCTCGAAGGGCCCTCGGCCGAATACTGGATGGGCACCGACGCCTATGGCCGCGACACCCTTAGCCGGATCCTGCATGGCGCGCGGATCTCGCTGATGATCGGGCTGGTGTCGATCCTGGCGGCGCTGCTGATCGGCACCGTGATCGGGCTGGTGGCCGGTTATGTGGGCGGCAAGACCGACATCATCGTGATGCAGATCATGGATGTCCTGCTGGCCTTCCCCTCGCTGATCCTGGGGCTGATCGTCGTGGCGATGCTGGGGCCAAGCATCTCAAACCTGATCATCGCCATCGCCCTGACGGCCATTCCGCCCTTTGCGCGCATCGCCCGCGCCCCCACCATCGTGGTCAAGGAACGCGAGTTCATCGAGGCGGGCCGCGCCCTGGGCTATTCCAACATCCGCCTGATGGGCGGGCATATCCTGCCCAACATCATGCCCGAAGTGCTGGTGATGGGCTTTTTGTGGCTGGCCACCGCGATCCGGGTGGAGGCGTCGCTGGCCTTCATCGGCCTGGGCGTCAGCCCGCCCACCGCGACCTGGGGCGGGATGATCCGCGAGGGGTTTGAGAACATCCTCGACAGCTTCTGGCTGGCCTTCTTCCCGTCGGTCGCCATCCTGGTGGTGGTCTTTGCGCTCAACCTGCTGGGGGACGGGCTGCGCGACGCCATCGACCCGCGCCTGAGGGGAGAGAGCTGATGACTGTGGAACCGGTTCTGCGCGTCGAACACCTGACCACGACCTTCCGGGTGGAGGGCGAGCGGGTGCCCGTGGTGCGCGACCTCAGCTTTACCATCGCCCCGAAAGAGACGGTGGCGGTGGTCGGTGAATCCGGCTCGGGCAAATCGGTCACGGCGCTGTCGATCATGCGGCTGGTGTCAGAGGCGACAGGCCGGGTCGAGGGCAAGATCACCCTGGACGGCACCGATCTGACCCGGCTGAGCGAGGCCGAGATGCGCGATGTGCGCGGCGGCAGCATCGGCATGATCTTTCAGGAGCCGATGACCAGCCTGAACCCCGTGCTGACCGTGGGCTTTCAGGTCGCCGAGGTGCTGCAACGCCATCGCGGCATGGATGCCGCCGCCGCCCAGGCAGAGACGCTGCGGCTGTTCGATCTGGTGCGTATCCCGGATTCGCGGTCTCGGCTGTCGGAGTTCCCGCATACCTTCTCGGGCGGGATGCGCCAGCGCGTGATGATCGCCATGGCGCTGGCCTGCCAGCCGCGCCTGCTGATCGCGGATGAACCTACGACGGCGCTGGATGTGACGATTCAGGCGCAGATCCTGGAACTGATTCGCGAGCTGCAATCCGAGGTCGGCATGTCGGTGATGTTCATCACCCATGACATGGGCGTGGTGGCAGAGGTGGCCGACCGCGTTATCGTCATGCTGCATGGCGAAAAGGTCGAAGAGCGCCCGGTGACAGAGATTTTCACCGATCCGCAGCACGCCTATACCCGCAAATTGCTCAGCGCGGTGCCGGTCCTTGGCTCGCTGTCGGACAGCGAGTTGCCGCGCCAGTTCGCCCGCCTTTCCAGCAAGGCCGAAGAGGCGGTGACGCCGCCCCCCAAAAGCGAGCCGGACAAGCGCGGCGAGGTCATTCTTGACGTCAAGAACCTGTCGACCCGGTTCCCGGTGCGCGGCGGCCTGCTGGGCCGGGTGCGGGGCCGGGTTCATGCGGTGGAGGATGTCTCGTTTCAGCTTCGCGCCGGTGAAACGCTGGCGCTGGTCGGGGAATCGGGCTGCGGCAAGTCCACCACCGGACGCTCGATCCTGCGGTTGATCGAGCCTGCGGCGGGCAGCATCACGTTCGAGGGCAAGGACCTGTCAAAGGCCGATCCGTCCCAGCTGCGCGCCGCCCGGCGGCGGATTCAGATGATCTTTCAGGATCCCTATGGCTCGCTGAACCCGCGCAAGACGGTGGGCGCTGCGATCCGCGAACCGATGATCGTGCATGGCCTGCGCAGCGCCGCCGAAGCGGATGCCGAGGTGGAGCGGCTGCTCGACACGGTCGGCTTGCTGCCGGAGCACGCCTTGCGCTTCCCCCACGAATTCTCGGGCGGTCAGCGCCAGCGGCTGTGCATCGCGCGCTGTCTGGCGCTGGAACCAAAGCTGATCGTGGCGGATGAAAGCGTGTCGGCGCTGGATGTCTCGATTCAGGCGCAGGTGATCAATCTGCTGCTGGATCTGCAGCGCGACCTTGGCCTGTCGTATCTGTTCATCAGCCATGACATCGCGGTGGTGGAACGGGTCAGCCATCGCATCGCGGTCATGCTGCTGGGCGAGATCGTCGAGATCGGACCGCGCCGCGCCATTCTGGAGAACCCGCAGCATCCCTATACGAAAAAGCTGATCTCGGCGGCACCGATCCCCGACCCGGCGGCGCGCAAGATCCGCAGCGGGCTGATCACGGATGAGATCAAAAGCCCGGTCCGCGCCCTCGACTGGATCGCCAAGCCGCTGCCGTTTCTGGAAGTCACGGCCGGGCATTTCGTGCGCCAGACTGCGGCGTCCTAGGGGCAGGGGCCATGGCGCCTGCGTCGCTGGTTGCCAGGGTGTCCGCCTGAAACTGACCGGGACCGCAGGAGGAATGTTTCCGGACCAAAAAGCACCGCCCGCCGCGCCACGCCCGGCAGAGTGGAGCGTGGCGCACGCACCGGACTACGGGACGTGCCAGAGGGGTAGGGCCAGAGGGGTAGGGCCTGTCACCCGGCCTTGCCGTTGGCCAGCGATTCCGCCAGCAGGCACAGGATCTCGTAGGCGAGGGCCGCCCCGGCCAGCGAGGTCAGCGCGCCCAGGTCAAAGGGCGGCGACACCTCGACCAGATCGGCGCCCACATAGTTCAGGTTGCGCAGACCCCGCAGCAGCACCTGGGCCTGATGCGTGGTCATCCCGCCGATCTCTGGCGTGCCGGTGCCGGGGGCATAGACCGGATCGAGGCTGTCGATGTCATAGGTCAGATAGACGGGCCGGTCGCCGACCAGAGTGCGCGCCTCGGCGGCAATCGCCTCGGGTCCGGCGGCGTGGAATTCCTCGCAGAACACGACCCGCATCCCGGAGGCGTCCGAGAAATCCCAGCCTTCGGCGGTGTTCTGGGTGCCCCGGATCCCGATCTGGATCGTCGCCTTGGGGTCGATCAGCCCTTCTTCCACGGCGCGGCGGAACGGGGCGCCATGGTTGAACTTGGACCCCTGAAAACTGTCGGTCGTGTCGGCATGGGCATCTACATGGATCAGCGCCAGCGGCTCTGACGCCACCGCGCGCAACAGGGGCAGGGTGACGGAATGATCGCCACCGATGGCAAGGGGCAGGACGCCCGCGCCCACCAGCATCCCGGCAAAGACGGCAATCTCGTCATGGCTGGCCTCTACCTCGAACATCCGGGTCAGGGGCACGTCGCCCATGTCGCGGATCTGGGCCAGCTCGAACGGGTTGATCCGCGTGGCATGGTTGATCGCGCGCATCAGGGTGGATTGGTTGCGCACCTCGCGCGGGCCATGGCGGGTGCCAGGCCGGTTCGTGAGGGCGCCGTCATAGGGCACGCCGAAGATCCCGATCTCGGCCTCGTCCAGAGTATGGGCCAGCGGGACGCGCATGAAGGTTGCGATATCGGCAAAGCGGGGCGCCAGGCGGTTCGGCGTGGCAGGTGGGATAAAGGTCACGGTGGGCTTCCTGTCGTGTGGGGCGGATCTGGGGCAGGGTAGAGGGGCCTGTGCGGGCAGTTCAACATGCGTCCTCGCATCCCTGTCCGCAATCATGAAGACGCCAGGTTCGCCCCAGCCCGCCACTGCGCCCTGCGGCTGGGTCGACTCTGCCGCGCGGCCGGGCGGAGGGGGCCAATCGCGGGCGCGGTTGCCCTGGCGGCGGCCGTATCGCTGGCGCAACCGTCGCGGCCCTTCCGAAACAGCCGGCTGTGGCAGTCACGGAGTGCGGCTGCACAGGTCTCTGCCTTGCCATGGGACTCATCTTTCGTGGGGTAACAGCGGTCCCCTCGATCGGATCGGCGCGTTTCCCGATATCGGTCGGAGCATCGCCGGCGGATCGCGCGCCGCCCGGCGCGCCGGCATCGGGCGACGCAGCACGCCGCAGCAAGGATGCCCAGGATCGCGGCCCAACCGAACAGCCCCCCGGTCCGGCCAAAACGGGCAGGGAGGCGTGCGACCCGCCTACAGGGCTTGCGCGACCACGCCGTATTCGCCCCGGTGCAACCCGATGTCGGGACGTTCGGGCGCGTAGCGGGATTGCATCATCCGCGTATCCGTCACCTCCCTGACCTGCCAGCCCTGCCGGGCGAGGAAGTCATGGATCGTGCCTTTCGATTCCATCCAGGCCAGCGGTTCTCCCAGCCAGCGCAGGTACAGCCGCAGAAGCGTCGGCACATTGCTTTCCGGGCCGGTCATGGGGGGCACCGCTGTCATCACCAGGCGCGCAACACCCGGTACCGCCGCGCGCAGGCTTTGCAGCGTCTTTGCCACGTCCATCTCGGACAGGTACATCAGCACGCCTTCACAGACAAACAGGGTGGGGGCCGTCGCATCGAACCCGGGAAGGTCGCGAAGAACATCCGCAAGCGCAATGCGCGCAAGATCCGCAGCGATCAAAGTGAGGTTCGGGGGGATCATCCCCTGGGCAGCCTGCCGCTTGGCCTCGATGGTCGCCGGGGTGTCGATCTCGAAGGCGCGCAGGCCGGGATGTTTCTCCGCCAGCCCGATGGTCGCGGTGTCGAACCCGGCGCCCAGCACGACAACCTGGGTCAAGCCGTCGGCAATCGCCGCCTCGCTGGCATCCCGTATCATCCGCTTGCGCAGCACGTAATGCGACGTGATCCCCGGCAGCAGCACCCGCTCCTTCAGATGCGCGATCCCGCGATGCACCGGGCTTTCAAGCGCCCGAAGCCGCCTCGTTCCGTCTTTCGTCCGGGCGATCAGGCGGTTCTGCCGCGCCAGCGCGTCGGCGCCGAACACCTGGTGCAGCACGTGATCCCGGCAGGCCAAGTGAATGCCGAATGCCACCGTCAAAGCGGTCCGGCTGGGTGTCGCGACGGTCATTCGATCACGTCCCTTTGTCAGTAAATAAGGGGCGCGATGTAGCAAAGAACCCGCGCCGGTGCAGCGATTTTGTAGGTAAAGTTTTCCGGTTGGGTCACGCTCTGGCCTTGAAAAACCGCCGTTTGCGCGCCGCCCGCGCCATTGAGCGCCGCCAGAAGGGTCTAGCCCGGAACGCCGAGATGGAGTGCCACGATGTGTCTTGAGATTCGACCTGCCCGTTCGCCCGAAGACCTCGACCGTATCGGTTCCCTGAGACACCGCGTGTTCGCAGACGAGGGCCGGTTCTACCCGACACGATCCGACGGGCGCGTTCTCGACGCGTTTGACGAGGTACCAACCTCGCTGAACCTGGGCGCCTACCGCGAAAACAAGCTGATCGCCTCGGTCCGCGTCACCAGGGATGACCCCGCTTACGGCTTGCCGACCGACAGCCATTTCGACTTTCGAAGCCGCCCCGAGATCAATCCGACCGGTCTGGTCGCCGCAAGCCATCTGTGCTGCGACCCGAAGGCCCGCGGCAGGATCGGCGTGCTGCACGCGATGATGCGGGTCGCGTATCTGTGGGTCATGGATCATCAGGGCGTGTCGGTCATAGCCGCCTTCAACCCGGCAATTCAGCGCATGATGACTCGCCTCAGCTTTCATGCGCTTCCGGACGGGCCGTGCCGGTCGGCCGCGATGGGCGCTGAAATCGTGCCGATGGTGGCCCCGATCACCGGCTTTTCCGACCATATCGCGTCGCTGTACTGGTCCCGGGACCAGGGCCAGGCCGAGAGCTACCATTGGCTGTTCGCCGCGCCGGGCGAGCGTCTGCACGCCCCCGAGGGCACCACGATCGAGGTCCAGGGCAAACCGGCCTCAACTGTGCGCCAGACCAACGCCGAAGCGCTCGCCCATCACCGCTGGTTGGGTCAGGCGGTCGAGGCGCGGGTCCGTCCCGTCAATGCGCACCTCGCGGCCATCGGGGTTGCCTGACCGTCCGGGTTGCTGCCCGGGCCCCGCGCCGATCTGCCCGGGAGTCAGGCAGCTTTGCGACACGTCGGGCCTCGGTCTGGCGCGGAAGCTGCCCCCACCCGTCAAGTGAAAGGCTCCAGCGCCTGCCCGCGCTGTTTTTCCGGTTCCGGAAACCCGCCAAGGGATGACCTCGCCGCGTGCCCCCGGATCAGGGGCCAAAGTCGTCTCAGACACCGGCGGCAGACACCACCAGGAAGACGGGGCGGCGGTTTACGCCCGCGCACCAAGAAAGAGCCGTGGCGCAGTTGTCAGAACCAGGCGTGGCCCATGCAAACCTGTCGGCGGGGCTTTTCCCAGGCCCTCGCGCTAGATAGGCAAATGTCGCCAGAACGATGCCAAACTCGTTTATCCGTCCTGGTCAAAACGTTCTGCGCGCGTAATCTGGTTGTGTTTGATCATAGCGTTCGCGGGTTCGATGCGACTTTGCATGGGGGCGGTTGGCGGTAACCCGGAACGGATCGCAGGCTGGCTGTCGCGAGCGATCGAGCGGGAGCTTCGGAGCCTCCGTGTCGAGGCGATACATGCCTTGGTCTTCCGGGGCGCGCTGAAACCGATCAGACTCTGGCGCTATCTTGTGCGCAGCGGGGCGTTCCGTGGCTGACGGGGACGCAGGTCGAAAGATCGGATCACCGGAACAACCCACAAATCCGTCCGGCCTCATCTCTTGGACGTGCCGTGACGGTTTCGAATGCCCTCGTTAGCGCCGGCTCTGGCCGACCGCGCTCACGGCGATGGCGGCGAGAATCACGATCCCCGTGGTCAGGTCACGCAGGAAGGGATCGGCGTTCAGGATGTTGAAGCCGTTGTTGATCAGCGCCAGCAAGTAGACACCCGCGATGGATCGCCAGACCGCGCCCTGTCCGCCGTAGATGCTGGTGCCTCCGAGAATGACGGCGGCGATGGCCTGCAGTTCCATCCCCTGTCCGGCAGTCGACTGTCCCACGGCGACGCGGCTGGTGGTGATGATCGACGCGAGGCCCGCAGCGAAGCCCGCGATGGCGAAGGTCGCGATCCGGACCCGCTCGGTGCGGATGCCCGACAGGATCGCGGCTTCGATGTTGCCTCCGACCGAGAAGACGCGGCGGCCGAAGGTCGTGCGCGTCAAAAGGAAGGTCAGCGACCCCGCGAAGATCAGCATGATCCAGATCGCGTTGAAGACGCCAAGGAAGGAACCGCGGCCAAGCCAGACGAATTCGTCGAGGCGGACCGAGATCAGACGGCCATCCGACAGGTAGGTGGCGGTCCCGCTGAAGATCAGGGCGGTGGCGATGGTTGCGAGGAAGGAATGCACTTTCAGCCGCGTGATCACGATACCGTTCAGGATGCCGAATCCCAATCCAATGAAGGGCGCCAGCGCGAGGCCAAGGTAGGGGTCGACGTTCAGCGCGATCCACGCCGACGACACCGACCCCATCGCGAAGGTCGCGCCCACCGACAGGTCGAAACCTCCGGCAATGATCACCAGTGTCATCGCCGCAGCGATGATCGCCAGCGGCGCGTTCTGGTTCAGGATGTTCAGGAGGTTGCGGACCGTCAGGAAGCTGTCGGACAGTAGCGTCAGAGTCACCATCAGGGCGACGATGAGGATCAGGACGGCGTAGGACTGAAGGAATGCTAGGAAGGCGGCGCGTGTCACGGATGGGCGTCCTCCGGGCTCTGGTGCTGGAACAAGGCGGCAAGGACCTGGGCCTCGTCCACGGTGTCGGGGTCGATGTCCTGCACGATCCGTCCGCGATCCACGATGGACGCACGATGCGCGAGGCCGAGGACTTCTTCGATCTCGGAGGAAATCAGCAGTATCGCGGTTCCCGACGCGGCGAGATCGGCGATGGTGGCGTGAATGGTTTCGCGCGCGCCCACATCGACGCCGCGGGACGGCTCGTCGAGAATGACGAGCTTTGGGTCGCCGTCGAGCCATTTGGCAAGCAGGACTTTCTGCTGGTTGCCGCCGGAATAGTGCGACACGTTCCCGTCGATCATGGCGGGCCGGATGCCGAAGCGCCTGATGAACGCGCGCGCGGTTGCCCGCTCGCGGCGGGTGCCGACAACCCCGCCCCGAGAATAGGCTGCAAGGCGCGGAAGGGTGATGTTCGCGCGCACCGGCATCGTCATCACGAGACCCTGCGCGCGGCGGTCCTCGGGCACCAGCACCATGCCTGCCTCGGCGGCGCCGCTGACGGATCGGCGCACCGGAACGCCGTCGAGCGTGATCTCGCCCAGGGCCGTGTCGGCGCCCACGATGGCCCGCGCAATCTCTGACCGGCCCGAACCGACAAGGCCGATGAGGCCCAGGATCTCGCCCGCGCGGATGTCGAGCGCGTCGACCGACACATCCTTGCCCCGCAGCCCCCGCACCCGAAGCACGACCCGGTCCGAGGCGGATCGGCGTTTCTCCGGGTAAAGGGTCTCTGACTTGTGCGCGCCCAGCATGGCCGAGACGAGGCTTTGCTTGGTCTCGTCGGCGATGTCACCGCTTTTGACCAGCTTGCCGTCGCGCAGCACCGTCACGCGGTCGCAGGCCTCGAGCACGTGATCGAGGAAATGGGTGACATAGATGACCGACCGCCCCTCCGCCCGCAGCTTCAGCATGATGCGGTGGAGGTTGTCGATCTCGTCCTTGGAGAGTGACGAGGTCGGCTCGTCCATTACGATGACGCGGGCCTCGCGGGCGAGCGCGCGAAGGATCTCGATTTTCTGTTGGTCCGCGATCGGCAGCGACGCGGTGACGGCATGGGGGTCGAGATGCAGCCCGCTCTGGGCCATCAGCGTGTCGAGGCGATCGGCTTCGTTCCGGCGCAGAAGGCCCCAGCGGTTGTCCTCGATCCCCATGAACACGTTCTGCGCCACCGTCAGATGCGGCACGAGCTGCAGCTCCTGGTGCATCATGGCGACGCCACGGTCGAGCGCGGCGGGCGGGTCCCAGCGGCCTGCAGGCGCGCCGAACACCGTCAGCGCCCCCGCCGTCGCCTGGTGGTAGCCCCCGATCACCTTGCCCAGCGTGGATTTCCCGGCTCCGTTCTCGCCGATCAGGGCGTGAATCGATCCCTGCCGGATGTCGACATCCACGCCCGACAGCACCTCGGCATCGCCGAAGCGCATCGTGATGCCGCGCGCGGAGATCGCCAGCATGCTCATCGCGCTGTCGAGGCTGCCTCGTCCACGGATCCATCCGCCGCGATAACGACGCCATAGTCGCGCTGCGCCGCCGCCTCGCTGACAAGACCGCGCCGGACGTCGCGCGCGACCTCGGCGAAGGACCGCCTCATCGGATCGCCGTTGCCGCCGCCGCCGCCGGTCTTGGTTTCGACGACGGTATCGGCTGCAAGACCGCGCGCCCGCATCTTCAGGATCTTCTCCTCGGTGCCGTCGGGATGGGTGATCGTGACGTCCGGCCCCTGTCCGTCCTTGCCGCCGTTCAGGCCCCAGGCCGGGGTCTTCGAACGTTCGAACCAGATCGCGCCGAAGCAATCCCCGAGGGTCCGGTACCGCCGCACGACGCCGCAGCCGCCGCGATGTTCGCCGGGGCCCCCGCTGTCGGCGCGGATCGAGAATTCCTCCAGCCGGATGGGGAACTTCGTCTCCATCACCTCGCCGGGGATGTTGCGGAAGCCGCCATTGACGAGGTTGATCAGCGCATCCTCCCCGTCGCTGTCGGCCCGTCCGCCCCAGCCGCCGGCCGTGGGTTCCAGCGACATCCACTGGCCCCGCTTCTCGTCGACCGAGAAGAAGCCCGCCACCATCGAGTCGCCGTAATGCGCCGCCGTGGACTTCTCCGGCATCGCCTCGCCGAGGCAGGAGATGAACAGGTCCGCGAGCAGGCCGAGCCCGGTGAAGTACCATTCGCAGGCGGCGGGTTCGGCCGCGTTGAACATGCATTCCTCGGGGAAGTGGATCGACATGGTCTCGAACGACCCGCCGGTGATCGCGCGGTCGGGGTTGATCATCGTCTTGTAGGCCAGCCTGAGAAGCGATGCCGTCTGGCTCGCCCCGCAATTGACCGAACCGGGAACCGGGCCGGAGGTGCCCGTGAGGTCAACGATCAGCTCTTCGCCCTTTACCGTCAGCGCCAGCGCGACCTTTATCGGGTCCTTGCCCACGCCGTCGTCGTCCAGGTAACCCGCGCGCGACCAGGTCCCGTCGGGGATGGCGGCGATGGCGGCGCGGTCGAGACGGCGGGCCTGCTCGAAGATGTCGAGGCAGGCGGCGCGGTAGGTCTCGGCGCCGATCCGGTCGAGGAGCTGCCCGAGCCGCCGCTCACCCGTGCGGATCGCGGCGATCTGTGCGCCGAGATCGCCGATGGTGGCGTCCTTGAAGCGGGTGTTGAGCCGCAGGTGGTCATACCACTCCCGCAAAGGCTGCCCCTTCGAGACGATCCGCGTGGGCCCCAGCCGCAGCCCCTCCTGGAAGATGTTGGTCGACCCCATGACCGAGCCCGGATCCATCGCGCCGATGTCGTTCCAGTGCGCGCGCGCGGCGCCGAAGCCGACAATCTCGCCCTGGAAGAAGATCGGGCCGATGGCCGTGATGTCATGCAGGTGTGTGCCCTGCATGTAGCTGTCGTTCATGATGAAGATATCGCCCTCGTGGATATCCTCGCCGTAGTAGTCTTTCACGTGGTGGACGCAGACGTCGATGGCCCCGATGAACAGGGGCACGCCTGTGGACTGGCCCAGCATGTTGCCGTCGGCGTCCATCAGCGCCACGGCGCTATCCTTGCCCTCGTAGATCACCGCCGAATGGGCGGAGCGCCAAAGTGCGGCGTTCATGTCCTCCGCGCAGGAGATGACGAAGTTGCGGACCACTTCCGTGGTGATCGGATCGGCATGGCTCATGCTGCATCTCCCTTGCTGAGGGCCATGTGCCCGCCCTCGATCAGTTGCACTTGCCAGCCCGGCGGCACGAGCGTCGTCGTCGTGGTTTCCTCGATGATCGCCGGGCCTTCGACGGTGTCCCCCGCCGATAGGGCGTTGCGGTCGACGATGCGGGTGGTCTGGCCCTCACCGTTGAAAAACACGTCGCGCGTCCGCTCGGCCCGCGCCTCTTTGGCCACCGGGGGGGCGTTCGCGGGACGCGGCAGCGCGCCCAGCGCCGCGAGACGGATGTTCGCCATCTCGACACGGTTGTCCGGGCTGCTGTGGCCATACTGGCGCTCATAGGCATCGTCGAAGGTGCGGCGCACCGCGTCCATGTCGATCGGACCGTCGGGCAGCGTGATGGTCAGCACGTATTCCTGCCCGTGGTAGCGGAAGTCGATGGATCGGACAAAGCTGATGTCGGTCCGGTTGATCCCCTCATCGACAAGGTAGTCCCGCCCCTTTTCCGAAAGCGCCTCGAACGCCGCGTCGAGCCGTTCCACCTCCATCAGGTCCCAGAAGCTGTAGAGCGTTTCCTTGAAGTCATGTCGCACGTCGGTCTGGAGCATGCCCCAGGCCGAGAAAGCGCCGGGGTGGACGGGAATCACCACCTCGCCAATCCGCAGTTCCTCGGCGAGGGCCGCAGCTTGCGCCGGACCCGCGCCGCCGAAGGCCACGAGCGTAAAGTCGCGCGGATCGATACCGCGCTGCACTGTGATGGTGCGGATCGCGTCGGCCATCTTGGCGTTGACGATATCGACGACACCCTGCGCCATCGCCTCGGCGTTCATGCCGAACCGCTCGCCCATGCGGCCAAGCGCCTCGTGCGCGGCATCGCGGTCGAGCGTCATGGAGCCGCCCGCGAAGTTCTCGCCGTCAAGCCGCCCGAGCACCAGGTTGGCGTCGGAGACCGTGGGGTCTGTCCCGCCGAGGCCATAGCAGACCGGGCCGGGCTTTGATCCCGCTGATTGCGGGCCGACGCGCATGGCCTGCGCCTCCTCCCACGCGATGGAGCCGCCGCCCGCGCCGATGACATGGATGTCCACGACCGACATTTGCACGGGCAGGCCTTCGAGCTTCGTTTCGGTCGAGGTCGAAGGTTCGCCGTCGATGATCAGGCTCGCGTCGAAGGACGTGCCGCCCATGTCGACGCAAATGAGGTTCGGCCGCCCTGTCGATCCGGACAAGGCGCGGCCCCCGATGGCGCCGCCGACCGGCCCCGAGAGCAGCGTCTGGAGCGGCGTTTCGCTCGCGGATTTGGCGCTCATCACACCGCCGTTCGACTCCATCACATGAAGGCCGCCCTTTGGCAGGTCGTCGGCAAGCTCGCTCGTCAGGGTCTGGAGGTAGCGGCGCACGACCGGCGAGAGGTAGGCGTCCATGACGGTGGTCGAGGTCCGCTCGAACTCGCGCCATTCGGGGCTGATGCGATGCGACAGCGCGATGGGCATGTCGGGCAGGCGCGCGCGAAGAGATTCCGCCACCGCCAGTTCGTGCGCGCCGTTCTTGAAGCCGAAAAGAAGCGTGACCGCGATTGCCTCGTAGGCTTCGGTCTTCACCGCCTCCACCAGCCGGTCGAGATCGGAGAGGCGCAGCGGCGCGACCTCTGTCCCGTCGGCGCCCATGCGGCCGGCGACCGTGTAGGTATGCTCCACCGGGACCAGCGGCTTGGGCTTGTTCCAGCGGATCGAGAAGATCTCGCCCCGGTCATTGCCCTGGATGGTGTAGATGTCGCGGAAGTTCTCGGAGGTGACAAGCGCCACCTTCGCCCCCCGCCGCGTCAGGAGCGCGTTGAGGCCCACGGTCGTGCCATGCACGAAGAAGTCGATCCGGTCATCGGGCCCCACAACCTGCCGGATGCCGTCGAGCACCGCCAGCGCGGGGTTGTCGGGCGTCGACAGGACCTTGGTCGCACCGCAGGCTCCGGTCTCGGCATTTTGATAGACGATGTCGGTGAACGTGCCGCCAATATCGGCGGACACGCGATAGGAATTGCCCAAGGCTTGTCTCCTTGTCAGTGCAAACGCGGTCGATGCGGATACGGTCTGGTCTGGTGGTTTGGCGGGGCGCCCGGCGCGCGGGCGCCCCCGGCCGTCACTGTTCCCATTCGGCCACGAAGTCGGGATTGTCCTCGAGCACCTCGGCGGTGATCATCGCTTCGATCGGCCCGGCGGTGTCCATGTTGATGGCATTGGTGACCGGCAGCCCCTCGATCGCGTTGATAACTTGGTCTGCCGCGAGTGCGCCCATCGTCTTGGGGAAATAGGCAAGCGTGGCGTCCCAGCGCCCCTCGCGGATCGCGTCGATGGCGATCTGGGCCGCACCGCCGCCGCTGAGGTAGAGTTCCGGCAAGTTGTAGCCCGCGGCCTCCAGCGCGATCTCGACGCCGACGAGATGCTGATCGGCGTTCGACAGGACCGCATGTACGTCCTGGTTGGCTTGCAGGATGTCCGTCATCGCCTGCAGCGAGGGATCGGGCGAATAATAGCCTTCCCCAACCGCGACTATCTCGATGTTGTCATGTTCGGCCAGCACCGCCTCGTAGGTTTCAAGCCGGAGGTTATCGAAGGGAAAGATCCGGCCGCCGATGACGATGACGACGTTACAGGGATCGAGATCGGCGCAGAACGCCACCACTTCGTTGGCCTGGATCGTCGCGCCATCGACGGGCGGCGACGCCACGGTCACGGTAATGCCCTCGACCTGCGGGTCGAGGGAGTTCAGGTCGGGACCGATCGGGAACAGCACGGTGCCGATTGGAACGCCCTCGGCGATCACCTGCTCGAAGGCGCCGGCGATCCCGACGCTGTCGTTCGGTGCGACGATCATCCCGTCGAAATTGCCCGACGCGAGGACGTCCTCGATCTGGCCATACTGCACGGCGGCGTCGAACTGGCCATCGAAAATC
>CAYGRI010000043.1:0-22752 GCA_964352155.1 uncultured Maritimibacter sp. | reverse complement strand
CGCAGTCGGTCGATCATACTGTCAGATATCCGAACAGTTAAACTTATCTATCCTACCTTTATGCTGGTATCGGGATTTGTCCATCCTGGTGGCAGAGGACCCGCAACTGCGCGGCACCGTCAATGACCAACCAAGAGACACATCCATGAACGCGTTCCGAACAACCCTCGCAGCAGCCGCGCTTGGCCTGACAGCCATCGCAACCAGCGCAGCCGCCGACGACACGGTTGCCGTGCAAACCTTCTACGATCTGCTCAGCAATCCCGGCTCGGAAACCCATGTGGCGGCGTTTCTGGGCGCGACGTCCGAGACCTGGGAAAGCGTTGGCGACTACTCCGGCGAGATTGAAGGCCGCGACGGGTTCGTCGGACAGATGGGGTTCTTCAGCCAGCTCATCCCTGATCTCGACTGGTCCGTGCAGGCGATGCACCAGGACGGTGATTTCGTGACCGTGCGCAGCCGCGCGACAGGAACGCCGACAGGCCCGTTCTTCGGTGTCGATGGCCAAGGGCGCAGCTTTGATATCCTGACGATCGATATCCACGAGTTGGACGACGGTGTGATTGTTCGCACCTACCACGTCGAAGACTGGGCCGGTGCCCTGCAACAACTGAGCGGACAGTAGTCAGCGTTGGGGAACCATCTTTGCAACCTTAAATTGGAGTTTTGGAAATGAAAAAACTAATCGCATGTATGGTCGTTGTAGCGGCTCAGCCTGCTCTGGCCGACACACAACCCGCCAATTATGCGGAGGCCCGTGCGGAAGTAGTCAATCACGTCGCCTGCTTCCCGCATGGGATCGACATGATCGCCACCGGCGATGTCGAGGGCGGCATGGCAATATGGAATGAATGCTGGGGCGAAAACCTCCAATCGACCCTCAATTTCGTGGGTGGATCGATGGTATGCCCAGGCGCGGAATGCACCTTTTTGAGCGAAGAACAAAGGGATTTCACCGGGCCGGCAATGCGCGGGGCGCTCGCTCGGAACGGCCTCAGTGCACGCGGGTTCACACATACGCATCATCAACTCGATACGTTGGACGTCACCTTTACGAGCCCCGAGATGGCCACCGTAACAGGCAAGATCACCGCGACGCATTTCAGCGACCACCAGGGGCCAGAGATTCATTTCGTTCACTGGACCGGTGAGGTGGCAATGACCGAAAATGGCTGGCGCATCGTTGCCGAAGACCTGAGAACTGCCGGTCACAGCGTCCTACCAAAACCGGAGTGAAAACCAAGGCTGCGGCCCAGACCATGAGGATTTCAGGATGAAGACTCTCGCAAAACTGCTTTTGAACTCGGCCGTAGCTTCCCTGCTCGCCATGTCAGCGCCCGCATCCGCCCTGGACAACACCTTCCCGATGCGCGAAGGCGTGCGCCCCGGTACGACTAGCGGCGTACCGCATGTACAGATCGACGTGCGGGCGATCCCGGAACTGTCGGAAGAAATGCTGCGGCAAGTCGCAGAATTTCCCGGAGTCGTTCTTGGTGCGACCCGCGTGTCACTGCCTGGGGCAGTCGGGTTCCAACTTGCGGAAGATGTGCCAATCGCCCAACCGCAGGCCATCGTCGGGGGGCGCGAGTTTGCGCATCTTCACCCCGATGGCAGCCTACACGCGTCGCTTCCTCCGGACACAGCCCGTGCCGCAGTAAGGGCCGGTTGGGCCGTGGCCCATCCTTGGGCCGATCAGCGCGCAGGGTGGGAGGGGTTCGTGATGATTTACACACCTGTCACTGAAGCGGAACTGGACGTGGTGCTTCAACTGGTGCGAGCGTCGTACAGCTATATCACCGGCCAATCCTCACCCAAAACGTAACGATAACAAGAATTTGCAACCTATGGGACGCAGGATCAGAAAACCCTTGGTCAACTAAATGAAGGCTGATATATCAAGATATATCGAAACTAGGATTTGGGAGGAATATCCGTGTTAAAGCAACTTACCCGCATGGTGGGTGGCATTGGCGTCACGCTTTTGGTCAGCAGTTTGCCAACCTTCGCGCAGGGGGGATGGCCAGAACGCCCAGTGACAATTGTGGTGCCCGCGGGTGCTGGCGGTGGCACCGACCAAACAGCGAGGATGTTGTCTGAGCGACTTCAGGAGCATTTCGGGCAACCCTTCAATGTCGTCAACCAGGGTCAGGGTGGTGGAGTTGTCGGTATCAACTCGATCAAGACAGCCGACCCTGACGGCTATACGCTGGGTGTAATTTATAACTTCGCGCATTATGCGCCGATGGGGCAGGCAGACTTCTCCGCTGCCGACTTCACACCGATTGCACAGTACAACTTCGACCCGGCGGGATTCCACGTGCGTGCGGACAGCGAATGGCAAGACCTGCCGCAGGCTCTGGATGCCATCAAGGAAGATCCAGGCGGCTATACCGTGGCGTGTGGCGGTGGTTGCGGCGGGTCCTGGCCAATCGCGATTGCGACCTTGTTCGACAACTGGGGGGTTGACCTTGAACAGGTTCGCATGATCCCGGGTCAAGGTGCCGCCGCGGCACTTCAAGACATGGTGGCCGGCGGTTTTGATGTCGTTCCGAGTTCTGTGCCTGAGGCTGGCGCCCTTATCGACGCAGGCCGCGTTCGCGGACTTGCGGTCTTCGGCAGCGAGAGACTCGCAGCCTTTCCGGACATCCCGACGCTGAGCGAGCAGACCGACCTTAACCTCAGCCTTGGTGCATGGCGGGGTCTTGTTGGGCCTGCCGGGCTGCCCGAGGACATCGCAACGGAACTTGAGGCCACGATGATGGAAATTGTGGAAAGCGAAGAATGGCGGACGCAAATGACCGATCGTGGCTTTGGCATCCAATGGCGCAATGCGGACGACTTCGGTGCGTTCATTGTTGATCAGGAAGTCGAGGTCAGGAGAATCGTCGAGGTCCTTGGCCTATAGTCTCGAGAGACGCCTCTGACGATCGCTGGCGACAGCAAAAAATTGGCGCGATGAGTCACACTCATCGCGCCAATTCTCTCGGTTATTGTCGCGGACCTATGCCAGTTACCGAGAGGTTCAGTCTTGCAAGATCGCGTCAGATGGGCGCATTTCCCATCGCTATTCTTTAAAGGTTTGGTGCACTGGAGCCAGGAGAACGGCGCAAATGAAGTTCGATGATTTCTTGAACGGCGCGATTGCCATCCTCTTGGGCGCCGCAATGATCGCGGGGTCCAGGGGAATGTCCCGGGTCGCACATATCGAATATGGGCCGGGGTTCTTCCCGGCGATTGCAGGCACCGGCCTGATCATTGCCGGGCTTGTGCTGATCGTCAGTCGCGCAGTCTTTGCGAGCGGAGCTATCGACAACCTCGTGTCCCTGCGGGCGAAGAACTGGCGCGGGCTGCTTGGCTTTTTCATCGTGCTGACGGCGATCCTCGGCTACATTCTGTTTGCGGATGTGCTTGGCTTTTTCATCGTTGCTCCGATTTTCCTTTTCACTCTTGTGTTCTGGTTCGAGAGACGGCTGGGGCTTAGTCTGGCCGTCGCCGTTTTGGGAACATTCATTTTTCATTCGTTCTTCTATCAGTTCATGTCTGCTCCGTTGCCATGGGGATTGCTCGAGCCCTGGTCTGGACGCCTCACATGGTAATGCTTGACGCTTTTCTATCACTGCTCGATCCCATGACCCTTGGCATCATGCTGGCTTGCTCGATCTATGGGTTGGCGGTAGGGGCGATCCCGGGTTTCACGGCAACCATGGCAGTTGCCCTGCTGGTTCCGGTCACATTCTATCTCGACCCGGTGCCGGCACTCGCCGGGATCGTTTCGCTTGCGGCCATGGCGATCTTTGCCGGCGATATTCCCGGTGCGCTGCTGAGGATGCCTGGCACTCCCGCATCTGCTGCATATGCCGACGAAGCGCACCGCATGACGCTGAAAGGCGAGGGGGAAACAGCCCTCGGGGTTGGCTTGGTAGCTTCGGCGCTTGGTGGGGTCTTCGGCGCGCTGCTTCTCCTGTTTCTGGCACCCGCTCTGGCCGAAATCGCCCTCAGCTTCTCAAGCTTCGAGTATTTCTGGCTCGCATGTCTCGGCCTAGTGGCCGCAATCGCCGCGTCGAGCGGCAGGCCCGCAAAGGGCGCCATTTCGCTCTTTATTGGCCTCGCCATTGCAATGGTGGGCCTCGACCCGGTTTCCGGCCAGCAGAGGTTTACTTTCGGCAACATGAATGCGGTGGGAGGGTTGGGTTTCATTCCGATCCTGATCGGACTTTTCGCAGTATCGGAAGTTTTTCGATACGCGCTGGTTCCAACTGATCAGCCGGTGATGCCGACCATGCCCCAAAAGGCGCTGTTCAGTGGTGTTTTCGGTCACGTTCGGCGGCTGAAATGGTCTATTGCCCGTGGCGCATCCATTGGATCGGTTATCGGCGCGATTCCGGGGGCGGGTGCAGACATTGCCGCTTATGTGTCTTACGCCATGGCCCGCCGCCTCTCTCCCGAGCGCAAGAAGTTCGGTACAGGCATCGTCGATGGTATCGCGCCGGCCTCTGCAGCAAACAACGCAGCGGTCGGAGGTGCTTTCATCCCAGCCACCGTGTTCGGCATTCCGGGCGACAGCCTGTCGGCGGTCGTCATCGGTGTCTTGTACATGAAGGGGCTCAATCCGGGCCCGACGGTCTTCCTGACACAACCCGAGATGATCTACGCGGTGTTCCTGGCGTTTCTCATGGCGAATGTGATGATCATCCCGCTGGGTTTCATTGCCATCCGCTTCTTCCGCCGTTTGTTGTCGGCACCTCGGGGGATCGTGATGTCATTGGTTGCGCTTGCCTGCATCGTTGGCGCGTTCTCTGTAGAGAATACGGTTTTTGCCATTGTCGTCATGCTGGGGGCTGGGCTTTTGGGCTTCTACATGGAGGAAAACGGCATTCCTTTGGCGCCCGCCATTCTTGGTGTGGTGATCGGGCCGATCCTCGAGGAGACCTTTTTGACCTCGATGATCAAGGCTGAGGGGGATCTTTTGGCATTCTTTACACGACCGCTCGCAGGAGCGTTGGGCGCGATTACCATTTCCGTGATCGTCCTTCCGCTTTTGTGGAGCATTGGAAAGCGTCTGAAAGGAAAAGCATGAACCGGCCAGACCTCAGTTTTTCAGACGAAGCGTACCGGGTCCTCGAGGAAAAGATCGTCACACTGGAACTCGTTCCAAATCAATTGCTCACCGAAAAGGATCTGGTGACGATCTCCGGCCGAGGCCGTACGCCGACTCGAGAAGCTGTTCAGAGGCTCGAGCGCGACATGCTGGTTCAGATCCTTCCCCGCCGTGGGGTGCTGGTCGAACCGATCGACGTCTCTCGCACACTTATGACGTTGGACGTTCGCGCAAGGTTGGAACCAATGATGATGGAGCGCGCAGCGCGAAATTCCGACGATGCCGAAAGAGCCCGCTTTCATCAGCTTGCCAGGCGGATAGAGGCAAGTGTTGATAACGAGGACCATTTCGAGTTCCCACGCCTTGATCGAAAATTCACGCAGTTGGCAATGCATTGTGCCCGACATGAGGTGGCGGGCAGGATTCTCTTGCCACTGCACGCTGTCTCTCGCCGCATCGGTTACCTTGCAGCGCAACAACACGGCGGTGGGCAACGCGAGTCGTCATTGCTTCACGCGAAGATCGCCAGAGCCATCGCTGAAGCTGATCTGAAGACGGCCGCAAAGATGACCGAGGACCTGATCGAGAGGGGCCGCATGGTCGTGATGACCATCGAAGACGAAGGGTGGGCTGACGGCGACGGTCCCATGGAGGCACGTTCACCAATTCGAATTGAAGGAACTCAGCCATGAAGGTCATGCTTTATGGCAGCCCGGTTGCGGTGTTGCACCAAGGGTTGAGCGAACGGTTCAGCGAGGCTTCGTTTGTCACCGCAGACTACACGGATAAGCCCGAGGCAATCGCAGAGCGGCTCGAGGACTGTGAAGCAATCGTGGCGGTTCGGCTTAACGGAACGGTTCCTGTCCCGCCAAGCGTCAAATTGGTTCAAGTACCGGGTATTGGGTACGACGAAATCGTCCTGGACGAAGTGCCGGCGTTCGTAACCGTATGCAATGTCGGCGAACACGGCCCTGCCGTGGCCGAATACGTCGTCGGCGCCCTGCTGGCGCGCGCAATCAATCTCTGCGAAGTCGATTCAGCATTCCGGGCCGGAAGCTGGCGGCACTCTTCACGCATGGGCGCGCTCCCGCATTCTGAATTGCTTGGCGCACGTGTCGGCCTTGTCGGGTTTGGACAAATCGGTCGTGAAGTCGCAAGCCGGCTCAGGCCATTTGGCGTTACAATCGAGATTTGCAATCGCTCCGATATCCCGGCATCCAAATTGTTTGATCGGTATTGGCCTCTCGCAAGCCTCACTGACATGGCGGCAGTCTGTGATATTCTCATCGTCACCGTCGCGTTGACTTCCGAGACTAGGGGTCTGGTCCGTGACGATGTGCTCTCTGCGCTGCCTGAAGGAGCGGTCCTCGTAAACGTCGCGCGTGGCCCAATCGTCGATGAGGACGCATTGTTCCAGGCATTGCAGAGTGGTCATCTTGGTGGTGCGATCCTCGATGTATGGTGGGCGTATCCAGACTCTGCCAAGGATCTGGCTGCTCGCCCGTCCCGCCATGACTTCGCGAAGTTAACCGGTGTAATGGTCTCCCCGCATATCTCCGGTTGGAGCCGTGGCACATTCTCTCGACGCCTCGATGTGATGGCCGAGAACCTGCGTCGTCTCTCTCTGGGGCAGCAACTTTCAAACGTGGTCCGGAGGAGTTCATGAGTTATTCTGGCGTATACCCTATGCTTTATGCATTTTCGCAGGCCGATGGTCGGCTGGACGAGGAAGGCATTCGCCGTCAGGTGCGCGGTTGCTTGGCGGTAGGTGCGCACGGTATCGCAGTCTTGGGTCTCATAACCGAGGTCGCAAAGCTGAACGAAGTTGAGCGTCGCTCAATGATCGCTTGGACAGCTGAAGAAATCGATAACAGAGTACCGCTTGCTGTAACGATTGCCGGTCCCGACATCGACACCCAGATCGCCTCGGCCCGCGAGGCCAGAGCGCTTGGTGCGAATTGGCTAATGTTCCAGCCACCCGGCGATTGCCACGACGAGGCATCCCTTCTGCGCGCCTTCGGGCGCGCAGCAGATGTCCTTGATGTCCCTTTTGGCATTCAGAACGCTCCGCAATATTTGGGGGTCGGGCTCGGATTGGCCGCAATTCGCGATTTACACCGAAATCACCCGAATTTCACGGTTCTCAAAGGCGAGGCCCCGGCAACCGAGATTGCGCGGGTGGTTGATGCGTGCGGCGCGGAGCTATCGGTCTTCAACGGGCGTGGCGGACTCGAACTGCCCGACATCTTGCGCGCTGGCTGCGTTGGCATGATTCCGGCGCCGGAGTGTTGCGATGTACAAATCCGCATCTACGAGGCCATGCAACGCGGCGATGAGGATCTGGCAATGGCGCTTTATCGCGAGGCCTTGCCGCTCATCGTGTTCGTCATGCAGTCGATTGAAGCCAGCCTGACCTATGGCAAACGCATTACAGCGACACGGCTTGGGCTTGGCGACGTCCACGATCGCGATCCTGCGCTCAAGCCGACCCAGTTCGGTCTGGAGTGTGCGCGCGCCCACGCAGCGTTTCTACCTCCATATTCAGGGGAAATGGCTCGATGAAAATCGTTGCACTAAAGACCTATGTTGTCCCGCCTCGCTGGCTCTTCCTTAAGATCGAGACCGATGAAGGTATCAGCGGCTGGGGAGAACCCGTTCTTGAGGGACATGCCGAAACGCTGGCGAAGAAGATCGACGAATATGCGGATTTCCTGATTGGGCAAAATCCGCTGATGATCGAGGACATATTCCAGGGTCTCTACCGAAACGGCTGTTACCGTGGTGGACCTGTCTTGATGTCCGCAATCTCCGGTATCGACATGGCGCTTTGGGACATCAAGGGTCGCTACTTCGGAGTGCCTGTGCACGCATTGATGGGGGGGCGCGTCCGCGACCGGATCCGGAGCTACTGTTGGATCGGTGGAGATCGTCCCCGCGATCTTGTCGCGCAGGCCATCGATCTGCGCGAAAGTGGCTTCGATGCGCTGAAGTTCAATGCCTGTGAAGAGCTTCGCTTCGTCGATACTTATGCCGCAGTCGATACTATCGTCGCCCGTGTCGCGGAACTGCGGGATGCAGTCGGTTCGACCATGGATCTTGCCCTCGATTTCCACGGCCGCGTTCACAAGCCGATGGCAAAGGTGTTGCTGAAAGAACTGGAGCAATTTCGTCCTATTTTCGTCGAGGATCCGCTTGCCTCGGCGCACATATCTGACATCAGTGAGCTGTCGCGCTCCACGACAATACCCTTGGCCATTGGAGAGCGCATTCACACCCGTGCCGAGTTCCGCAACGTCCTTGAGACCCGCGCCGCTTCAATCTTGAATCCAGATACCGCTCATGTAGGTGGCATCTCTGAGATGCTGAGGATCGGTGCAATGGCCGAGGCATACGATGTCGCTTTGGCGCCGCATTGCCCACTTGGTCCAATCGCGCTTGCCGCATGTCTGCAAGTTGACGCGATGTGCATTAATGCTGTGCTCCAGGAGCAAAGTCTCGGGATTCATTACAACCAGAATGGAGATCTGCTCGATTATCTCGCTGTTCCTGGATTGGCGATTGAAAGCGGTAGCCTTTTGATACCGGAGGGTCCAGGCCTCGGTATAGAGATCGACGAGGTGAAAGTAACCGCGGCAGCCGCAGAGGGGCACCGCTGGCGCGCGCCGGTTTGGCGGCATGTCGATGGTGCCATTGCAGAATGGTAGACATCGCTTCACATTTGGCATTTCTCGCAGTTGATTGGTGTGCAGCGCGAATGCACACAAGTGCCATTTCACTGGAAGGCAGAGTGCGGGTCTCTGAAATGTCGCATCCAGACAAGATCGGGTCTTTTCCGGAAATCTCGCATTATCAACAACCCGGGGTAAATCTGAACGACTCGAGAGGCGCTTGCTGCCCCGCATATCGGCAACGCGTGAAGGAGTACCTGGTTTCGGACGACATTAACGTGGCAACTTCGTTTGTTGGATCGGGAAATGTCGAATGATGGCAGATCAGACTCTTGTAGTTAGTCGCGGGGGCGTGATCACCGGATGACGGAAGTTCTGATTGAGGAAGATCGCAACATTGCCTGGATAGGCTTGGACTGGGGGACGACGCACCTTCGGGCCTGGTTCATCGATGGTGCAGGGGGCGTTGTGGATCAACGCTCTTCCGACGCGGGGATGGGGCGACTGTCGCCGCAGGAATTCGAACCGGCGCTCCTATCGTGCGTGGGCGATGTTCTTGGTAATGATGGCGTGACGCCAGTGATCGCCTGCGGCATGGTCGGCGCAAAGCAGGGCTGGATTGAAGCGCGCTATAAACCGGTTCCCTGCGCGCCTTCGGGTGCGGAGCAGGCAGTAGAAGCCCCAACGTCAGACCCGCGAGTCAAGGTGTTGATCTTGCCTGGAGTATCCCAGGCCGAACCGGCAGACGTAATGCGCGGAGAAGAAACGCAGATTGCCGGTTTCTTAGCGCTGAACGCGGGTTTCGACGGCGTGCTATGCCTTCCGGGGACCCACACGAAATGGGTAAAAGTCAGCGCCGGGAAAATCGTGAGTTTTTGCACCTTCATGACTGGCGAACTCTTCGCCTTGCTCGTTGGACAATCGGTTTTGCGGCACGGGTTCGTGGAGGATGATTGGGATGACGGAGCCTTTCTGAATGCCCTACGGGAATCGTTGTCTCGGCCAGAGATGCTTACCGCCGATCTTTTTTCAATCCGCACGGCTGGACTGCTGCATGGTCTTCCCGGTGCGCAGGCCCGTGCCCGAATATCTGGGCTTCTGCTCGGGATCGAGATGCGCGGAGCGCGGTCCTATTGGGTTGGCGAACGCGTTGCAGTGGTCGGGGCGGCGGCACTATCACGCTTATATGAACTGGCGCTATTCGAATTCGGGGTCACTGTCGAACGCACCGACCCGGAAGCTGTCACGCTCGCTGGTTTGGCATCAGCCTGGGCCTAAACGATCAGGAAAAGCACATGAGAAGGAACAATATTGCCTTTCGACGGGGCATCCTTCCGGACGAGGCGGTAGCAAATCTGCGAAGCACTCGTCGAGACATGGAGCGATCGTATCCAGGTTCCGTTGAAGGTCGACGTTTCCAAGGCCGCGCTTGATGCGTATTGCGTATTGCTCATTGTGAGGCGAACACCGGCAATTTCCGAACGAAGCCTCAGGATTAGCCGAACTGATGCAATGGGCATCCTGTGGCACCGCGGTCATCGTGTTTGAAGCGTCCGGCGCATACCATCGGGATCTCGTGCGTTTGTTGTCGCGCCAAGGATTGACCTTTGCAAAGGTCAATCCCTGGCAGGCCCGACGGTTTGCGGAAGCCACCGAGCGAGTTGCGAAGACGGACAGGATCGGCGCCGAGATGCTGGCCCGGATGCTCTTGCCTACAAATGGCCCGACCCCATGCAGGGTCACGGATCAGTCAGAAACCGGACGTCAGCCCGAGATCGGTTGCTGCAAGGTCGAGTAATGCAGACATTGCTGCTTCTGCCTGGTCGGGTCTTCTAAGGCGGATGGCCTCGAAGACGTCGTTGTGGCACGAAATCGTCAGGGCGTAGGATCTGGCCAGTGTCGTTGAATGCTTGAATGCAACACGCATCGCGGCATCAATGATGATCTCGAATTCCTGCAGAACGGGGTTCCCGGAGGCGACCAGAACGGCAAAGTGAAACGCCACATCGGCGTCGACGCAGGCCTCCATATCCGCGGGAAGTGCTGCGCTCATGGTGTTCAGGGCCAACTCCATCGCGGCCAGATCGGCGGCGGTTGCGCGAACCGATGCCAGAGCCGCGGCCTTTGGCTCCACAATCCGTCGGGCCTCCAACAGAAACGCCAGGAATTTCTGGTCTGGCCCGTTTGACAAACTCCAGCGTACGACGTCGGGATCAAGGCGACGCCAGTATCTGGGCTCCGTGACACGCGCCCCGATGCGCGTGCGAACCTCTATCAACCCCTTGTCACTGAGAACCCGCATCGCTTCGCGCACGGACGACCGCCCGACGCTCAACTCCTGGCCCAATTCTGCCTCGATCGGCAGAGTATCCCCCGGCTTGTAGCGCCCGTTGATGATGTCGAGCGCGACGGCCTCCACCACGACCTGATGAAGCCCCCGCCGCGATGTGCTTGCGCTTTTGCCGCTGGTGCCGGATGCAGCCCGTGCCTGCATCCCGGTGCCGGGTTCAGCCGGCAAATCGCGTCTCCGGCAAGCCCGCCACGCCGACATCAAGCGCCAGAAGGGAGCCCGCCCAAGGCTGATCTGCAAGGTCCTCGGGGGTGAGGTCCCAGATTGCCGTGGTGACGTAAAGTGTCTTCAAATCGGTCCCTCCGAACATGCAACTCGTTGGCTTCTGGACCGGTAAGTCGACCACCCGGTCGACCGATCCATCCGGAGCATACCGCACCAGTCGCCAGCCGTCCCATTGCGCATTCCACATATACCCATCCGCGTCGATAGTGGAACCGTCGGGATTGCCCGGCTGGTCGCGCGTATGCGCAAAGAGCCTGCGGTTCACGATGGCACCGGAGTTCGCATCGTAATCATAGACCCACAATTCCTGTTGCAGGGTGTCGGCAAAGTAGAAGAACCGGTCGTCGGGGCTCCAGCACAGGGCGTTGGAAATGCCGATCCCCGTTTCCATGCGGTGCACCGACAGATCCGCATCCAGCCGGTAGAGCGCGGCCGTGCGATTGCTTAGGGAATCGTCCATCGTGCCGGCCCAGAACCGCCCGTTCCGGTCGACTTTGCCATCGTTGAACCGGTTGCCGGGCAAGTCTGCCTCGGGACGGGCAATCCAGTCGATGTCCCCATTTTCAAGGTCATAGAACGCAAAGCCGCTGGCAAAGGCACAGACCACGCCGCCGCCCTCACGCAGCGCAAACGACCCGATCCGCTCGGGCAGCTTCCACACCTTCACCTCGCCGGTCGGTTCGTGCAGCCGTTGCAGCAGGCACCCCTCGATATCCACCCACCAGAGCGACTGACTTCCCTGATCCCAGACGGGGACCTCACCCAGCGTGTTCTCCGCTTTCGCGGCCAGTCTGACATCGGTCATGTCCCGGTCCTCCCTGACGGTTTTGTCCTTTTGAAACGCACCAGCCGCCGGGCGGACTCGACCATGGCGGCGCGGCGGTCCGGTGTGCGCAACCCGTGAAAGCCGACAGCGGCAAGGGTCAGAACGCCAGTCCAGACATATTGCCAATAGGCCGAGATATAGAGCTGGTTGAGCACGTTCTGCATGAGAATGATCAGCAGCGCGCCGATGAGGGTGCCCACCGCTGTGCCAACCCCTCCGAATACAGAGGTTCCGCCAACAACCACCGCCGTCACTGTGGCAAGCGTGAAGGTGGTGCCGGCCTGCGGATCGCCCGACCCGATCCGGGCCGCGATCAGAAGGCCGGCAACAGCGGCCATCAGGCCCGAAAAGAGATAGGCCCCGGTGCGGAGGCGCCCCGTCCTGATGCCTGCGGCGCGCGCGGACTCGTCACTGGCACCCGCCGCATAAAGGCGCGCCCCGAGCCGTCCCCGCAAAAGCAGCACCTCGGCCGCGAAAAAGGCCAGCATGGCCAGCGCGAAGGCGACCGGGACCATCATGATCCGTTCGCTGATGGCAGAGGCGACCTCGGGCGAAACGCGCCCACCGGGAGACGGCCTTACGATGAGGGCCGCGCCCTGCACGATCGAGAAGGTGGCGAGCGTGGCAACCAGATCGGGGATTCGGAAGACCGTAATGAGGGTGGCGTTCAGCGCCCCCACAGCGAGGCCACCTGACAGGCAAATCACGATCCCGACCGCGACGGGCAACCCGCTGTCCGGGGACAGCACATGGGACGCGATGGTCGTGGTCAGGCTGATCGTCGGGCCGATCGACAGGTCGATGCCACCCATCAGGATCGTCGCCATCTGGCCCAGGGCCGCGATCATCAACGGTGCGGCCTGCCCGCCCATCGAGGAAAAGTTGCGCTGTGTCAGGAAGTAGGGAGCGACAAAGCTGGCAGCCAGGATGATCGCCCCCACAAGCCCAAGCAACAGCAAGGCCGGCAGATAGCGCGCCAGCAACGGCCGTCGCTGCCGGACCTGCATGCGCGCATCCGACCCTGCATCGGGGCCGGTTCGGCTACGGCCACTGATGGCGTGGCGAATGACGCTTTCCTCGGTCGCATCTGCCGAGGCGATATCCGCGGCGATCCGACCCTCGGAAAAGACCAGAATCCTGTCTGTGAGACCGATCAGTTCCGGCAGGTCGGAAGACAGCACCAGAACCGCAGCACCGGCGTCAGCGATACGGCGCACCAGTGCGTAAATCTCTTGCTTGGTCTCGACGTCGACGCCCTGGGTCGGCTCGTCGAGCACATAGATATCGGCAGAGCCGATAAACCAGCGGGCAAAGACAACCTTTTGCTGGTTCCCGCCAGAGAGGTTGCCAACCACGGTCTCGCTGCTGGGCGCCTTGATCTGCAGCCGTCGCATTTGCGTGTCGACGGCCGCCTGCTCCTGCGTCTGATCGATGAGCCCGCGTCGGATCCAGTCCCCAATGTGGGGCATTGCGGCATTCTCGCGGATCGAGTGCGCGGCAAACAGGCTTTCTTCGCGGCGATCGGCTGGAATGTAGACAAGTCCCGCCGCGATGGCCTCGGTTGGCGAGTTCAGGTTTGCCGGTTCGCCATGGATCCTGATCTCGCCCGCCTGCCGGCCGAGCCCGAACAGAGCGCGGGCCGTTTCCTGCTGGCCTGAGCCTTCAATCCCGCCGAGGCCCACGATCTCTCCGGAACGCAGCGAAAAGCTCACGTTTCTCGAACCGCCGCTCGACAGATGGCTGACCTCCAGCACGACATCGCCCGGAGCGACCGCGCGGGGCGGATAGTCCAGGCCCATCTCTCGCCCGACCATCATCGAAACGATCCGGTCTTCGGTCGCTTCCTGCGCCGAGAGCGTCCCGGTGATCGCCCCGTCCTTCATGACGGTGATCCGGTCGGAGATCGCCAGAACCTCGGGAATCCTGTGCGAGATGAACACGATGGCGGTGCCCTGGGCCCGCAGGTCGGACAGCACGGCGAACAGGCTGGATGTCTCTGCCGGGGTCAGGGCCGACGTCGGCTCGTCAAGGATCAGCACCCGCGTTTGGCGCGACAGGGCCCGCGCTATCTCGACCTGCTGCAACTGGGCCCGCGACAGATCCGAAGGCAGGGCCAGCGGGTCAACGTTGGAGCCGATCCGCGCGAGCGCGCTTCGCGCGACCTCCAGCATCCTGCCGCGATCAACGAGAACCTTGCCCCCGGGTTCATGGCCAAGCCCGATGTTCCACGCCACATCCAGCGTCATGGCCAGGCGGGTGTCCTGCCAGACCATCGCAATTCCACGGCCGAACGCGTCTTGCGTGGTGGCGAACCGCACGGGCGACCCGTCGATCATGACCGTGCCGCTGTCCGGAGGATGAGCTCCGGACAGGACCCGCATCAGGGTTGATTTGCCCGCGCCGTTTTCACCGACCAAGGCGTGGATTTCCCCTGGTCGGATGTCGAAAGACACGGACTTGAGGGCGTGAACTCCCGGAAACCGCTTGTCCACGCCCTCAACCGCAAGAACAGGGGGCGCGTTGTGCAGCACCGCATCTGTCCCCAGGTCTTCAGGCACTGAAGATTTCGCGCAGCTGGTCGTCGGTCAGCGACGTGTCCGTGAACACCCCATCCGGCAAGCCGGGGCGGATGTAATCCTGATAGTTCGCCGCCGTGATGATCTGTGGTTCAAGGATCTGCTGCTTGGGCACCGCCTCGCCCTTCAACAGGCTGACCGCCGCCCGCATGGCGAAGACTCCCTGCCAGGTCGGTTCGCTCATCAGGCCGATGTCAAAGCCCGGCTGACTGCTCTTGTGTTCGTCAAAGAGCTTCAACATCCCGTTGTAGTCGTCACCGGTGACCGGAACGAGCGGGCGACCGGCATCCAGCAGCGCTTTGATCGCACCCGCGCCAACCTGCGCGCCGTCGCACCAGATCCCGTCGATCTCAGGATAGGCCGCGATCAGGTCCGCCATGATGACCTTGGCGCGGTCCTCTTCCCAGTAGGCGTCGCGAAAGGCCAGCACCTCGATCCCCTCGGCCATCGCCTCCTGCGCACCGGCCCAGCCTGCGGCGGTATAGCCGTTGCCCGGCAAGCCTCCGAGGGCCACGATCTTGCCGGTGCCGCCCAAGGCATCCGATAGCCACTTGCCCAGCGACGCCCCCTTTTTCTGCGGATCGGTCCCCACGTAAGTGGACCAGTCCGTCCCGTCGACAGGCAGGTTGAAAGGCGCCGTGACGATCCCCTCGCTCGTCGCATCCCGCAGGATCGGCGCCACGGCCGAGCCCGAGTTTGCGATCACCAGGATGGCGTCGAACTGCTGGTTTATCAGGCCCTCGATGTCGTTGACCTGCTTGTTGATGTCGCCCTGTCCATCCACGGTGACGAATTCGGCGATGTCCGGTGTGGCCGCGGCTTCGGCCTCGAGCGCGGCGATAGCCATCGCCCGCCAAGAGTTGCCGGAAAACCCGTTCGAGAATGCGATGCGGTACGGGCCATCCTTGGCCATGCCCTGCACCATGTCGCCGACGGGCGTCAGCATCGCGCCCTCCTGGGCCAGGGCGGGGCGTATCAACCGGCCGCCAAGCGCCCCGATCCCGATTGCGGTGGCGCTTCGGGAAATGAACCTGCGCCGTGTGAGATTTCTGTTTGTTTTCATCATGGTCTCCTCCCTTGATGTCTTGCCTGATCCCGGATGATCCGGTGATCGGGCGCACTAACGTGTCGTTCCTGAAAGCCTGCGATACACCACCACCGACAACACGATGATCGCGCCCTGAAGCACGAACTGGGTCCCGGACGAGACTCGCACGATGTTGGTGAAGCTGTTCAACTCGGTGATGAAAATCGCACCACCTACGGTGGCGAGCACACCGCCTATCCCCCCCGTCAGGGCAGCGCCGCCCACCACGACCGCGGCGACAGAGGTCAGCAGGAACTGGTTCCCGATCCCCAGGGACGGCGAGCCGATATAAGCGGTCAAAAGCAGCCCCCCGAGGGCGGCCATCAAAGCCGAGAGGCCGTAGGCGACCACGGTGACCCTCTCGACCGGCACGCCCATCAGCCGCGCGGCCACCGGGTTCGCGCCGGTTGCGTAAAGCCAGCGGCCAAAGACCGAAAGCCGCGTCAGAACGAACAGGAGCGCTGCGAAAAAGATCCAGATGAGGGTTGGCGCCGGAATGCCCAGCAGCTTTGCGGTCCCGATCATCTCGAACGCCGCTGCCGCCTCTCCGCGCGGCGCGCCGCCGGTGTAGACAAGCGCCGCGCCAAAGAGGATCGAGTTGACACCCAGTGTTGCGATGAGGGGCGTGATCTTGATCACGACAACGAGAACGCCGTTCAGAAGGCCCGACAACAGGGCCAGGATCAGGCAGACCCCGACAGCGACCGGGATGTTCTCGGGTTGGCCCAGCATGAGGCTGGTCGCAACGATGTTGGTCAGTGTGACAAGCCCGGCCTGGCTGAGGTCGATCCCGCCCGTGAGGATCACGATCGTCTGGCCCAAAGCGATGACCCCTAGAAACGAGGCGACCTGCAAGATGTTCACCACCTGGCTCACCTGGAACATGGAGGGAGAAATCAGGCCCGACACCACATACAGCAGCGCAACAGCGATCCAGACGGCACCGAACGACTTCAGCGTCCGGCCAAGTGCAGAGCGCGCCCGCATTCCGGTCACCAATCCACGACCGTACCGTCCTCTAGGACGGCATTTGTCGCATGCTGGACTTCTGGCTGGAACGGGTGGGCGGCACAGACCTTTTCGTTCACTTCGACACCAAGACCCGGGGCGGTCGGCACCATCCAGGCGCCGCCAACCCGTTCCACCGGCCCCTCCACCACATCGTCATACCAGGGAACGGCGCCGGTCATCTCTTCCTGGATCAGAAAGTTGGGCGTCACCACGTCGAAATGCAGCGCCGCCGCCGATGCAATCGGCCCAAGCGGATTGTGCGGCGCAACGGCTATTCCGGCGGTTTCGCACATCGTGGCGATCTTGCGCGCCTCGGCCATGCCGCCTGTGTGACAGATGTCGGGCTGTGCGATGTGAAACGCGCGACAGGCGATGTGGGGGGCAAATTCGCTGCGTCCGATCAGGCGTTCTCCAGCGGCGATGGGCACGGGCGACCGCTCTGTCACTTCGCGCAGCATCTGCGGGTCGCCCGGCTGGACGGGTTCTTCGACGAACATCGGGCGGCCCGGTGCGACCGCGTGGATATAGTCCAACGCAGCAGACGTCGTGCCGGGTCTGCCGTGGAAATCCAGCATGATGTCGATGTCATCCCCGACCGCCTCGCGCAGGGACATCATCAGCTGACCGACATGATCGACCGCGCGTCTGGACGCATGCATGTGGGTGTACGGGACAATGACGACTTTCAAAGCACTGTAGCCCTGCGCCACGACGCGGGCGCCCAGTTCGGCCAGGGCATCGGGCTGCGTCGTCTCGTAGACAGATTGCATGTCCCCAAGGCCGAGATGCGTGTAGACGCCGACCTTGTCGCGCACCTTGCCGCCAAGCAGGCGCCAGACAGGCACCCCAAGGTCCTTGCCAAGGATATCCCAAAGCGCCAGTTCAATGGCCGAGATCGCGCTGGTTCCGATGACACCCATGCGCCAGAATCCATGCTTGTGCATGACGCGGACGGCGTTTTCGATGTCGCGCGGATCGCGGCCGATCATCAGAGCGGCAAGATCTTCGACAGCACCCGAGACGGCGCGGCTCTTCCACTCCAGGGTGCCTTCCCCCCAGCCATAGAGCCCGGGTTGGTCGGTCTCGACCCGAACGAAAAGCCAGTTGCGCATCTGCGCATTCACCAGTGTCGTTTTGATCGCAGTGATTTTCACGATGGTCTAATCCCTGATTCTTTAATCAGACTATGACAATCATTTCATCTGATCAATTTATTTTCCAATTTCTTCGACTGACTTTTTCGCACGAGTTATTGGCAGTTTTATATATACTCTTCAGAGTTTTAGGCGGCTATTGTGGAGTTCGGATGCGCCCATATCTGCAGAACGGAACGTCCGCATTTCACGGCAGAGGAGGAAAACAGGCCTAAACAAAGTGCCGTCAAACGGATGTTCCCGGGGCTCTGCAACAGTAGCGGAGTGCCGTGGGTCGGGGCATTAACGGGCGAATTTCGCGGGATCCTCACCTCGCTCGACGGCGCTATAAGAAGAACTGCCAATCAACGAATTTGCGCTGGACAAGCTGCAGGCAAGCAACCGAGCGAAGATCACGCTGCGCATCGGCCGTTCGCCGCGGCCCACGCCATGCCCTCGCCGGGCGAGATGGCCGTGTTCCGCAGCCCGTCCGCCGATGGCTTCGATCTGCTGACCAGCTTCGGCAGCCGCGCCCGGATTGGGGCTCTGGTCGCGGATCTCTATCCGGGGCCGGTTTCGCGGTTCGACCTCGGGAATGCGTTGGTGGTCGACTTGGCTTCCGGCACGCTTGAAAGCGTCACGGACCTGTCCCTGTTCGGCCGCGCCAACGCTCTGGCGGTGGAAACAGCCCCGGGCACCTGGGAGATTGTGCAGGCGGGATCCGCCGAGCTGATCGCACCGGGCCGCTATCGGCTGACGCGCCTGCTGCGAGGACAGCGCGGCACCGAGGGCGCGATGGGCAACCCGGCCCCCGCAGGTTCGCGTGTTGTCGTGCTCGACAATGCAATCACCTCGTTGCCCACCGCCGAGGCCGATATCGGGCTTCCCTGGAACTGGCGCATCGGTCCTGCGAACCGGTCTGTCGGCGATGAGACCTATGTCGCGCAAGCCTTTGCGCCCGCCGGCGCGGGGCTTCGGCCATTCTCGGTCGCGCATGTCGAACAGCCCTGGCGCAGGCCACGGACGCCGGGCGATCTGACCATTCGATGGAAACGACGGGCCCGCGCCCTCTCGGCCGACAGCTGGGGTGCAGTCGAGGGTCCGCTGATCGAGGAATCTGAGACCAATGAGGTCGAGATCCTCGAAGGGGTTGCCGTGAATCGCACGCTGACCACCTCCGCAACCAGCGTCATCTACACCGCCGCCCAGCAGACCACCGATTGGGGTGCGCTGCTGGGACCAGGCGACAGCGCCACCGTCCGCATCTTCCAGCTTTCTGCTCTCGTCGGGCATGGGGCGGCGAAGACAGTCACCCTCAAATTCTGAAAGGACAGCCATGTCCGATTCCACAGCCAACCTGTTGCTGCCCTACATTCTAGCCGCGCAGGCCCAGAAGCACGTGACCCATAACGAGGCACTGCTCCTCCTTGATGGGATCGTGCAGCTTTCGGTGATCGACCGGGACCTTGCTGCGCCGTCCGCCAGCCCCGCAGACGGCGACCGCTACATCGTTGCGGTCGGCGCCAGCGGCGACTGGGCGGGCTGGGACTTGAACGTTGCCTTCTGGACCGATGGCGCATGGGTGCGCCTGCCGCCGCGCTCCGGCTGACGTGCTTGGGTCGAAGACGAGGCTATCCTGCTTGTCTACGACGGTTCCGGCTGGATGAACCTGGGCGGCACGGCGGGCGCAGATGGCGCCAGCGCCTATGATATCTGGCTGGTCGACGGCAATACCGGCACAGAGGCCGACTTCGTGACCGCCTTGGTAGGTGCTCAGGGTCCCGTAGGCGTGCAAGGCCCTGCCGGTCCTGCGGGTGCCAATGGAGCCGACGGCACCTCGGTGACGATCCTAGGATCGCTAGCCTCAACGGGAGACCTGCCGGGAACGGGCAATAGTCCTGGCGATGGGTACATCATCTCCGGCGACCTGCGTGTGTGGGACGGCAGCCAGTGGAACAACGTCGGTCCGATCCAGGGGCCGCAGGGCAATGCCGGGCCTGCGGGAGCAGACGGGACGGACGGCGCCTCTGCCTACCAGCTCTGGCTCGATGCCGGGAATACCGGGACTCAAAGCGATTTTCTTACCGCACTGGTCGGGGCTGAAGGCCCGACCGGTCCCGAAGGCCCGCAGGGCGCGGCAGGGGCGGACGGCACCGATGGCGCCGACGGGGCCAGCCTCGTCTGGCGCGGTGCCTGGGCGACATCCACGGCCTATGCCGAAAACGATGTCGTAGAAAGCGGCGGGTCTTCCTGGATCTGCACGGGTGCCCACACATCCGGATCCTCGACAGAACCCGGCGTTGGGGCAAGCTGGACCGCGAACTGGGATCTGGCGGCCCAAAAAGGCGAGACAGGAGATCTGAGCCCGCAGGGGACAATCGGGTCCGGTCCGGTGGTGCTTTCACGTCGCCCGGTCGACAGTCAGGCGGCTGGCTATACCCTGACACTTTCCGACGAAGGCGCCTCGGTCCATATGACCAGCGGGTCCGCCGCAACGGTGACCGTGCCGGCGGAAAGCGCGGTGGACTTTCCGCTCGGCACGGAAGTCGAAATCGTGGCGCTGGGCGCAGGCGTCGTGACCATCGCCGGTGCCACAGGCGTCGCCCTCAATGGTGTGTCCGCCGGATCAGCCGATATCGCCGAGCAATGGCAGGGCGCCGTCCTGCGCAAATACGGAGCTGATACCTGGCTGCTGACCGGGGCTGTCGGAGGCATCACATGAGGCTAATCCTCCCCGCGGCATGGAATGCGGCGCGCTACCAGTTGGACAATGCGGCAGGCGGCGCGGGCCCTTGGGCCGATCCCTTTGACGATCCATCCGGTACCGTTCTGTGGTTGCGCAGGGTCGACGGCTCAACCTCCGGCACGGCGAAGGACAACTGCGCGCTGTGGTCGAACAAGCTGGGGTTCTCCGGGCCTTCAAGCGCCTGCGAGTGGCGCACGAACTCCGGCACAGGCCGGGCCAATGTGGAATTGCTGAACTGGGAAACGCTGGCCGACGGCCCGCTGATCGTCCGGATGCGCTGCAAGGTCGAGACCTATGCGGTGTCGAAGGTCTGGCTGCTGTTCAACCCGATCTTCACCGATCCGCTCTGGGAGATGTAAGTCGACGTCACTCCGGACAACACGTCTGAGGCAAATCGGGTCGGGTTTCACAGCCCGGAATGCTCGGATGTCTGGGTCGAGGAACACCCGTCCCACCCGGGCTGGATGTTCATTAAGGCACGTCTCGATTTGACCGGCGCTGCGGACGTGGACGGGTCATTTACCGTACACATGACGGATGGGAACCAGAGCGACGAATTGTTCCCGCTGGATGATTTTACGATGATCCGGGTGCAGGATTTGACGATCGAACAAGCATGATCGGTTTCGCGACGGCGGGTATTGAGGCAGGCAGGTTGGCGGCACTTCCGCCGGTCGTTAAGTACTCCATGAACACTCAAGCGCGGGTGACCGAGCAATCGGCGTGACCTGCCATCCGGATCGGCCATCGTCGAGATAATGGGTTGTTTCGCTGTGTACTGGGTACTGATGTGCCATCTCGATACGTTCGCCGCTGCGATACAGGCATCCGGCGCCATAGACAGGGATGGGCGGAAACCGGAAGTTCGCTGCGAGCGCTGCGAATCTGGAAGTGATGGATCGAAGCAACCCTTCACCGCCGTCTGCAGAAGTGGCGGCACTGAACCGCCGGTGTTCTGAAAATCCGCCGCGCCCGGCCGCGGGCGCGGTGAGTGTTTCTCGCGATGCAACAGATCCTTATGATCTATTGCGCGGCACGTCCCGAGACTTCGATGACCATGCCGTCGAACGCCAGCCCGCTTATTTCGACCAGTGACTGCGGCGGTCGGGCATCGCCGAGCCAGTTCATCAGAACGTCAAAGTTGCCGAGTGCAGCACCTCTGTCCGTGACGTAGACCGTCAGCTCTGTCAGATCGTCACGGGTCATACCGGCGCCCTCCAGAACCGCGTCGATATTGGCCAGGACTTCGGCCAATTGCGCCCGCATGTCGCCGGGGTGCATCGTCGTGACCCCGAACGGCGCGTCGCCGTCAGGCCGAAGCGAGGCCTGACCGGCGATCGTCAGGAACCGGGTCGGGGCGATGACGACCTCCCCTTGGTTGAAGATGGGTGCTGCCCAGGTAACCGGGTTGACTGCGTCTCGTGCCATGGGGTCCTCCGCGATGGCGACGCAGGGCGACAGAAGAACGGTCAGGGTTGTCGCAACGCGCGCCGCGCTCTTGATGAAAGTGAACATTGTGGTGCCTTTCCGCTGGCCCGGAGACCGTCTCCGGGGATGTCCGGAAGGCTACCCGCAGGTGCCAAGCGGCCCCATAGGGCAGATACCCTAGGGATCGAAGATCCCCTGTTCGAAGGCGTACATCGCCGCCGCTGACCGGGTGGTCGCGCCGATCTTGCCAAAGAGGTTCTGCAGGTGGTTGTCGACGGTCTTGGGCGACACGCCGAGATCGCGCGCGATCTCCTTGTTGGTCTTGCCGCGGGCCAGATGCTTCAGCACGTCCGCCTCGCGCGGGGTCATGCCATCGGGATAGCTGCGTGCTCCTGCGCGCCGCTGCCCTGTCTGGTCCAGAACCAGACGCACCGCGTCGCGCGGCAGACGCCCGGCATGGGCCTCGGCCAGAAGCGCTTCGGCCGCGTCCCCGGCGGAGTAGGCGGCGCGGCATGGCGTCTCGCTCGTCAGCTCTTCGAAGAGGTTCGCAGCCGCCAGAAGGGCGGCGCGCGGCTCCTCCAGCCGGGTGCGCCGGTGATAGCCG
>CAYGRI010000042.1:0-22811 GCA_964352155.1 uncultured Maritimibacter sp. | reverse complement strand
AACGACAAGAGGGCGCCAAGGCTGTGTCCGAACGGTTGGTGTAGGAGGCCGCGCTACGCCGGGGCTCCGAGCGCGGCCTCCTACACCAACCGTTCGGACACAGCCCCACAAACCGTTGCTCGTCCATTCAAACCCCCATTTTGGAAGCTTGAATCAGACATCACACCCAATGGGAATCCTGAATGTCCACAGGCCCTAATCGCAATGTGATATCCGAATGCTGCTCCGCGGCGCGGCCAGGCGATCAAAGTCCACGAAACCGCAGGAAAGCCTTTGGCGCAACGTCGTCGATTGAAGTCCACCAGCTCAGACCGCACAATCCTGCGAAACACTGCGGCGCGCAACGCCCCCGGTAAGGCGACGCGGGTTTCAGTCCCCGCGCGGCTTGGGCGAGCGTTTCCAATGCCGCAAGCCACGCCTCAGCTCATCTGCAAACGCGATCCGCGCTGCGGGCGTCATCTGTTCGATATAGTCCAGCAACAGACCGCGCCCCAGGCGCTGGCTTGCAAAGATCTCTTCCTGCTGCGCCAGCATGATCGCGGTGACCGCGTCATGGTCGTAGGGCTCTGCCCGCAGCGCATCCAGCAGCGCGTCAAAGCCCGCGCGCATCGCCGTGCGCCGTTCACGCAACGAGCCTTCCTGGCGCCGCAGCGCTTCTGCCAACGCCGGCCGCGCCTCGCGCGGCAGCGCCGAGACGAAGGGACCGAAGCCCAGATCGCGCAGTTCCGGCCGCCCGTCCCGGTCGCGATGACCGTTCAGCATGGCACCGGCCACCAAACCGGCCACCAGCAGGTTCAGACCCAGCGAGATTACCAGGACGACCCGCCCCCAGGGGCGCGGCTTGCCGGATTTGGTTACAGGTTCAGCCATTCGGTCAGCCCTCCCCCAGCAGAACGGTGAAGGACGGAAGCAGATCGTCCGGCTGTGTGCCGCCGACGGAAAGGTAGCCACCCGACAGGCTGTCCAGCGTGTCGGGGGTCACCACGCCGATCATCAGCCCGGTGATCGCCGCCGCCGCCAGCCCAGCCGCCGCCGGCCAGCCGCCAATGCCCGCCAGAAGGCTTGACCATAGCCCCGGACGCGCCGGGACCTCGGCTGGCTGCGGCGCAATCTGCGCATCGGCATCCGCCAGGATCCGGGCCATCAGATCGTCCGACGGCACCGGGCCAGCCGCCCGCCCCGCGGCAAAGACCGCGTCCAGCTCTGTGTCGTCCAGCGGTGTGTTGTATGCCGTGTCAGCCATCGTCATATCCCAGTTCTGCGCGCCGGTGCGCGAGTATCGCCGCCAGCGCCCGCTTGCCCCGGGCGGTCAGACTTTCCACCGCCTCGACGCCAATGTCCATCAGTTCGGCAATCTCGGGATTCGAAAACCCCTCGAGATGCCGCAGAATGACGGCCTGCCGCTGCCGCTCCGGCAGGTCCATCAAGGCCAGGTCCAGCGCCGCCGCCCGCGCCTGTTCCTGCAATCCCGCCTCGGCGCCGGGGGCGTCATATTCAGGCTCGGGCACCGAATCCAGCGCCTGCCCGCGCTTGCGCCGCAACCGGTCGGTGCACAGGTTGGTGACCACGCGAAACAGCCAGGTGGTCACCTTGGCCTCGCCCTGCCGCCACTCTGCCGCTTGCCGCCACAACCGCAGCATCGCCTCTTGCGCCACATCCTCGGCCTCGGCCCGGTCGCCCAGCATCCGCGCCGCATAGCCCAGCACGCGCGGGGTCAGCCGCTGCGTCAGCACCCGCGCGGATGCACGGTCGCCATTGCCGAAAGCGACCAGCAGCGCCTCGTCCGAGACGTCAGATAAAGCGTCAAAGGCCATGTCCATCGTCCGGCAGAGCTATCCCGATTGCGGGCGTGCGGCAATTGGCGGCGCGCAGGGCGGGGAAGGTCCACGCGCGCCGCCGGAGGGTGGTGTCAGCGATCAGTTGTTGCCGCGACCCCACCAGGGCGCCTTGCCGTGGCCATGGCCATGGCCCCGGCCTTCGCCGCGCGCGTGACCCTCGCCGTGACCCTCGCCGTGACCGCGCCCCATGCCGCGAGGTCCGCCGCGGGCGTTCTCAAGCTCTGCCGTGGTAATCGTGCCGTCCTCATCCGCGTCCAGACGGTCGAACATGTCACGGCGCGGACCGGCGGCGGCGGCTTCTTCGACGCTCAGCACGCCGTCGCCATTCTCGTCGAGACGGTTGATCATCCGCTCAAGCCCGGCCTGACGCCTCTCCATCCGGCGGGCCTCGTGGGCGGCTGCCAGTTCCTCGGCGCTCAGCTGGCCGTCACCATCGGTGTCGGCCTCGGCGAAATGGGCGAGTTGAACCGCCGCGACTTCTTCGCGGGTGATGGTGCCGTCGCCGTTGGTGTCGAACCGCTCCAGCATCATTGCGGCGCGGTCGGGCCGGGTCTTGGACGGATCGGCCGAGCCGTCCTGCGCGGTGGCGATGACGCCGGTGGCCGCAATGGCAATCGCTGCGGTTGCAGCCAGAAGAGGAATGCGTTTCATGTCATGGTCCTTTCGGGTTCCGTTTGATCGACACGCCGTTACCGTTTCGGCCTGTTCTGAGTGTCAAACGGACGCGCCGCCTGGTTCCGTCGCGCATGGGTCGACTTTTTTCCGCCGCCCCGGTTTGCGACAGACCGACGCAAGCCCAATGCGCCCCGTGAAATGTCGGGACGGATGCTGTATATCTAGGGCTTTGCCACCCAGCGAGTGATCTCCATCATGCCACATGCGTTGACAGAATCGGTGCCTGCCGAGCCCGAAACCCGTGAGCTGCGTCCGGCCCTGCTGCGCGGGTGGCGGCGGCGCTGTCCGGGCTGCGGCAACGGCCCCTTGCTGCGCGGCTATCTGACGGTGCGCGAGGAATGCCCGGTCTGCGGCGAGGCGTTGCACCACCACCGCGCCGATGACGGCCCCGCCTATCTGACAATCCTGATCGTGGGCCATCTAATGGCGCCGCTGATCCTGTTCGCCTTCACCACCTGGCGGCCGGAGCCTTTGGTGCTGGCTTCGGTGTTCTCTGTTGGCTGTGTCGCGCTTTCGCTGTACCTGTTGCCCCGGCTGAAGGGGCTGATCGTGGCGTTGCAATGGGCGAAGCGGATGCATGGCTTTGGCGAGACCGCCTGATCCGGCCCCTCCGGTCGCAATTCGGGGGGACAGGGGCTTGGACAAGACAGCGCTTCGGAACGCGGCCACGGTGATCTTCGTGCGAGAGGCGGCGACAGCGCCAAAGGTGCTGATGGGTCAGCGCGGCGCCAAGGCGGCCTTCATGCCCGACAGGTTCGTCTTTCCCGGGGGCGCGATGGACCCTGGCGACCAGGACATCCCGCTGGCCACCCCCCTGTCCGACCTCTGCCGCGCGCGGATTGACGAGCTGAGCGCGCCCGGCCTGGGCCCCGGGCTCGCGGCCGCCGCCGTGCGCGAGGTCTGGGAGGAAACCGGGCTGATCCTGGGCGAACCCGGCGCCTGGCCGGCCCACCACGTGCCGGACGATTGGCACAGCTTTTCCGCCGCCGGCTACCTGCCCTCTGCCGCGGCCTTGTCGTTCGTGTTCCGCGCAGTCACGCCGCCGGGCCGCCCGCGCCGTTTCGACGCCCGGTTCTTCGTCGCCGATGCCAATGCGATTCAGGGCGATCCCGACGATCTGTCGCGCGCCTCGGGCGAGCTCAGCCACCTGCAATGGATCCCGCTGGAGGAGGTGCGCAACTTTCACCTGCCCTTCGTGACAGAGGTGGTTCTGGCCGAAGTCGCCGCCGCGCTGCCCTATCTCGGCCCGCCCGACACGGTGCCCTTCTTTGACAATGGCGTCGAGGAAAGCCTGTTCCGGCGGCTGGGCGGCGTCGGCCCGATGCAGGGCTACAGCGGCTGAGCCAGGCCTACAGGATCAGCACCAACATCCCCACGCTGCCCCCCAGCAGCAAGATCCCCACCACCTCGCGGCGCGAGACCGCCTCTCGGTAGATCAGCGCAGTCACAAGGATGCCAAAGATCAGCTCTACCTGCCCCAGCGCCCGTACATAGGCCGCGTTTTGTAGGGTGAAGGCGGTGAACCAGCCCAGCGACCCAAGCATCCCCGTCAGCCCCACCAGCCCGGTCACCCGCCAGCGGCGAAACACCAGGCCGATCTGCCCCGGCTCTGCCAGCCGCAGCCAAGCCAGCATCACAAGGGTTTGCATCAGCGTCACCGCCGCCAGGGTAAAGGCCGCGCGAAAGAAGAAATGCGCGTCCCCCAGTTGCAGCGCGGCGCCGCGATAGCCGATCGACGCCACCCCGAAGGCCGCGCCGCCCAGCACGCCCAGCGCCGTGGCCCGCGTCAGCACGCCGCCGGTCAGGCCCTGCCCCTTGAGCGAGATCAGCAGCACCCCCACCAGCCCGATCAGGATCGCGACAAAGCCCAGCGGGCGTACGACCTCTCCGAGCATCAGGAACGAGAACAGGGCAAGCTGGATCGTTTCCGTCTTGGTAAAGGCGAGCCCGACGGCAAAGTTGCGCAGGCTGAACAGGGCGACCGTGCAGAAGGTGCCCGCGATCTGCCCCAGCCCGCCGAGGAAACCGTAGATCCAGAAGGCGGCGGGGGTTGGCGGAACCGGCTCCGCCAGGATCTGCGCCAGGATGGCGGCGGTGGCGGCGGCCAGCGGAACCGCGAAGACGAACCGCGAAAAGGTGGCGCCCATGGTGGACAGCCCCGCCGCCTTGATCTGCCGTTGCAGCATAAAGCGAAAGGTCTGCACCGCAGCGGCGGCAAGTGTGACGATGATCCACAGGTCCATAGGCCCGCTCATGGCACGGGCAGCGGCCAGAGGGAAGGTGGACAGAGGGAAGGTGGACAGAGGGAAGCCGACCAGTGGGAAGGCGGCCAAGGGGAAGGCGGGTCCCTACGGCTTCCACAGCGGGTGGGGCACCGGATCCTTTGGGCGCAGGAAATGGCGCCGGAACACCTCGGCATAAGACCGATAGACATAATGCCCGTTCCGGGTCAGATAGCGCGCGCGGTTCTTGGCATAGACATCGGGCAAGCGATACCAGGGCACCTTGGGGTGCATGTGATGCACCACATGCAGATTGTTGTTTAAAAACAGCCAGGACAGCGGCCCCCGATCCTCGATGATCGCGGTGCGGGCCGAGGCACGCTGGGCCGCCTGATGTTCCAGGAAGGTCCGGATCCGCACCAGTGACAGGCCCGCATAAACGGCCAGCAGATAGGCCCAGACCGGCATTGGCGCTATCGCCAGCCACAGCGCCACCGGCACCAGGGCGGGCAGATGCCACAGCCAGCCCCGCAGCACCCGGCGATCCCCGGCGCGGGCGGCCCGGATCTCTGACCAGACAAAGGCCGCCGTGCCGATGGCCGTGCCCACCAGCATCCGCCCCAGCATGGTGTTGTTGAAGGTCAGCACCCGCTGCGCCCAGCGCGGCAGCCGCGCCCAGATCGCCGGGTCGAGATAGTTCGATTCCGGGTCGTCATAGGGATCGGTGAGCTCGGGGTTCCGGTGATGGTCCAGATGGGTGTCGCGGAACCGCTCGAACGGGATGATCAGGGTCAGCCCCGGAAACACCAACAGCGCGTTCACCCAGGCAAGGCGAGAGGGATGGCCATGGATTGCCTCGTGCTGCAGCGACGAGAACAGGGCGATGGCCAGCACCGTCAGCGGCAGCCCCAGCGCCAACGGCGCCCATGTCCCAAAGGCCCATAGCGAATAGCACAGCGCAAGCAGGCCCAGCGTGGGCCATTCCACCCGGCTCATGCGCGCGCCCATTGGTCGCGGCCCCATTGGATCCGCGCCCAGACCCTTTCGTAGATCACGTAAGTGACCAGTCCTAGGGTCGAATTGACGGCGGCCATCGCCCCGCCCGTGACGACAGAGCCGGTAAAGACCAGCCCGACGATCGCCATGACAAGCCAGCCCATAAGCGTCCAGATAACCGCTTTCACCACGGTGCGCTTGCGTGTCTCCATCAGGGGTCCCCTTGTTGCCTATCCCACGGTGATACGGGGCGCGGGGCTTGGTGCGTATTCGGAATATGATTAACTTTCATCCGCAAATGTGATAATTGTCACCAGATATGGCAAAAATAGACAAACGTCACCGCGCCGACCTGTTTCGCAAACGCCTGGGTCAGGCAATGTCCGGCGCCTCGGTCAGCCAAAGCGCTCTGGCGCGCGGCATCGGGGTGGATCGGTCCACCGTTTCGCAGCTTTTGACCGGAGACGGCGCGCGACTACCCAATGCACAGGTCGTGGGGGAATGCGCGGCGTTTCTGAAGGTGTCGGCGGACTGGCTGTTGGGGCTGAGCGACCGGCCCGAAAGCGCCGCCGATCTTGTGGCCAATAGCATGAGCGTGACAGAAGCGCCGCGCGCGCTGGTCGATGAACAGATCATCCAGTGGCACAAACAGGCGGCGGGCTACAAGATCCGGCATGTGCCCGCGACCATGCCAGACCTGCTCAAGACCCGCGCGCTGCTGGAATGGGAATACAGCCCGCATCTGGGCCGCACCACGGAACAGGCCGTCGGCGCGTCCCGCGACCGGCTGGATTTCATGCTGACGACCCAATCCGACTATGAGATCGCCCTGCCCCTGTTCGAGATCGACGCTATGGTCCGTGGCGAGGGCTATTACCGCGGCCTGCCCGCCGATCTGCGCCAGGGCCAGGTGACGCGCATTCTAGAGATCTACGACCAGCTTTATCCCCGGATGCGGATCTTTCTGTTCGATGCGCGGCAGTTGTTCTCGTCTCCGATCACCGTGTTCGGGCCGATGCTGGCGGTCGTCTATATCGGTGCCAATTACCTGACCTTCCGCGACACAGAGCGGGTGACGACGATCATGACCCATTTCGACCGGCTGGTGCGCGAGGCCGCCATATCCGACAGGGAGTTTCCGGCGCATCTCAAGGCGCTGGCGGCGGATGCGGCGCTGTTCTGACGGGCCGCGCCCGAAACGCAGAAGGGCCGCCCGAAGGCGACCCCGTCTGAACCCGATAACCGGTGGTTATGTTGGAGCGGGCGATGAGATTCGAACTCACGACCCTTACCTTGGCAAGGTAATGCTCTACCCCTGAGCTACGCCCGCATCCTTGGGTGACGCTGCGGATATAAAGAACTGCCGCCCCGTTCAAGCGAAAAACGCGCGGCCCGTTAAAAATATTCCGACGCGCCCCGGCGCGGGGCGCCAGCGGTCCAGTTTGTCCCGGCCGAAACGCCACTGTCCGACAGCCAAAGATCAACGGCGGTGCGCCCGGGCCACTCTGGGTCAGGCCCGGATTCGGCAAAGCCATCGCGCGCCTTCGCGGATCGTCGCCAGGGTCGCTGCGTCCGGAGCGCGTCAGACCTCCAGCACCGGGGCGCCCAGCACCGACAGAATCGGTGAGATGCCAAGCCCCGGCGCGTCAGAGGCGCGCATTGTGCCGTTGACCCGTCGCGGCGCGCCCTCGGCAATGTCGACGGTGCCGTAAGAGTTGAAATCGGTGGCCGAAAAGGCGAAGTCTTCGGGCGTCGATTGCGCCAGATGGGCGATGGTCGCCGTCACGATGTCGCCGCCCCAGGTGTCTTCGATGGTCATGGGGATCCCGGCAGAGACGCACAGATCCCGCATCTGCCGCGCTTTGGTCAGCCCCCCGACCTTGGAGATCTTGAGGTTGATCACATCCATCGCCCCATCCGCCAGCCCGCGCGTCAGGTCCGACACCCCGGTGATGTTTTCATCAAGCACAAAGGGCAGCGCAGTGCGGCGGCGGGTGACGAGGCATTCTTCGTAGGTCGGACAGGGCTGTTCGATATAGACATCGATGTCGCGCACCGCGTTCACGACCCGTGCGGCCTCATGCATCGTCCAGCCGGTGTTGGCATCGGCCACCAGAATGTCGCCCGCGCGCATCTCAGCGGCGGACAGGCGGATGCGGGCGATGTCGCTGTCGGCATCGGCGCCGACCTTGAGCTGGAATTTGGTATAGCCTTCGTCCCGATACCCGGCGACATTGGCGGCCATCGCGTTGGGCTCAATCTGGGAAATCGCGCGGTAGAGTTTGACGTCCTCCTGCGCCTTGCCGCCCAGCAGGGTGTAGACCGGCAGACCGGTGGCTTGGCCGAGGATGTCCCAGCAGGCGACGTCGATGGCGGCCTTTACATAGGGGTGACCGCGCAGAACCGCATCCATATGGCGGTTCAGCACGTTCAGATCGCGCGGATCAAAGCCGATCACCTGCGGGGCGAGCTCGGCCAGCCCAGAGCGGACGCCCAGCGCATAGGCGGGCAGATAGGCAGAGCCCAACGGGCAGCATTCGCCATGGCCGGTGATCCCGGCATCCGTCTCGACCGCGACGACGGTGCTGTCGAACACCTCGACATAATTGCCGTTGGACCAGCTATAGCGGCCCTCTTTTAGCGGCAGATCGACCTGATAGGCCTTGATGGCTGTGATCTTCATCTCTGTCCCCTATGGCCCCCGGCCCCGTTTAACGCATTTCCAGCAGTCCGCCATCCACCGGCAGAATCTGCCCGGTGATCCAGGCGGACTTTTCGGATGCCAGAAACAGCACCGCGTCGGCGATGTCGTCGGTGGTACCCCAGCGCGTCAGAGGATAGCGCCCGATGACGGCGGTGAGCAGCTCGTCCAGATGGGCGTCGTCGCGGGCGCGGGCGCGGAATTGTGATTCCGACAGCGGGGTGCGGACGGCGCCGGGCGCCACGGCGTTCACCCGCACGCCTTGCGCGGCGTAGTCGGCGGCCAGCTGCCGGGTCAGCGCGACCACCGCCCCCTTGGAGGCGGAATAGGCGGCGACCCCCTTCATCCCCGTCAGCCCGACGGTGGAGGCGATGAAGACCAGCGCCCCGCGCCGGGCAATCAGCTGCGGCAGTGTCGCGCGGGCGGTCAGGAAAGCGCCGGTGGCGTTGACAGACATGACGCGGTGCCAGTCGTCCAGCGAGACGGTGAGCGCGTCGCCCTCTGCCATGATCCCGGCATTGGCGACCACGGCGTCGATGCGGCCGGTCCAGCCCATGGCGTCGGCGGCCATGGCTTGGGTCGAGGCGGGGTCGGACACATCCACCGCAACCCCGCGCGCCTGCAAGCCCCTGGACGGCAGCGCCGTGGCCACCGCCCGCACCCCCGCGGCGGCGATGTCGGCGCACACGACATGCCCCCCCTCAGCGGCGAAGCGCTCCGCAATCGTCCGGCCGATGCCAGAGGCCGCACCGGTGACGATGACGGTGCGGGCCGATATGCCCTCGGCTGCCATTCAGGTGGGGTCCGGCGCGAAAATCTGCGGGTACAGGTGCCGCATCGCCGCGTCGTCGAACTCGACCTTGAACGCATGCGCCTTGGCCAGCGCCTGCGCCCGCTGCGCGGCGGGGCGGGCGTCAATCTCTGCCATCAGCCGCTTGATGTTGGGGAAATCGTCCAGCGCGTCGTCGCGGCCGAACATGAAGGGGATGCGGGCGGCCCAGCCCCAGACGGCCATGTCAACGATGCCATAAGCCACGCCCAGCATATAGGGCCCCTGCCCCAGCCGGTCGTCGACGATCTGCCAGTGGCGGCGCGCCTCGTAGTGGTAGCGCTTCAACGGGTAGGCGGTATCGCCCGGCGCGAAATGGCGGAAATGGACGGCCTGGCCCGAATACGGGCCGACCCCGGTGGCGATGAACATCAGCCATGACAGCAGGGGGCCACGGGCAGCGGGGTCTTCGGGCAGGAATTTCCCGGTCTTTTCGGCCAGATACAACAGGATCGCATTGCTGTCGAAGACCACCACGCCGTCATCCTCGATGGTCGGCGCCTTGGCATTGGGGTTCAGCGCCATATAGCCGGGGCTGTGCTGGTCGCCGCGCCGCGTGTCGATCGGCACCGGGGCATAGTCCAGCCCCGTCTCTTCCAGAAACAGGGCGACCTTCATCGGGTTCGGGGCGGCATTGTAGTAAAAGGTGATCATCCGTGCGCCTTTCAGGCTGGGGCCGTTGTCCGGTCAGTGCCGCAGTATCTTGCCAAAGAAATCCTTCGCCCGCTCGGTCTTTGGCGCGGTGAAGATCTCGGACGGGGGACCGGCCTCGATCACCTCGCCCTTGTCCATGAACACGACCTGATTTGCGACCTCGCGGACAAAGCCCATCTCGTGGCTGACGATAACCATGGTCATCCCCTCGGCGGCCAGCTTGCGGATCGCGTCCAGCACCTCGTTCACCAGTTCTGGGTCCAGCGCCGATGTCACCTCGTCCAACAGCAGCAACTGCGGTTTCAGCGCCAGCGCCCGGGCCAGCGCGACCCGCTGCTGCTGCCCGCCCGAGAGCTGGTCGGGATAGGCATCGGCCTTGTCAGCCAGCCCCACAAGGGCCAGCAGCCGCCGCGCCTCCGCCTCGACCTCGGCCTTGTCCCAGCCCTTGATCTTGCGGGGCGCAAGGGTGACGTTTTTCATCACGGTCATGTTCTGGAACAGGTTGTATTGCTGGAACACGATGGCCATGCGGTCGCGGGCGGCACGCACCGCGCGGGCGCTGGAATAATCCATCGTTTCGCCCGCGATGATGACCTGCCCGCCGGTGATCGGGGTCAGCCCCATCAGGGCGCGCAGCACGGTGGACTTGCCAGAGCCGGAAGGGCCGACCAGCGCCATGACGCCCCCCGCCTCGACCGACAGTGTGATCCCGTGCAGGACCTCAAGCTTTCCGTATTTTGCGCGTACGTCGTTGACCGCGAGGTGTGGCAAGACGTTTCTCCAGATATTGGCCCAGCAGGCTGAGCGGGAAGGACAGAAGGAAGTAGCACAGCGCGATGGTGCCAAACACCAGGATGCCGGAATAGCCCTGATTGTTCAGCTCCTTGCCGCGAAAGGTCAGTTCGAACACGCCGACCTGGCTGACCAGCGCCGTGTCCTTGATGAAGGAGACCGCAAAGGCGATGGCGGGGGGCACGATCACCGGCCAGGCCTGCGGCAGGACGACGATCAGCATCGTCTGCATCCGTGACAGGTTCATCGCCTCGGCCGCTTCGATCTGCGTGCGGGGGACCGATTCGATGCCGCCCCGGATGATGTCGGCGGTATAGGCCACGGCGTACAGGCAGATCGCGATCACGGCGATGGTGAACAGCGAGGCGTTGGGCGTCACCGCCTGGATGAAGAACAGCACCAGATAGATGACGACGATAAAGGGGATGCGGCGGAACACCTCGACATAGGCGATGCAGATCCAGCGCAGCGGCAGCGCCCACAGGCCCGGAGTCTGGCGCAGGAACACCAGGATGAACGCCAGGCAAAAGCCGATCAGGCAGCCCACCACCGTCATCGCGAGCGTCAGCCCCGCCGCCTCGAGCAGCAGCGAGATGTTGCCCGCACTGAAGAACCGGGGGATTTGTTCCAGGATCCGGTCCATCAGAAGATCTTTGCCTTGACGCGGAACGCCCAGCGCCCCAGCAGCGCCAGCCCGATGCTGGCGACAAAGGTCAGCACCACATACATCCCCGCGACCACGGTGAAATACTCCAGCCAGCGATAGTTCACCGAGGACAGGTTGATCGCCATCCCCGTCAGCTCATCCACCCCGATCAACGCGCCGACAGAGGTGCCCATGACCAGCACCACGATGAAGAAGTTGGCCAGCGCGGGATAGATCGACTTGGCGATATGCGGCACGATGATATAGCGGATCTGCTGGACCAGCGACATGCCCAGGGTCTGGCCCGCCTCCAGCTCTGTCACCCGGACGGACAGGAACCCGGCGCGCAGGATCAGCGTCAGATAGGCGCCCGCGTTCAGGATCAGCCCGATCAGCAAACAGGCGTCGTTGGACCAGCGGATGCCGACCTCTGGCAGGCCGAAATACAGGAAATAGATCTGGATCAGCGCGGGCGTATTGGTGATGAACACCACATAGACATTGACCAGCGCGCGCACCGGCCAGGGCCCGTAGGTCTTCAGCGCCGCGCAGACCAGCCCGATCAGGGCGCCGCCGCCAAACGCGATGACGCCCAGCTGAAAGGTCAGGATCGCGCCTTCCAGCAGGGTGTCGAAGTTGTCCCATACGACATTGAACTGAAATCGGTAATTCATACAGGACCAACCATTGGCTCCGGCCCCGCGCCGGATGAGCGCAGGGCCGGTTGTTCAGTCAGGATCAGAAATAGGGATCCGGATCGACCGTCCGCAGCATCGGCGAGCCATAGAACTCTTCCCAGGTGTCATTGACGAAGCCCGAGGAATGCAGGTTGTACAGCGCGATGTTCAGCACTTCGGTCAGGTTGTCGTTGCCCTGGCTGACCCCGATGGCGCAATAGGCCACAAAGATCGGGTTCTCGACCACGCGCCAGCTGACGTTGTCGTAATTCTCGGTGAAGGCCATGAAGAAGTCGATGTTCTCGACGATGGCATCGGCCCGCCCCTGGGCCACCAGACGCACGGTGTCGGCCAGCGTGTCGACCAGTTCAATCTCGACCTCCGGCATGTTCTCTTCGATCCAGCCGACGGTCCAGTTGCCGCGCATGTTGGCCAGCGTCACGCCGTCCTTGTTGAAATCTTCCCAGCTGTCGCCCTCGATCTTGTCGGTGGCGAGCACGGCCAGCACCTCGGTGTGCAGCGGCACGGTGTAGTCGATCAGCTTGGCGCGTTCGGTGTTGCGGGTCAGCGCGCCCAGCGAGATGTCGATGCGGTCGGATACCAGGAACGGCACGCGCTGCGGGGTCTCGGTGGGGACCCACTCGACCTCGACGCCGATGGCAGCGGCCAGCGCCTTGCCGACCTCGATGTCAAAGCCGACCCATTCGCCGGCGTCGTTGCGGGTGCTCATGTTCGGGAAGTTGGGGTTGATGCCGATGCGGATTACGCCGTCGGACAGAATATCATCCAGGCTTTTGGCCTGCGCCCCGGTCACGGCCATGGCGGCCATGGCGATCCCGGTCAGGCCCGCCAGAAAGGTTCTTTTCAGCATGCGTCGTACTCCCATGTCGCGTGACCCGGGTTCGGGCCAGCCGATGTGTGTGGCCGGGTCTGCAGCCCGGTTTGTGCGCAAAACGAACATTTGTGCGAATTTAGGGTCAGCGAGTTTCGCGGTTCTGTCAATCCCCTTGTGCGGCTCTGCCCGCGATCCGGGCGCTGTGCCGGTCCGCGCGGCGATGTGGCGGCCTGTGCCGCCAAAACGGGCGTGGGGCATTTCCTGCAGCCCTTTCGCTGTTATGTCATGGCGGGAGGGTGCATCCCGCGCAGGCGAGAAAGGGGGCAGAGCGTGCATTTCGGACTGATCGTGAACCCGATTGCCGGTCTTGGCGGCTCTGTCGGGCTGAAGGGCACCGATGGCCCCGATACGGTGGCCGAGGCCCTCCGACGCGGCGCCACCGCCCTGGCGGGGCAGCGCACGCGGGCGGCGATGGCCCGGCTGGCCCAGCGGGCGCCGGCGGCGAGGGTCACCGTGGCGCCGGGTGCTTTGGGGGCGGATTGGGTAACGGATCTCCCGCTGGACATCCGCTTGGCGCAGACGGACGCCCCCACCGGCACCGCCCGCGACACCCGGAAGGCCGTGGCGGCGATGGCCGGGGCTGAGGTGATCGTCTTTGCTGGCGGCGACGGAACGGCGCGCGATGTGGCAGGGGCCTTGCCCGATGGGATGGGTCTGCTGGGCATCCCTTGCGGCGTCAAAATGCATTCGGGCGTCTTTGCGGTCTCTCCCGGTGCGGCGGGGGCCGTGATGGCGACGCTGGTGACCGACCCTGACCGGATCGCCTGGGCCGATGCAGAGGTGATGGACATCGACGAGGCCGCCCTGCGCGCCGGGATCCTGGCGCCCGAGCTGTTCGGACTGGCGCGTGTGCCCGGCCTGCGCAGCCTGATGCAGGCCGCCAAGGGCGGCCCACGGCGGGATTCGGCGGCGGCGCTCGCCTCTGCCGCGCGAGCGGTGGCGCGGGCGATGGCCCCCGGCACGCTCTATGTGATCGGCCCGGGAACAAGCGCGGGGGCGGTGATGCGCGCGGCGGGGCACGTGCCGACGGTTCTGGGGACCGATGCGCTGCTGGACGGCCAGGTCGTGGCGCGGGACACCGCCGCGCAAGCGCTGGAGCATCTGGCGCAGGCGCGGCCGGTCAAGATCGTGCTGGGCGTGACTGGGCAGCAAGGCTTTCTGCTGGGGCGCGGCAATCAGCAGATCGGCCGCGCGGTGATCGCCAGGGCGGGCCGCGACGGGCTGATCGTGCTGGCGACAGAGGCGAAACTCGCAGCCCTCGCGCAACCGCGGTTGTGGGTGGATACGGGTGATCCGGCGCTGGACGCCAGCCTGGCCGGGTTCATCCGGGTGCGCACCGGCGCCGACCGCGAAATGATGATGCGGATCGGGCGTATTGATTAGATTTGTGCGACATGCGAACTTTTGTGCAGAATCTGCGCTCGATCGGACAGAATCGATGCAGCGTTGACCGAGACCTTTGAAACGGGGAGCACCGCAATGACGACCGAAACCCGCGCCCACCCATGGATGGCGAATTCCGCCCCCGGGGCGATCCAGGCGATGCTGGACGAGATCGGCGCGCCCTCTGTGGACGCTGTGTTTGAACAGATCCCGGCGGGTCACCTGCGCAAGGCGCCGCTGAGTCTGCCGCCTGCGCTCAATTCCGAGATGGCGCTGAAGCGGGATCTGCTGACCAAGCTGAAAAAGAACAGCGACTGCGAAGCGAACCTCAGCTTTCTGGGCGCCGGGGTGTGGCAGCACCATGTCCCCGCCATTGTCGACGAAATCGTCGGCCGGACGGAGTTCGCCACCAATGTCTGGGGCAGCTACCAATCCGATCACGGGCGCAACCAGGCCTGGTTCGAGTTCTCGTCGCAACTGGGCGCGCTGCTGAATCTGGATGTGGTGCAACTGCCGGTCTATTCCTGGGGCTGTGCCATCGGCCATGCGATCCGGATGGCGGCACGGATGACCGGGCGGGCCAAGGTTCTGGTACCGCAGTTGTCGGACCCAGAGCGGTTGTCGGTGATCCACACCTATTGCCAGCCCTCCGAGATGGAACACAGCATCGAAGTGGTCCTTGTCGCCGCGGACCCGACCAGCGGACGGATGGACCTTGGCGATCTGGCCGACAAGCTGGGCGATGACGTGGCCGCCGTCTATTTCGAGAACCCCGCCTATTTGGGCACGATTGAAACCGGCGCTGCCGAGATCGCCAGGATGGCGCGCGCGGCGGGGGCCGAGACCATCGTGGGCGTCGATCCGGCGAGCCTTGGGGTGATGGTGGCGCCGGGCGATTACGGCGCGGACATCGTCACCGGGCCGGTGCAGCCTTTGGGCGTGCATATGCAATGCGGCGGCGGTGCGGGCGGCTTCATCGCCTCTCGCGATGATCCGCGCTATGTGCATGAATACAATGGCTTTCTGGTGTCCATCGTCGAGACGGCGCAGGACGGTCAGGTGGGTTTCGGCCTCGCCTGTCCGCACCAGAACTCCTACGGCTCGCGCGAGCATGGCAAGGATTGGACCGGCAATTCCACCTATCTGTGGGCCATCGCCGGCGCGGTCTATATGAGCCTTCTGGGGCCGGAGGGCTTTCGCGAATTGGGCACCTTGATCGTCAGCAATGCCCGCTACGCCGCGACATGTCTGGCCGAGGTGCCGGGGGTGCGGATTGTCTGGCCTGACACGACGTTCAAGGAGTTCGTGGTGAATTTTGACGAGACCGGACGCAGCGTGGCCGAGATCAACGACGCTTTGCGGGAACGCGGTATCTTTGGCGGCAAGGATCTGTCGGGCGAGGCCGGGAACCTTGGCCAATCCGCCCTCTATTGCGTGACCGAAGTCCACTCTGCCGCCGACATCCGCCATCTGGCCGAGACCCTCAAGGAGGTGCTGCAATGACCCGCCTGCCGGAATTCCACGCTGCGAAATGGGATGAACCCGTCGTCTATGAGATTGGCCGCCCCGGTGGCCGGGGCCAGTTGTTCCCGGCGCCCGAGGCCGAAGTGGCGCAGGCCGCCGGCGACAGCCTGATCCCCGCCGCGATGGCGCGCAAGGACCGCCCCGAGCTGCCCGAGATCACCGAATTCGAGGCCCAGCGCCATTACCTGCATCTGTCGCAGATGACGCTGGGGATGATGGGGGTCAGCCTGTTCGGCACCTGCACGATGAAATACAATTCCAAGACCGCCGAATACGCGACCCTGCGCCCGGAACTGGCCGAGGTGCATCCCTATCAGCACCCCGACACGCTACAGGGCGTGCTGGAGATCATGGACGATTTCAACGGCATCCTGCAAAGCCTGTCGGGCATGGATCAGTTCGTGTTCCAGGCCGGGGGCGGCGCCGACGCGGCCTATACGATGGCCGTCGTGGCGCGCGCCTATTGGAAGGATCGCGGGATGCTGGACCAGCGGACCGAAATGGTGACCTCGGTCCAGGCGCATCCTTGCAACCCGGCGACGGCGGCTGCAGCGGGCTTCAAGGTGGTCAATCTGCCTCTGGAAGACAACGGCTATCCCTCGCTCGAAGCGCTGAAAGCGGCGGTCAGCGAGAAGACCGCACTGATCATGATCAACAACCCCGACGACATGGGAATCTACAATCCCGAGATCAAGGAATGGGTGCAGGTTGCCCAGGATGCCGGCGCGCTGTGCTTTTATGACCATGCCAATTTCAACGGGGTGATGAGCCGTCTGTCCGCCCGCGAACTGGGCTTTGACGCCTGCATGTTCATGCTGCACAAGACCTTTGGCGCGCCCAAGGGCGGTGGCGGGCCCGCTGTCGGCGCCTTTGGCTGTACCGATGAGCTGGTCCCTTATCTGCCGACTCCGGTGGTGGTCAAGCAGGGCGACCGGTACATCCTTGACGAAGACCGGCCCAAATCGGCCGGCAAGGTGCGCGAGTTCTGGGGCAATGTCCCGCAGGTCGTCAAGGCCTATGCCTGGTCGCGCGCCATGGGGGCCGAGGGGATCCGGATGGCGGCCGACATTTCGGTCGTGGCGAACAACTACATGGACAAGAAACTGTCCGAGATTCCGGGCATCGCGATTTCCAACCCCGACAACACCCAATACCGGATGGAGATGACGCGCTGGTCGCTGGGTCCCCTGTGCGAGGAAACTGGCGTGGGCACCGTCGATTTCGCCAACCGGATGGCGGATTACGGGATCGACCCCTGGTGGATGAGCCACGAGCCCTGGATCGTCGCTGAACCCTTCACCCCCGAGGCCGGAGAGCTTTGGTCCAAAGAGGACATCGACCATTGGATCGGCGTTCTGGCCCAGATCGCCGAAGAGGCGCGGACGGATCCCGAGCTGGTCAAGACCGCGCCGCACAATCAGGCGATTGCGCAGGTCAAAGGCGATGCCTTCGAGGATCCAGAGACCTGGGCGATGACCTGGCGCGCCTATCAGCGCAAGATCGTGGGCGCGGGCAAACGCGCGCAAGGCGCGGCCTGAGGCGATGACGGGCGCCGCCTCACTCTGCCAGGGCAGAGATCCCCGTCAGCGGGATCGGCGGCGCCCGTCCCAGCACCAGATCGGCAATGGTGCGCGCGGTCATCGGCCCGGCGCTGAACCCCACCCAGGGAAACAGCGCCAGGAAGAAACCGGGGATGCCCGGCGCCTCGCCGATGATCGGGCGCCAGTCGGTGGTGCCGTTGACCCAGGCGGTCCAACTGCGAACGGTGCGCGCCTGCCCCAAAGCCGGAACGACATCGGCCGCAATGGCCATGTTGCCCGCGAAATGCGCGGGCTCGATCGCAAGGCCGCCCCCCGGGCGCTGCCGCGCCGCCCAGCCACCGCCGATGATGCAACCGCCGTTCGCCGCCTGTTTCAGCGACAACTTTCCGGCGGCGGAATAGACCAGATGCGGGATCAACGGCGCGACGGGTTCCGTCACCGTGACTTGCAGCGGAAAGCCTTGCAGGTCGATCTCCATCCCCACCATCGCCGCGATCTTTGCGGCCTCGGCCCCGGCGGTGTTGATCACCTGCCCCGCCTTGATCAGGCCGCGGTCGGTCTGGATGCGGAACCCCTGCCCCGCCCGCTCGATCCCGGTCACGCATGTGTCGCGCAGGATCGTCACGCCCGCCCCGGCCACTGCACGCGCCAGCGCCGGGGTGGTCCGAAGCGGGTTGGCCTTCCCCTCCATCGCGCAAAAGCCGCCGCCGATGGCCTTGTGCGCCAGGTAGGGCGCCAGCTCGCGCAGCTCCGCCGTGCCCAGCAGCCGGGTTTCCACGCCGACCGAGGCCTCGACTGCCGCCTTGGCGCGGATCTGGCGCATCTGATCCTCTGTGCGCGCGACCATCAGACCGCCGCCCAGCGTGACGTCCAGATCCTCGCCCAGCTCTTCGGGCAGGCCTTGCCACATCTCGATCGACGCCTTGAGGAACCGCAGGCACGGCGCATAAAGCCGCGCCCAGCCCTCGCCATAGGACACGAATTCGGGGTACTGGATCTGCAGATGCAGCGATCCGGCATTGGCGCCAGAGGCCTGAGTGCCCAGATCGCGCGCCTCGGCCAGCGTGACCCCGGCGCCTTCGCGCGCCAGATAAAGCGCGGTCATCAGCCCCGCGATGCCGCCCCCGATGACAAGAATATCGCTGTCCGCGATCATGTGATGTGCCTCGTGACAGCCCAGCCCGAAAGGACCCCCAGATGAGCCAGACGTTCCATGGCAGCTATACCGTCACCATCACCCCCTTCACCCCGGGGGGCGCCGAGATCGACTATGAGGCCTGGCAGGGGTTTCTTGACTGGCAGGTTGCGTCCGGCGTGCCCGGCATCATCATCCTGGGCACCACCGGCGAATTCCTGACCATCAGCGATGCCGAGCGGGAGGCCTTCGTGAAGGCGACCGTCGACTATGTGGCGGGCCGGATGGTCGTCATGGTGGGCACGATGAACGCCTATACCCCCAACGCGGTGCGCTATTCGCGGCAGGCGCAGGATCTGGGCGCCAACGGGCTGATGATCATCCCGCCCTATTACTACACTCCCACCGAAGACGAGATCTTCAACTATTACCGCGCGATCTGCGAAGGCTGCGACCTGCCGATCATGCTGTACAACAACCCCTTCACCTCGCGGGTGGACATGTCGGCCAAGCTGGTGGGCAAGCTGACCAAAAGCTTCGAGCAGATCCGCTATATCAAGGAAGCAAGCCAGCGGATCGAGCGGATCCACGCGATTCTGGTGGAAAGCGACGGGCTGATGAATGTCTGGGCCGGGCAGCAGATCCTGGAAAGCTTCAAGATGGGCGCCAATGGCTATGTGAACCCCTATGGCAACTACATCCCCCGGGCCTCGGTGAAATTCGTCGACTGGGCCTATGAGCAGCGCTGGGACGATGTCTGGGCGGTGCAAAGCGTTATCCAGAAGTTCGACGCCATCATCACAGAGGGGCATCCGCTGTACGGGCATCAATGCTATTCCAAGGCGCTGGCGGCGGCGGCGGGGCATCCGGTGGGCGACGTTCGCGCCCCGATCACAACGTTCGAGAGCCTGGGCGCCGAGGGCCGTGAGCGGGTGGCCCGGATGGTGCCCCTGATGCAAGAGCTGGAGAGTGTCGTGGACGGCATCGAAAACCGCAAGGCCGCCGCCGAATAGCGCGGAGGCACCACGCGGCAGGCCCCGGCGCCGGGCTTTGCTGCGGCCCGCTAGGGATGGGATGGCGCCGCGTTTGGTCTGGGATGGCTCTGCGCCCCGGCCCGGCTGAGGTGGCACGGCACCGCGCCTCGTCTGCGGCGGCAAGCCGCTACGCCTCGTCTGATATCGCAGGGCACCGCGTCCCGCCCGGTATTGCAGAACGCCGCGTTCCGTCTGGGATTGCCGGCCCGCCGGGGCGCCGCTTCCTGAGTGGGTCGTTGTCTCTGCGCAACCGGCGCTTCGAGCCCCCGCAAAGACAGGCCACCAAACTGGGGCGCTGATCCGTCCGGCGCTCATCGGATATAGGCGGCGCCGTTCAGGTCGATGGTCGCGCCGGTCAGGTGGCGCGCCCGGCCTTCGGCGAGAAACACGACCGTCTCGGCGATGTCAGAGGGCGGAACCCATTCGCCCATCGGCAGGGTCGCGGTCACTGCCGCTTCGCCGCCGGTTTTCGCCGCGCTGTCAACGGACATCTGGGTCCGCACCACGCCGGGGGCGATGACATAGGCGAGGATGCCCTGGCGGGCGTAGTTCCGGGCCACCGTCTTGGTCGCCGCCGCGATGGCAGCCTTGGAGGCGGCGTAGGCGATGGCGCCGGGGTTCGAGGTGCCCCGCGTCGTCACCCAACTGCCGATCCCGATGACCGCGCCGGGCGTGCCAGCCGCCAGCCAGCCCGCCACCGCATAGCGCATCAGGCGTGCCGGGGCATGGACATTGACCGCCATCGCCTCGGCCCAAACCTTGTCCCACTCGGCAATCGGGTCGGTGATCCCGCCGGTCTGGCGCATGATCCCGGCGTTGTTGACCAGCACATCGATCCCGCGCGCCCCAGGTTCGGACTCGGCCACGGCCGCAGCCCAAAATGCATCGACAGAGGCCATGTCGGTAAAGTCGGCCTGCAACAGCGTCACTTGCCCCGGGGCGGCTCCGGCCACGGCGGCCTCGGCCCCCGCACGGTCGCCACCATATTGCGCGATCAGGCGGGCCCCCGCGGCCACGAGCGCGCTGGCCGTGGCGGCGCCAATCCCCTTGGAGGCGCCGGTCAGAACGACGGTCTTGCCACTCAGGACCCCCATCGGTCAGCTCCGCGTGACAAAGGGTTTGCCGCGCAGCGCCGGGTTGCAGCGGGCGTGCTGGGCGGGCAGCGCGATCTCTGCCCCCAGCGCCACCGCCGCTTTCCAGGTCCAGCGCGGATCCCAAAGCATCCCACGGGCCAGCGCCACCATATCGGCCTGCCCGGTGGCCAGAATCGTCTCGGCCTGAATCGGCTCCGTGATCTGGCCCACAGCCATCGTGGGGATCCCCGCCTCGGCCCGGATCGCATGGGCAAACCCCACCTGATAGCCGGGGCCGACGGTGATCTGTTGCCGCTGGTCCAGCCCGCCGCTGGTCACATCCAGCAGATCGCAGCCCAACGCCTTGAGCGCCTTGCAGAATTCCAACGATTGCGGCAGGTCCCAGCCGCCCTCGATCCAGTCGGTGGCAGAGAGGCGCACCAGCACCGGCTTGTCCTTGGGGAAGGCGGCGCGCACGGCCTCGAACACCTCCAGCGGATAGCGCATCCGTCCGGCCGGCGTGCCGCCGAAGCCATCGCCTCGGTGGTTGGTGATCGGGGACAGGAACTGATGCAACAGGTAGCCATGGGCCACATGCAGCTCCACCAGATCAAAGCCGGCGCGGTCTGCCCGTTCGGTCGCCTGAACGAAAGCCTGTTTGATGCGCGCCAGCGCCGCCGCGTCCATTTCCACGGGGGGCGGCCAGCCGGGCAGGTAGGACACAGCAGAGGGCGCTGGCGGGTCCCAGGCCAGCGGCCCCTCGACCAGCCCGCCGCCCTCCCACGGGGCGACTGTGCTGCCCTTGCGCCCGGAATGGCTGAGCTGGATGCCAACGGTGCTGTCGCCCACCGATTTCATGAAACCGACGATCCGCTTGAACGCGGCCTCGCAGGCATCGCTGTACAATCCGGTGCAGCCGGGGGTAGAGCCAGAGGGGCGGATCACCCCCGTCGCCTCGACGATGATCAGCCCGGGGCCGGATTGCGCGAAGGTGCCAAGATGCGCCAGATGCCAGTCGCCGACGACGCCGTCCTGCGCCGAATACTGGCACATCGGCGCGACGGTGACCCGGTTCGGGATCGTCAGACCCCGCAGCGCGATCGGCGAGAACAGCGTGCTGGCCATGGCCCCTCACATTCCAATTGAACCGCGTGTTTCGTGCGGTATAGTAACTTTTGTGCGTAGGATGAACATGTCGGCGCCGGGCTGACAAGCGAAAAGGACCCCTTCAGGATGACAGACCTCACCGTCGCGGCAAGCACGTTCCCGTTCCTGTATTCCCATGACGGGCTGGGGGCGTTGCAGCATCTGCACTCGCTGGGATACGACACCTACGAGCTGATGATCTTCCCGCCCCATTGCTGGCCCCGCGAGCTGAGCGCCGCGCAGCGCAAGGCCTATGTGGATTGGCTCAGCGGCGAGGGCACCAAGGTCTCGTCCTTCTGCATCCCGCTTTTGGACAACAACCCCAACGGTGTCGACAAACTGATGCGCGAGTACACACTGGACCGTTACCGCGAGGCGATTGATTTCGCGGCAGAGCTGTCGTGCCCCTATGTGGTGGCGATTCCCGGCCCGGTGAACAGCCTGATCAACCCGCCGCATGACTGGATGCTGAACTGGTTCGTCGAAGGGATGAAACAGCTGGTCGACCACGCCAAGGGCACCGGCGTTCAGTTGCTGCTGGAAAACGTGCCCTTCACCTATCTGCCCACCGCGCAGGACATGGTCGATACGGCGGCGCTGGTCGGGCCAGAGGTCGGGATCAACTACGACATCTGCAACGCCGCCTTCATCAAGGAAGACCCGGCCGAGGCGATCCGGAAGATGGGCAATCTGGTGAAGAACATCCATATTTCCGACTCGGGCTATGAAGAGTTCAAGCATGAAAAGCTGGGCACCGGCATCGTGGAACCCGGCCCTGTCTACAAGGCGCTGACCGACATCGGCTATACCGGCGTCACGGTGCTGGAGATCATCACCGACGCCCTGCAACCCGGCGCCGACCCGGAGGGCGACATCAAGGCCAGCCACGCCATCCTGGCAGAGGCCGGCTGGCCCGCCCTGGGCTGATCCGCCGCACCGGCTGACGGCGCTGCGGTCACAGTGGACGGCGGCGGTTCGGGTGGCGGCGGATCGGGGCTGGCTTTGGTGGCTGCGTTGCCGCGACCGATCTTCCGGGATTGCGCCTCGGGG
>CAYGRI010000041.1:0-23174 GCA_964352155.1 uncultured Maritimibacter sp. | reverse complement strand
ACCAGCTTCTCGATGTCTTTCTCGTTCAGACCCGAGGAGGCCTCGATGGTGATCTTCTGCTCCTTGCCGGTCGCCTTGTCCTTGGCCGAGACCGCCAGGATGCCGTTGGCGTCGATGTCGAAGGTGACCTCGATCTGCGGCACGCCGCGCGGCGCCGGCGGGATGCCGACCAGGTCGAACTGACCCAGCAGTTTGTTGTCGGCCGCCATTTCACGCTCGCCCTGGAAGACCCGGATGGTCACCGCGGACTGATTGTCCTCCGCGGTGGAGAAGGTCTGGGACTTCTTGGTCGGGATTGTCGTGTTGCGGTCGATCAACCGGGTGAAAACACCGCCCAGCGTTTCAATCCCCAGCGACAGCGGGGTGACGTCGAGCAGCACGACGTCTTTCACATCGCCCTGCAGCACGCCGGCCTGAACCGCGGCGCCCATGGCAACCACTTCGTCCGGGTTCACACCCTTGTGCGGCTCTTTGCCGAAGAAGCTGGTGACTTCCTCGATGACCTTGGGCATCCGCGTCATGCCGCCGACCAGAACAACCTCATCCACGTCAGAGGTCGACAGGCCCGCATCCTTCAGCGCGTCCTTGCACGGCTTGATCGACTTCTTGATCAGATCGCCCACCAGGCTTTCCAGCTTGGCACGGGTCAGCTTCATCACCAGGTGCAACGGCTGCCCGTCCGACCCCATCGAGATAAAGGGCTGGTTGATGTCGGTCTGCGACGAGGACGACAGTTCGATCTTGGCCTTTTCCGCCGCTTCCTTCAGACGCTGCAGCGCCATCTTGTCCTTGGTCAGATCGACCTGGTTCTCTTTTTTGAACTCTTCAGCAAGATAGTTCACGATCCGCATGTCGAAATCTTCGCCACCCAGGAACGTGTCGCCGTTGGTCGATTTTACTTCGAACAGGCCATCGTCGATCTCAAGTATCGTGATGTCGAAGGTGCCGCCGCCAAGGTCATAGACCGCAATCGTCCGCGATTCCTTCTTGTCGAGGCCATAGGCAAGCGCGGCGGCCGTCGGCTCATTGATGATCCGCAGCACTTCGAGCCCGGCGATCTTGCCGGCGTCTTTGGTGGCCTGGCGCTGGGCATCGTTGAAATAAGCCGGGACGGTGATGACGGCTTGCGTGACATCGTCACCCAGATAGCTTTCCGCCGTTTCCTTCATCTTCTGCAGAATGAAGGCGGATACCTGGCTGGGGCTGTACTTTTCGCCGCGCACCTGAACCCAGGCGTCCCCGTTGCCACCATCGACGATGTCATAGGGGACCAGCTTTTTGTCTTTCTCCACGGCGGCGTCGCCGATACGGCGGCCGATCAGGCGCTTGACGGCAAAGACGGTGTTGCTGGGGTTCGTGACAGCCTGCCGTTTCGCGGATTGTCCGACCAGACGTTCGTCGTCGGTGAACCCGACGATCGACGGCGTCGTCCGCGCGCCTTCCGAATTCTCGATAACCCTGGGCTGGCTGCCGTCCATGATGGCAACACAGCTATTGGTGGTTCCGAGGTCGATGCCAATGACTTTGGCCATGCTCAAATTCCTCTCTTTCGGCGATGTTGCGGGTCACGCGGCCCGTTCCGGCACCGCGTCCCTATCCCAAACACGAAGCGAAGGCAGAGCCTGCCCCCGCTGGCTTCTGGGGGTATATAGGGAGGGCATGTTTTTGCTGCAAGCGAGTCCGGGGCTGAAAAATGAAGCTTTCTAACAGGAGTGTGACGCAATGACCGCGCCGACCCGGATCCTGCGGGGATTCCATATTTTCCAAGGGTCGATCCCGGCGACCGGTCAGGCCGCCATTGTCGAGGATATTCGCGCAGTCGCAGCGCAGGCCCCGCTGTTTTCCCCGCAGACCCCCTATGGCAAGCCGATGTCGGTGCGGATGACCTCTGCCGGGAAGTATGGCTGGTTCTCCGATCGCCGCGGTTACCGCTATGTGCGGGCCCATCCTAACGGAACGGGCTGGCCCCCGATTCCCGTCAGCGTGCTGGATGTCTGGCGCGTGACCACCGGGCTCGACCGACAGCCGGATTGCTGCCTGATCAATTATTACGCCGGGGCGGCGCGGATGGGGATGCATCAGGATCGGGACGAGGCCGATTTTTCCTGGCCGGTCGTCTCTATCTCGCTGGGCGACGACGGCTTGTTCCGGATCGGCAACACCACGCGCGGGGGCAAGACAGAGTCGCTCTGGCTCTCGTCTGGCGATGTCGTCGTCATGGGCGGCGAGGCGCGTCTGATCTACCACGGTCTTGACCGGATCCGGGCAGGATCATCGGATCTGTTGGCGGGCGGGGGGCGGTTGAACCTGACTCTGCGCGTGGTCGACTGACCGCCAAGATGTCACAGGGCGTGGGAAACGGGCCGGGGCCGCATCGACTGCCTGTTGGAATCCGGCATCTTGAAACGGCACTCCGGGCAGATCAGGTGCGGCGTGTCGGCAAACCGAACCTGCGGGATCGCAAAGGGCTCTGCCCAGGTGCCGGCTGTCTGCACCCGGCAGCACATCGAGCACCGCGCCTCCGCGACATTCGGCTGATCGACAAATACCATTCTCGGGATCAGGCCCGGCGCCCGAAGCTCATGGCTGGAGATGGTCAGCGCGCTGTCCGGTCCAGGTAGAATGGTCATTCGGAACATACGCGGCGCCAACGGAGAATCGCAACGATAGGTGGTTTGGTAGGGTTCCATGCGACGGCGCGTCCAAAAGAACAGGGCGTTCAAGAAGCCGCAGGTGTCCCAGCCCGAGACAAAGTCCCACAGGGAATGGCCGATGACCTTGTCCGCGACGGCGTCCGCACCGTCGTTTTCCAGTGCAAACGCATCCCAGTCACCGTCGACCCCGGTGATCCTGCACTTCGCGTCGATGGTGTAGCAAGTCTGCATTGCACCCTACCGGGCTATGTCAAGCGATGCGATGGCCAGAATAACGCATCTCGATAGATATAAATCATACATGCCCAACTGCCCTTGTGACAAGATAGATTCCACTGGGTCATGGTGGACCGTGCGCTCTGTGAACGTTTGGTTATTGGGTCGATCAGGGACAAAGCCCGCAAACACTCCGATGACACGCCCCTAGACTCCTGTCTCATCGGAGCAGGAATCGCTTTCCAGGGGGGTGAAGGCACTCTGCGCCGGGTCAGAATGCTCCGGGGTTCGCAGTGGAACGCCGGGGCCCTTCAGCGACCGCCGGGATCGCACGCCAAGGCGCGACCGAGGCGCATCATCCGTGCTCCGGCGCAGATCACTTGCCCGCCTTCCAACTTGCCGAGGCATGTTTGCGGGTATAGAATTCGCCCATCAGCCCGAGCATGATCAGCACGAATGAGATGTAGAGCGGGTAGGCGACACTGCTGTAGTGCGGATTATAGTTCAGGAACACAAAACCGCGCGCTTGGTCGATGCAATGGAACAGCGGGTTCCAGTCGAACATCGCAAGCATGTAGCCGGGCAACGAGTTGGCGACGAACATCTTGCCCGAGGCGATCATGTTGGCGCGGGTGTAGATCTGGGTGATGATGCCCACCGCCGACGGCGCCCAGGGCTTCATCGCTAGCAACAAAAGACCGATGGCGCAGCCGGAGAACCACGCCAGCAGCACCATGCCGTAGGCGGCAAAGGGATGCAGGACATCGATCTGCGCGATGGCGACATCATAGGCGAACAGGATCACAAACAGGGCCAGCGTCTGGATGTACAGGCAACCCAGCGCGGCCGACAGGATCGCGACCGTCGTGTTCATCGGCGCATGCAGCATCATCGGAGATGTCGGACCCTCTGCCCCCATGACGGCGCCAACCGCCTTGTTATGGGTCAGAAACAGGAAGATCCCCGACATGACATAAAGCAGGAAGTCGCCGCGGATGGCGTTGCCGCGCAATCCCAGCACCGCGAACATCAGCCAGAAGATGGCGACCATGATCACAGTTTGCATGATGCTCATGACCAGGCCGATGATGGCATTGCCATGCGATTTCCGGACGTCCCGCACCGTGGCGTGGTAAATCAGCTCGAGCATGCTGATCGCAGAATGCAGCGTGGATCGCTTAACCTGTTGCTGGAACATCTGTGTTGGTATCCTGCCTGCTCAGACGGCCTGGCCCTGTTCTTTTTTGCAGGGAAACATTGCCGTTTGTTTACCACGCGACCATAAGGGCACAGGGCGTTTCGCGCCAAATCGAAGCGTTTTACTGTGTCTGTTTGGGAGACAATCGTTGGATTTTGACAGTTTGAGTGATGTTATGCGGCGTCTGGCTTTGGAAGCGGGCGACGCAATCCTTCGGATTTATCACGCGGACGATTTCGAGGTCCGGTCGAAATCCGACGACAGCCCGGTGACGGCCGCCGACGAAGAGGCGGACGCGCTGATCTCTGCCGGGTTGGCGGCGGCCTTTCCGGATGTGCCGCTGGTGACCGAAGAGCAATCGGCCTCTCATGGGCAGCAGGTGACATCCTTCCTGATCGTCGACCCGTTGGACGGCACCAAGGAATTCGTGAAGCGCCGCGGCGACTTTACCGTCAACATTGCCTATGTCGCGGATGGTGTGCCGGTGCGCGGGGTGGTCTATGCCCCGGCGAAGGGGCGCTTGTTCTACACGCGCAGCGATGGCGTCGCGGTGGAAGAGACGGGCGATTTCGACAAGGCCGCGCCCGGGCCGACGCAGGTTCTGTCCGTCTCGAAACCGGACAACGCGGCGCTGATGGTGGTGGCCTCGAAATCGCATCGCGATCAGGCGACGGATGATTACATCGGCAAGTACGCGGTGCGCGACATGACATCGGCGGGATCGTCGCTGAAATTCTGCCTCGTCGCGACGGGAGAGGCGGATCTGTATCCCCGCCTGGGCCGCACGATGGAATGGGACACGGCGGCCGGCCATGCCGTGCTGCGCGGGGCCGGCGGAGATGTCGTCCGGTATGACGATCACACGCCGCTCAGCTACGGCAAGGCGGGATTCGAAAACCCCTTCTTCATCGCTTATGCGCCGGGTGTGGCGTTGCAGCCTTCGCAATGATCCGGGCCTATGCCTTGGGTCCGCGATCGCTTGGGTGTCGGCCCGGTTAGATCCGAGTTCCGGGATATCCCGGAATGACGGAGCATCCGGTCAGTGTGATCGTCGTCAGCCGATACAGGCCGGATCATCTGCTGTGGTGCCTGACCGGGTTGGAACAGCTCGACTACGGCGCGTTAGAGATTATCGTCGTCGCGGATCCGGCCGGGATTGCCGGGGTGATGGAAGCGGGGTTCGCCGGGCGGATCAAGACCGTCACCTTTGACGAACCAAACATTTCGGCCGCTCGGAACCTTGGCTTGGCTCAGGCGGCAGGAGAGATCGTTGCCTTTATCGACGACGATGCGGTGCCGGAGCCGTCCTGGCTGAAACACCTGATGCGGCCGTTCGGGCGGCAGCAGGTGGCTGCGGCCGGCGGCTTTGTGATCGGGCGCAACGGGATCAGCTTTCAGCACCGCGCCCGCAGGGTCGACGCGTTGGGCCGGCACCGGCCAATCCCGGTGACCAGCGATGCGCCGGAGGTGCTGACCTCGGCCCCAGGCGACGCGGTCAAGACCGAGGGCACAAACTGCGCAGTCCGACGGGTGATTCTGCAGGACATGGGCGGCTTCGACCCGGCGTTCCATTTCTATCTGGACGAGACGGATGTGAACCTGCGGCTGGCGGCGCGGCAGGCCACAACGGCGATCGTCCCACTCGCCCAGGTGCACCACGGATTCGCGGCATCCGACCGACGGGTCGCCTCGCGCGCGCCGACCACCCTTTTCGACATCGGCGCCAGCCTCGCCGTCTTTCTTCGCAAACATGCTCCAGACTCGCTGAAACAGGGATTGGCGGACATGCGCAGCGAGCAGCGGCAGCGGGTGCTCCGCTTCATGGTGGCCGGTCAATGCGACCCCCGGGACATTGGCCGCTTGCTGCAAACACTGGAACAGGGGTTCGAAAGCGGGCGCATCCGAGCCTTTGGGAGTTACCCGACCTTCCCTCGCTCTCCGCCACCATTCCTGCGCTTTCAGGCACGCCAGGTGTTCAGCGGAATGGAGGTTCTGTCCGGCACCGTCTGGCAGGCCTCCCGTCTTCGGCGCCAGGCGGCCCATCTGGCGCGCCAGGGGCGCCGCGTCAGCCTTTATCTGTTCAGCCACACCGCGCTTTTCCACAAAGTCGCGTTCCGGCCGGCCGGATTTTGGGAGCAATCAGGCGGCGTTTTTGGGAAATCGCAGCGAGACGACCCATTGTTTCAGGCCGTCACGCTCCGCACGCGGGTCCGGCGGGAAATCGCCAGAGCCCAGAAGGTGCGCGGGTGACAGCGTTCGCGAAAAAGGACGCACATTTTTAGGCAAATTTTGCAAAAAGTCTGAAAAAGGTCACATTCTCGACCGAATTCATACCAGACACCCCCAAGGCGCCGTGCTAAGCAGCCGGTGAGTAAGATTAGAGGTTTTGGATGGGACGAAAAGTAACCAAAGCGGTGTTCCCGGTCGCGGGTCTGGGGACCCGCTTTCTGCCGGCAACGAAGTCGATTCCGAAAGAAATCATGACGCTCGTGGATCGGCCCTTGATCCAGTATGCGATTGATGAGGCGCGGGCCGCGGGGATCAAGGAATTCATTTTTGTCACCTCCCGCGGCAAGGGGGCGCTCGAGGATTATTTCGATCACGCGCCAGAGCTTGAAACCGCCCTGCGCAAAAAGGGCAAGACCGAGCTTCTGGACGTGCTCGACAATACGAATATGGATTCGGGCGCAATCGCCTACATCCGTCAGCACAAGGCCTTGGGTCTGGGCCATGCGGTCTGGTGCGCCCGGCGTTTGATCGCGCCGAACGAGCCCTTTGCCGTCTTGCTGCCGGATGACGTGATCGCCGCTGAAAAACCGTGCCTGCAGCAGATGGTCGAAGCCTATGAGGAAACCGGCGGCTGCATGGTCGCCGCGATGGAAGTGCCGCCCGAGAAGGCGTCGTCCTACGGCGTACTGGACGTGAAGGAGGACATGGGGTCCATCGTTTCGGTTGCCGGTATGGTGGAGAAGCCCGCCATGGGCGACGCCCCGTCGAACCTTGCGGTCATCGGCCGCTACATCCTGTCCAACAAGGTCCTGCAGAACCTCAATAAGATGAAAAGCGGAGCGGGTGGCGAGATTCAGTTGACCGACGCCATCGCGACCGAGATCGAGATGAAGCGTGACGTGTACGGATACCGGTTCCGGGGCCAGCGGTTTGACTGCGGGTCAAAGGCCGGGTTCCTGCAGGCGACAGTCGCCTTCGGCCTCGCGCGCGATGAATTGCGGGACGAGTTTGCGGAATACCTGCGCCATCTGGTGTCTATCGAGAAAGCGGCCCAGTAGCACAGCCGCGCGGCTTTATGTGAGACCCCATGCCGTCCGAAGTTCGCAGAAGGCATGGGGGCTGCCGTGTTGGCGGGTGGTTTCCGCGGGCCATATCGCCTCTGGGCGGAGGGCCGTGGGGCGGTTCTCCGGATGACCTATGGATCCGAACGCATGCCGACGGCCCATTGCCTGGACATCACCCGGCTGATCTCGCGCCTCGGCAAAGGGGTGTGGACGGGTGTCGACCGGGTCGAGCGGGCCTATCTGCGCGCGTTACTGCGCGATCCCGTGCCGCTGTTTTTGCTGACACGGACGGCGGTTGGGTTCCTGCTGATTGCGCCGGAGCGTGCCCCCGAAGTTCTGGACCGGCTTGAGGGCGGCACTGATTGGGGGCCGGTCGATCTTGTCGGGCGTTTGACTCGGCGCGCCCACCCGTTGAAGCGTCGGGCGGAATCGGACCTGCGGCGCATGAGCGTCGGGCGTTGCAGGCGCGGCGCCCTGCACCGGATGCTCGCCGCCACCCTTCCAGTGGGGACCGACTACTACAACACCGGCCATAGCAACCTGAGCGAGGAGGGGTTGCGGGCCTGGCGCGCGGTGCCGCAGGCGCGAGTCTCGGTACTGATCCACGATACCATCCCCCTAGACCATCCGGCGTTTCAGAGGCCGGGCACCGTGGAAAGCTTTCGGGCGCGTCTGACGCGCGTCTCGGCCCATGCCGACAGGGTGATCTATGCCGCCGAAGCCACCCGGGCGGATGCGGAACGCTGGCTGACCGCCCTGGGGCGTGTCCCGGCCGCCATCGTCGCGCCGCTGGGCGTCGAGGTGCCGGAGCCTGACGACTCGCGGCTGCCGACGGGGCTGTCAGACCCCTACTTCGTCACCGTGGGCACGATCGAGCCGCGCAAGAACCACGCGCTGCTGCTGGATGTCTGGGAAACCTTGCCCGACACCGCGCCAAAGCTGGTCATTGCGGGCACGCGCGGCTGGAACAACGAGGCGGTGTTCGCCCGGCTGGACAGCGCGCCGATGATGGGCCGCACCGTGTTCGAATTCGCCAATCTGGATGACAGAACCCTCGCCGCGCTTGTTCGCAACAGCCGCGGGCTGCTGTTTCCAAGCTTTGCCGAAGGCTTTGGATTGCCGCCGATAGAGGCCGCCGCGCTACAAGTCCCGATCATTTGCAGCAATTTGCCTGTGTATCAAGAGATCCTGGGTGACTTGCCCGTTTACCTGGACTCCGCCGACGTATACATTTGGAGAAAGACAATAAAAACGATGACAGAGCAGGCAAGGCAGAACACGCGCCCTCGAATGGTCCAGATTCCGTCATGGCGGGATCACTTCAACCGGGTCTTAACTCGTTGGTGATAGGGCACAATCGGGTTTTGGTTATACTCTGTCAGAGAGGACGAATTGGGCGCCTTGACGTCATATCGCCTGAGATTGCAGCGCAAGCGCTGGCGCATCCGTGCGTTTCGCAAACGGCGCGAGCTTTCGTCTGTCGTCAACAGGACGAAGCAGATCAAGCCCCGCGATATCATCGTCTTTTCGACCCTGCGCAACGAAAAGGTGCGGCTGCCGTATTTTCTGAAGTATTATCGCGACCTTGGCGTGAACCACTTCGTCATTGTGGACAATGGCTCTGACGATGGGGGCCGGGAATTCCTGGCGGATCAGCCGGACGTGTCGCTTTGGTCCAGCGAGGCGAGCTACAAGCGCGCGCGGTTCGGGGTGGATTGGCTGAACTGGCTGCAATGGCAATTTGGCCATGGTCATTGGTGCCTTGTGGTCGATCCCGATGAATTCTTCGTCTTTCCGTTCTGCGACACCCGGCCGATCGGGGCCTTGACCGACTGGCTGGACGCCTCGTCGATCCGCTCCTTCTCTGCCATGTTGCTGGACATGTACCCGAAGGGGTCGATCGACGATTTCCCCTATGTCGAAGGTCAGGATCCGTTCGAGATCGCGAACTGGTTCGACAGCGGGAACTACACGATCAAGAAGAACGCCCGCTTCGGAAATCTGTGGATTCAGGGCGGCCCCCGGGCGCGCGCCTTCTTCCCCGACCGGCCGGAACGGGCGCCAGCGCTGAACAAGATTCCCTTGGTCAAATGGGATCGGTCCTATGCCTATGTGAGTTCGACCCATATGCTGCTGCCGCGCGGGCTGAACCAGGTCTATGACGAATGGGGGGGCGAAAAGGCCTCTGGTATGCTGCTTCACGCCAAATTCCTCGACACATTTTCTGCCAAGTCGGTGGAGGAGCTTGAGCGCAAACAGCACTACGCCAACAGCCATGAATACCGCGCCTATGCGCGACGGTTGGCCGACAACCCGGACCTGTGGTGCCGCTGGTCGGAGAAGTACATCAACTGGCGCCAGCTTGAAATTCTGGGGCTGATGTCGAAGGGGAACTGGGCGTGACGTTCGGTGTGGTGATGCTGGTCCATGACGAGCTGCACCGTGCCGAGCAGGTGGTGCGGCACTGGACGTCGAATGGCTGCCCTGTGGTGATCCACGTCGACAAAAAGGTGAAACCGGACGCCCATGCCGCCTTTGTCAGCGCGCTGTCGCAGCTAGAGAATGTGCGGTTCTCGCGCAGGCATCGGTGCGAATGGGGGACATGGTCGCTTGTTGCCGCCACCCAATCCGCGGTCGAGCGGATGCTGGCCGAGTTCCCGGATCTCGGTCATGTGTACCTGGCCTCCGGCTCTTGTTTGCCGCTGCGCCCGGTTGCCGAATTGCGGGGCTATCTGGCCAACCGGCCCAACACCAACTTCATCGAATCCGTCACGACAGAGGATGTGCCCTGGACCGTTGGCGGCCTCAGCCTGGAGCGTTTTACCTTCCGCTTTCCGTTTTCGTGGAAACGGCAGCGCAAGCTGTTCGATGCCTATGTACAGCTTCAGCGGCGCGTGCGGTTCAAGCGGCGCATTCCCGAAGGATTGGAACCGCATCTGGGCAGTCAATGGTGGTGCCTGACCCGCGCGACGCTCGAGGCGATCCTGAACGATACCGACCGGCCCCGCTACGAACGTTATTTCAAGCGGGTGTGGATCCCGGACGAAAGCTACTACCAGACCCTGGTGCGCCGCTATTCCGCCAATGTGGAAAGCCGGTCGTTGACGCTTGCCAAGTTCGATTTTCAGGGCAAGCCGCATATTTTCTACGATGATCACCTTCAGCTTCTGCGCCGGTCCAATTGTTTTGTCGCGCGAAAGATCTGGCCGCGTGCCAATCGGCTGTACGACACCGTTCTGAACAGCCCGCAAGAGGCTGTCTCGCTGAGCGAGCCAAACCCGGGCAAGATCGACCGGCTGTTCGCCCGCGCCGTTGTGCGCCGAACCCGGGGGCGCCCCGGTCTGAACATGCAAAGCCGCTTTCCAAACCCACATCTGGAAAACGGTAAGACCTGTGCGCCCTATTCGGTGTTCGAGGGGTTCACGGATCTGTTCGAGGATTTTGAAGGCTGGCTCGGCAAGATTATCGGCGCGCGGATCCATGGCGCCTTGTTCGCGCCAAAGCGGGTGCAGTTTGCCGGCAAGCAACGCACCTATTGCGGCGGCCTGTCCAACAGCGCGGCGCTGCGTGACTATGACCCAACGGCGTTTCTGACCAACCTCATCTGGAACACCCGGGGCGAACGGCAGTGCTTTCAGTTTGGCCCCCGCGACAACCAGGCGCCCGCTTACTTCATGGCGCGCGATTCCAACGCGCAGATCTCGGTGATCACCGGGGCCTGGGCGGTCCCGCTGTTCCGGTCGCGCCGGGATTTCTCTTGGGTGCGCAAAGAAGCCGCGCGCCTGCAGAAGATAGAGGCCGAGCATCTGGAGGTGCTGCGCAACCCCGGCACCAAGGCGCGGGTGCGGATCTGGTCGATGGCGGATTTCGTGGAAAGCCCGATGGAGCCGATGCAGACTGTTATTGAAGAGATCGGCGTGACCCATCCTCGCCGCCTGACAGAGGCGCCGCGCATGGTCGATCTGCGTGGGTTCGGGCAGTTCCTGCAGGATCTCAAGAACCAGGGCATGCATCCGCATCTGATGGGCGATTTCCCGGCGTCGGATCGGCGCGAGGATGCGCCAAGCGAGATCCGCAAACCCTATCTGGTGCGCTAAGGCATGCGCCCCCGACAGGATCCATCAACACCTGGCTGCGAAAGCAGCGCCGGCTTTGGCCGGGTGACACACAATCGGCGCAAAGCAGACAGGACAGGCGGGTGATGACCAGGCGTCTCGACAGTTTCGTCGTGTTCGCGGAAATGCGAACCGGCTCCAATTTTCTGGAAGAGAACATCAACGATTATCCCGGGCTCCATTGCCTGGGGGAGCTGTTCAATCCGCATTTCATCGGACATGCGGGCAAGACCACGGCGCACGGCATTTCCATGGTTCAGCGCGACAGCGATCCGTTGTCGCTGCTCGACGCGATCCGACAGGAGGTGGACGGGCTGCCGGGGTTTCGCTTTTTCAACGATCATGACCCCCGCATTCTGGAGCAAATCTTGCCCGACCCGCGCTGCGCCAAGGTCATCCTGACGCGCAACCCGGTGGATTCCTACGTCTCTCACAAGATCGCGCAGGCGACGGGGCAATGGCGGCTGGGCGATATGAAGAAGGCCAAGTCGGCCCAGGCGCGCTTTGACGAGGACGATTTCGTCCAGCATATGGCGCGGCTTCAGGCGTTTCAGATCACCATTCTGCGGGGTCTTCAGGTCACCGGACAAACGGGTTTCTACATTGCCTATGAAGATCTGAACGATCTGGAGGTGTTGAACGGGCTTGCCAAATTCCTTGGGGTTGCGCATGAAAAGCAGCGCACCTCGCGGAAGACAAAGGTGCAGAACCCCAAGCCGCTGGAAGACAAGGTTGAGAACTTTCCGCAGATGGAGGCGGCGCTTGCCCGGCTGGATCGTTTCAACCTGAACCGCACGCCGAATTTCGAACCGCGGCGCGGGCGGGCTGTGCCGTCCTATGTCGCCGCGGCCTCCGCGCCGGTGTTGTATCAGCCGATCGCCTGCGGGCCGGATGCTCGGGTGCTGCGCTGGCTTGCCGCGCTCGATGGAGTGACGCCAGAGGATCTTCGGCGGGGGTTCTTCCAGAAAAGCCTGCGCCAATGGAAGCGGCAGCATAAGGGGCATCGCGTGTTCACCGTGTTGCGGCATCCCGTCATGCGCCTGCACACTGCCTTTGCCCGCCATATCTTGCCGACGGAAGGACCGGAGGTGTATCACGAGATCCGCGAGACCCTGCGGACACATTACAACATCCCTATCCCGGAAGAGGCGCCGGGCTCAGATTATACGCCCGACCAGCAGCGCGCCGCGTTTCTGGGGTTTGCCCGGTTTGTCGGCGGGAGTTTGGGGGGGCAGACGAGCATCCGTGTGGACGACTCCTGGGCCTCGCAATCGGAGGTTCTGCGCGGCATGGCCGAGGTTCAGATGCCCGACATGATCCTCCGCGAAGAACGGCTGGAGGAAGGGCTCGCGCAGCTCGCCACTCAGTTGAAGATTGATGCGCCCGCCCCGCCGCCCTTTTTCGATGAGGCGGTGGTGCCGCTGACAGCTTACTACGATGCCGAAGTTGAGGCCGCCGTCCGGTCTGCCTATCAGCGCGACTATATGATGTACGGCTTCAAGCCCTGGAAGTAGGCGGCGCATCCCGGCGCCGCCTGCTGTTTGTCTTGGGGCCTACGCGGCCTCGCTTGCCCGCTCTTCTGTCAGCAGCGCGTGCAGCGTGACCGGATCGGAGTTCACCCGCAGCTTGGAGCACAGGTCGGTGTCGCGCAGAGTCCGCGACACCAGCGCCAGGGCGCGCAAATGGTCGACGCCGGATTCTGCGGGCGCAAACAAGGCAAAGACCAGATCCACCGGCTGGCGGTCGACGGCATCGAATTCCATCGGCCGTTCAAGCCGCAGGAACATGCCCAGCACCTGGTCCAGATTGGCCAACCGTGCGTGGGGCAGCGCGATGCCCTGACCCACACCGGTCGGTCCCAAGGATTCCCGGTCCATCAAGGCCCGGCACACATCATTGACCGGCAATCCATATGCCCCGGCCCCGATATCGGCAAGTTCCTGAAACAGGCGCTTTTTGCTGGTCACTCCGCTGGTCACCCGAACGGCGTCAGGCTCCAGAATGTTCGAAAGTTCCATATATTCCTGCTGTTTTGCGGTCGCCTCGACCTTGGTTCTGGTTACTTGCCCGCATTCACCGGGTCGATCCATCCAATGTTTCCGTCATCTCGGCGATAGACGACGTTCACGCCCTGACTGCCCTCGTTGCGGAACACCAGAACCGGGGCTCCGGCGATCTCCATCTGCATGACCGCTTCACCAACAGACAGCGAGGGAATCTTGGTTTCCATCTCTGCCACAATGATCGGCTTCAGACTGTCAGGTTCCTGTGTGTCGTCCTCTGTTTCTGACGCTAGAATATAGGCTGACGCGCCAGAAAGTTCAACGGGTTGTGGGCGGTCCCGATGATGATCTTTCAACCGTCGCTTGTACCTTCGCAGCTGCTTGTCCATCTTTTCAGCACAGGATTCAAAGGCGGCGTAAATTTCGGTCGCATGGGCCCGGGCCTGCGCCGTCAACCCAGTCGAGAGGTGAATCACCGTTTCGCATGCATATTCATGCGCGTTGCGGGAAAAGATGACGTTGGCGTCCGTTGGCCGCTGGGCGTATTTTTCCACGATGGCGCCAAGCTCGGTCTGAACATGCGTTTGCAGCGCATCACCGATATCGATCTGCTTGCCAGTGATCTGATAGCGCATTTTGCCTCCCACTCTGATGTAACCAGGCGGCCCATGCGGGACATCCCGCTGGCCATAAAGATGGTGTCGCAGCACTTGTCGGCGCTGGGCGCTCTGCCTGGTTGGCAGCGCCTGGCATCAGTCCCGGGGTGCAGAGCACGAAGAACCTGAACCATGTCACACATCCTTCACATTTGGCGCCCGCTTTGGCGCCGAAGTCAACGGTGCAGTTCGTTGTCCCCAAAAAACATGGGTCAACCCAACTCCCACGAAAGGATTAAGAGATTCTAAATGACTGGCCGAGATACACGCGGCGCACATTCTCGTCCTGGACGACTTCCTCGGTGGTGCCGCTCATCAGGACCTTGCCGTCGTGCAGAATATAGGCGCGGTCCACAATCTCCAGCGTTTCCCGGACGTTGTGATCGGTGATCAGTACACCGATTCCCCGCGTCTTCAGCTCGGCCACCAGGCCGCGGATCTCGCCCACGGCGATGGGATCGACACCGGCAAAGGGTTCGTCGAGCAGCAGGTACTTTGGGTCCGCCGCCAGACATCGGGCGATCTCGACTCGCCGACGCTCGCCCCCCGACAGCGACAGCGCCGAGGCGCGGCGGATGTGGGTGATGGAGAACTCGTTCAGCAGTTCCTCCAGCCGGTCGCGGCGCCGCTTCTTGTTGGGCATCGAGATTTCTAGGATCGCGAGGATGTTGTCCTCGACCGAAAGGCCACGGAAGATAGAGACTTCCTGCGGCAGATATCCGATGCCTAGCTTGGCGCGGCGATACATCGGTAGATAGGTCACATCGCGCCCGTCGATCAGCACCTGACCGCCCTCGGGGCTGATCAGACCGGCCACGGCATAGAAGGTCGTCGTCTTGCCGGACCCGTTCGGACCGAGCAGGGCCACCACCTCTCCGCGCCCCAGTTCAAGGCTGACATCGCGGATGACGGTCTTTTTGCGGTAGCTCTTGCGAAGGTTAATCACCTTGAGGCCGACCTGCCCGTCGGTCACCTCCAGCTTCGGACGGTCCGTCACGGTTATTGACCCGGATTCAGGATCGTCTTGACCTGACCCGTCATCGTTCCGGCGCCGGACCGAAGGTTGTAATCCATCCGGTCTGCCGACAGGGCCGTCGCCCCCTGGGTCACCAGCACATTGCCAATCAGAACGATGGTCTCGTCGGCCAGGGTATAGACCGCATCGCGCGCTTCTGCCGCCTCGGTCGGGCCGACAAAGGTGACGCCGCCATACAGTCGGATCACCTTGATTTCATTGGCGCCTGTGTCCGCGTTGGGTCCGTATTCCACAACCATCCTGTCGGATGTCAGCACCAGATCGCCCTGACCGACAATAACGTTCCCCTCGAACGTGGCAGACCCGGCGGCCTGGTCGAGCGACAGTTCCTCTGACGTGATCTCCACAGGCTGGGAGGTGTTGTGGTTGCCGACCCCAAGCGACACCGATGTTCCCTGAGCAGCGGCGGGCTGGGCCAGTACAAAAGCCGCGCAGATCGCGGCGGTCAGATGATGTCTCAATGGCATAGGCACCCTCATTGTTCCGGGCCGTATAGCAGCTTCACCTTGTTCTTGAAAACCAGGACGTAGGGTTCGCTTGCGCTTCCGTTGCCCGTGATGTCGAATTGCCCCGCCTCAAGGCGCAGAGAGGGGCCGGTGACAACGATATCGGTGTCGCTCCACAGGCGCAGAGTCTCAAACGTCATGTTCAGCCGGTCGGCGGTCAATCGGTAGCCATTCGTCGTCTGGACGGTGACGCCGTCCTGCAACCCGGCCGTGCGTGTGGCGTTGGCAAAGGTCGCGCCGCCGGACCGGACATCGACGCTGGTGCCGCCGGGCAGGTCGATCGTGGCCTGGATCACCTCGCCGGTCAGAAAGCCGGGGTCGTCCGGATCGGGCCAGGCGCGTGCGGCAGACAGGCGGAAGGCAGCGCCAGAGGCTGTCATGCCCGAAAAGGTCGGCCCCCCGATGCGCTGCCCGTTTGTCAGCGCGTCCATATCGACATCGGTGAAGGGCAGATCCTGGGCGGGATCGATCTTGTGGGCGACCAGAAACAAGGTCGACAACCCTGCCAGCGCGAGCAAGGGCAGGATCACCTTGAGCCAAAGAACCAGGCGAGAGTACGTGTTGTCTTTGCGCGCCATCCTACCGAGGTAATTGCCGGACGTGAACGAAACAATAGCGGCGTGCAAACAGGCGGGCCGTGACGTGGCGGCCCCTGCGTCGCGCGCCGGCGGAGCCGGGCGCAATCGGGCTTTGCCGGCGGGGCACGATGCCTGTCAGGCGGGGCCCCGGCCGAATGCGCCCGACGTCAGTGGGCGAAGATATCGATCTCGGGCCAACCCGCCAGGTCCAGCCGGGCCCGCGTCGGCAGAAAGTCGAAACAGGCCTGGGCAAGATCCATCCGGCCCTCGCGGTCAAGCCGTTCGTTCAGCTTTTCCCTGAGGCCATGCAGGTAAAGGACGTCGGACGCGGCGTAATCCTGTTGCGCGGCGGTCAGAGAGTCTGCCCCCCAATCGCTCATCTGCTGCATCTTTGAGATGTCGGTGTTCAGCATTTCTTGCAGGAGGTACTTCAGCCCGTGACGGTCGGTATAGGTGCGGATCAGTTTGGACGCGATCTTGGTGCAATAGACGGGTGCGGCCAAGGCACCAAAGGCGTTGTACATGGCGGCAATGTCGAAGCGCCCGAAATGGAACAGCTTCAGCACCGTCGGATCGGTCAGCATCCGGGACAGGTTCGGCGCCTTTGTCTGGCCCTTGGCGACCTGCACCATATGGGCGTTCCCGTCACCGCCTGACATCTGCACCAGGCAAAGCCGGTCGCGGTGCGGGTTAAGGCCCATCGTTTCGCAGTCAATCGCGACGATCGGACCCAGGTCGAGCCCGTCGGGGAGGTCGTTTTGGTACAGATGATTGGTCACGGCATGTCCCTTGTTCACGAAGGGCACGAAGTACCGTTCGATCCTTTGGTCCGCAAGCCTGCCCGCGCCATGATTAATGGCACGGGCTTAATGTCAGGTTAACGGGAGGGCGTCAGACGCCGCCCCAGATCGCCTCCGCGGTTTTGACAACCAGTTCCAGCTTGCGCTTCTGGTCGTCCTCGGTGATCGCGTTGCCTTCCTCGGTCGAGGCAAAGCCGCATTGCGGGGCGATCCCCAGCTGGTCGATATCGACAAATTTGGAGGCTTCGTCGAACTTGGACTTCAACCAGTCGAGCTCTTCCAGCTCCGGGGTCTTGGTGGTGATGAAGCCGGGCATGATGCGCTGCTTGCCCTTGGGCAGCAGTTTCAGCGGCTCCAGCCCGCCGGCACGGTCGGTGTCGTATTCCATGAAGAACACATCGACGCCGGTGGAAAAGATCGCCTCTGCCGCAAGGTCATAGGCGCCCTCGGCGGCGTGGGTCGACCGGAAGTTGCCACGGCACATGTGCATTCCGATGACCATATCGGCGGGGCGGTCCTTGATCGCCTCGCGCATCATCCAGGAATAGCGCTCTATCAGGTGATCGGGGTCCTGCCCGGCGGCGACCTTGTCGGCGCGGTGCTTGGGGTCGCACAGATAAGCGAAAAAGATATCGTCCATCTGCAGATAGCGGCAACCGGCCTCATAGAACTTGGCGACGGCCTTCTTGTAGGTGGCGGCCAGATCGGCAAACAGCGCCTGCGGGTCGTCCTTGTAATCCGCCACATGGATGTCTTCGGGCGCGGTGCGGAAATGGCAGCAGGACGGCCCGGGTATAGAGATCTTGGGCGTCACGCTGGTGTTCTGTGCCACGAATTTGAAGTGGTCGAGCATCGGGTGATCGTCGGGAAAGTCGAGCTTGCCGGTGATCGTGGGAAAGATCGGGCGCAGCTTGACACCGGCGAACTGAACGCCTTCGTCGCGTTGCTCCAGCTCCAGCCCGGTGAGCATCCCCATGAAGTCGTAGTGCCAGAAGGACCGGCGCGCCTCGCCGTCGGTCACGGCTTTGAGGCCCACGTCTTCCTGCATCTTGATGATCGCCGGAATCGCGGCATCCTCGATCGCGTGCAGGTCTTCGGCCGTAATGGAACCGTCTTCGTAGTGCTTCTTGCGAGCCTCGGTCACGGCCTTCGGGCGCAAAAGGCTTCCGACATGGCCGGCACGGTAGGGGGGCGCTTGAACTGTCATGGTTGTCTCCTCTCTTGGCCGGTCAATCCGGCATCGTCGCTATGTCCAGCAAAGCCAGCCGCCCGGTATCGGTGGCCTGCTATGCCTGTTTGATCGCGGGTCGCTCGATGTCGGTGCGCCTCGTCCCGATGCCCAGCGCCATCACCTGCGAAAAGATCGCCCCGCTCGCGGTCCGAGAAGGGGCAGTGGTGCCGGTCATGGCGGTCACCAGCCTTCCAGGACCTGTGGCAGCCAAAGCGTGATCGCGGGGAACAGGAACAGGATCGTGACCCGGACCAGCTCTGCCCCGAAGAACGGCAGGACGCCCTTGAAGGTTTCCGCCATCGGGATGTCCTTGGCGAGTGCCGATATGACAAAGACATTCATCCCCACAGGCGGCGTGATCAGTCCCAATTCCACCACGATCAAGGCTAATATGCCGAACCAGATTTTCAGGTCCTCGGTGGACATGCCAAAGCCGGAGCCTTCGGCGGGCATGTAGAGGCCGCCGTTGATCTCGATCAGGACGGGCCAGAAGAACGGGATCACCAGCAGGATCATCGACAGCGAATCCATCAGGCAGCCCAGCAGGATCAGGGCCAGAAGCAGAACGGCCATGACGGTCATCGGCGCCATGCCGGATTGCGCGATCCATTCCGCCGTCGCCTGAGGCAGGCCGATGCGCGACATGAAAATCTTCATCAATTCGGCGCCCAGCAGGATCAGATAGATCATGCCCGTGGTGCCCGCCGTTTCCTTCAGCGCGCCGGTGATCGCGCCAAAGCCGAGGCGACCCTTGAACACGCCATAGATCCAGACCAGCGCTGCGCCGATCGCCGCAGCGGGCGTCGGGTTGAAGAAGCCGCCGTAGATTCCGCCCAGCACCAGGCCAAAGATGACCGCAACCGGGATCATGCCAATCGTTGCGTCGCGAAACTCCTTGCGGTCCACGCCGCCATGGCTCGGCCCGGCCTCTGGTCGGATCGCCACATAGATCGCAATCGTCAGGATGAACAGGATCACCGCCAGCAGGCCGGGTATCATCGCGGCCGCGAACATGGTGACGATATTCGCCTCCACAATGATCGCATAGATGATCAGCACAACCGAGGGAGGGATCAGGATGCCTAGCACCCCGCCCGCCGCCAGCGACCCGGTGGCCAGCGCGCCCGAGTAATTGTAGCGCTTCAGTTCCGGCAAGGCGACCTTTCCCATGGTCGAGGCGGTGGCCAGCGACGACCCGCAGACGGCGCCAAAGCCCGCGCAGCCCGCGATGGCCGCCATGGCCGTGCCGCCGCGCATCCAGCCGAGCCAGGCATTGGCGCCTCGGAACAGGGCCTGCGACAGGCCCGCGCGCGCCGCAAGCGCGCCCATAAGCACGAACATCGGCACGACCGATAGGCCGTAATTGGAAAACACGCCCCAGCCCAGCGTCTTGAGCTGCGAGAATACCAGGGCCGGGCCGTTCAGCATCATGATGCCGACGCCGCCCACAAGGATCATCGAATAGGCAATCGGAATCCGGATCGCGATCAGCACTATCAGGATGACAAGGCTGAGAACGCCAAGAGTGACCGGGTCCATGAGATGCTACCTTCTGGCCATGTTAGAGAGGGACTCGATCATTGACGCGAAGGCCGCAACGACCAGAAGCGCCAGCGAGGGCAACGCGCAAAGATAGCCGTACCAGACCGGGATCGACAGAATCGTCGTGGTTTCCTGGTAAGTCTGCTTGTCCAGCATGCCGTAATACATCCGCCACAGCATGATCGCCCCGAAGATCAGCGCGACAATGGCGCCCATCAGGGAAAACAGCGACAGCCAGAAGTTCGAGGCGCGCGCGGTGAAAATATCCGCCGTGACGTTCAGCCCGGCGATCTGACAATACGGAAGGAAGGAGAACGCGGCGATGGCGACACCCACTTCGGTCAGTTCAAAATCGCCCGCGACGGCGGTTCCGAAGGCCTGAAACCCGACGACCGAGACGACGTTGATCGCCACAACGGCCAGCAAAACCACACCGCCCAGGATTGCCCAAGCGGTGCAGATACGAAGGACGAGGCCATGCAGCCCCGTCCCGGAGTGAGCGACGTCACTCATCTTACATCGACGATCCCATGGTGTTTTCCTTGACCATCTCGATCGCCTTGGCGACCAGCCCGGTCCCGTCGAGACCCTTGCTGGTGACTTCCTCGATCCAGCGGCCCTGCACCGGCTCCAGCGCGGTCATGAAGGCGGCGGTTTCGTCTTCGGTCAGGGTGACGTGGGTCTTGCCGGCATCGGTGGCCATCTTGATCCCGAAATCATCGCCGGCGCGCCAGACTTTGGCGACCTGCGCCCACCAGTCACGGCCGGAGGCATCGCTGAACGCCTGCTTGATGTCGTCGGGCAGGGCATCCCAGCGCGCCTGGTTCATCGAGACCTGGAACGTGGTGGTGCCAAAACGCGCCTTGTCGTAGCCTTCGATGAAATAGTTGATCTGGTTCTGCAGCTTCAGCGGCGGAATGATCTCCCACGGCAGCAGCGTAGCCTCGACGACTTTCTTGGACAGGGCGGCGGGCACTTCTGGCACCGGCATCGCAAGCGCCGAGGCGCCCAGCGCGTCGATCACCCAGGCGCCGGTGCGCGACGGGATCCGAATCTTCATCCCGGCCAGTTCTGCGGGGGTGCGAACGTCCTTGTCCACGGTCATCAGCGCCTGACCGGCATGGACATGCAGCCACATGACCTCAAGCCCCTGGTAATCGTCGGCCAGATACTCGTCGAACATGTCGTACATGGCGAGGTTGGTCGCCTCGATGTCATTCACGTAGACGCCGGGCAGTTCGAACACCTCGGTGCGGGGAAACTGGCCGGGGGTGTAGCCGTTGACCGTCCAGATGATGTCGACGACGCCATCACGGGCCTGCTGTGCCAGTTCCGGCGGGGTGCCTCCAAGGGTCATCGCCGGGAAGATCTCGATCTTCACGCGACCGCCGGAGTTCTCTTCGACCTGCTTGGCCCAGGGCTCCAGCATATTTGTCTGCGCCGGGGCCTTGGCGCCGAGCATGTGGTGCAGTTTGAACGTGTATTCCTGAGCGATCGCGGATCCGGCCAGAAGGGCCGATACGGCGAGTGTCGTCGCGAGTGTCTTAAGTCTCATGGTTTCCTCCGTTGATGAGACAATTTCATGCCGCTGAAGCATTTCGTGCGGCGGCGATCATGGCGAAACCGGGAAGCGTCTCGAGCGCCTTGCGCCCGTGATACATCACGGCCTCGTAGTCGTCCCAGGCCAGCCGCGCGTGCTCGCGGCCCAAAGCCTCTGCCCGTGTGCCTTCGCAGGCGCGCAAGGCGGCGATCATGCCGCGATGCTGCGCCTGGGCGCGATGGAATGACCGGCGCACATGGGGTGTGTTGTACAGATGGGCCGGGAACGCCTTGGGCGAGGCAAACGGCTGCCGGATGATGCGCAGAAACTCGCGCTTTATCGTGTCGGACCCCGGCGCATTCGCCAGTTCCCGGTGAAACTGGTCGTTCAGGGTCGCATAGGCCTCAAAATCGACGCTGTCGTCCCCGTCTCCAAGGGCCGCGTCGATCTCGTCCAGAAGGGTATCGCAGCGAATCAGGGTCTCCGGATCACAGCCGCGTTCCGCGCCAAGGCGCAGAATGGTGCCCTCGATCACGCCACGCAGTTCGATGGCGTCCCGAATATCCTCGCGGGTGAACTGACGGACCGAGCAGCGACCCGAGGGAGAGCGCATCAGCAGCCCTTCTTCAACCAGATGCGCCAAAGCCTCTCTGGCCGGGGTACGGGAGACGCCGGTCATCTCACCGGCGGCGGCTTCGGAAATATGCTCTTCGGGTTTGAATTCGCCCGACAGGATACGCCCGCGCAGGTTCCGCACGGCGTGTTCCACGAGTTGCTTTTTTCCGGATTCGCCCACTACCCCTCCCAAAGCATCAGGCCGCTCCAGATCGTTAACCAGTATACCGTTGGAGGTCAATCACTTTTGCGTGGCGTTGATTTGAGGTCCTTCCGTATACTGATGCGGGAGTCTGGGACACGCTGCGTTCAGGGGCTTGCGCCCGCCGTTCCGGTGGCGGTCCGTTGGCTGACATGGACAGGGCGTTTCGCCGCGACTCGTCGGCGTCGGGTCAGTGCGGGTCGTTTGCCGGGCAAACGCAAACCCCCCTGCTCTTCGGGGGTGGCCCGGCCAACGCCGCATTGATCCAGAGGTTCGGCGGAGGTCTGTGGCTGGTCATTCCCCGCAGCGCGAGGCAATGTGGCGCCGGAAACACCCCAGGAGATGCAAGATGGCCTTTGTTTTCGATCCCGCCCCGACGTCCTCGGTGGCGATTGCCGGTACGGCAGACCGGTTCCCGGTGCGGCGCGTGTTCTGCGTCGGGCGAAACTACGAGGCCCACGCCCGCGAGATGGGCAACGACCCGGACCGCGAACCGCCGTTCTTCTTTTGCAAACCGCCCGATGCAGTTGTGGATGACGGCGAGACGGTGGTGTACCCGCCGCTCACAAAGGATTTGCACTTCGAGGCAGAGCTGGTGATCGCCATCGGCACCGGCGGGCACGATATTCCGGTGGAACGGTCTCTGGATCACGTCTGGGGATACGCGCCCGGCAACGACCTGACGCGCCGCGATCTGCAGTGGGAGGCCAAGGAAGCCCGGCGGCCATGGGATTGGTCCAAGGCGTTCGACCGGTCGGCGGTGATCGGGCCGATCCACCCGGTGTCCGCCTTTGGCCATCGCGCGAGCGGGGCGATCCGCTGTCTTGTGAACGGCGAGGTCCGGCAGGACGCCGACCTGGCAGAGATGATCTGGAAGACCCCGGAAATCGTCTCTATCCTGTCGCAATCGATGGAGATCCGGCCAGGCGATCTGATCATGACGGGCACCCCCGCCGGCGTCGGCGCCCTTGAGCCGGGCAACCTGTGCC
>CAYGRI010000040.1:0-23802 GCA_964352155.1 uncultured Maritimibacter sp. | reverse complement strand
GCCATACAACGCGCGGGCCAGCCCGATCCGCTGGATCTGCCCGCCCGACAACTTTGACCCCACCGACGCGACATGCGTGTCATAGCCTTCGGGCAGCTTCAGGATCATGTCATGCGCGGCGGCCCTGCGCGCGGCGGCCACGATCTTTTCCGGGTCGGCCTCCGGCGACAGCCGGGCGATATTCTCTGCAATCGTCCCATCGAACAGCTGAACGCGCTGCGGCAGATAGCCGATGTATCCGCCCAAAACGTCCGGGTCGTAATTGTCCAGCGACGCGCCATCCAGCCGGATCTTGCCGCTGATCGGGCGCCAGACGGATGTGATCGCGCGGGCGAGCGTCGATTTCCCCGATCCCGACGGGCCGATCACGCCGACGGCCTGGCCGGGGATGATTTCGAACGACACCTGCTTGAGCACCGGAACCTTCTCGCCCGGCGGAATGACCGAGACCTGCTCGACGCTGAGTTTTGCCAGCGGCACCGGCAGCGGCGTGCGCTTTGGCTCTTCGGGGATCTGCGCCAGCAACTCTCCGAGGTTCCGCCACCCCTCGGCGGCGCGCTGGATGCTCGGCCATTGCCCGATGGCGAGATCCAGCGGCGCCAGGGCGCGGCCCATCAGGATCGACGACGCGATCATTGCCCCCGGGGTCACATTCGCTGTCAGCACAAGGTAAGCGCCAAGGCCCAGCATCGCCGATTGCAGGAACAGCCGGAACGTCTTGGACAGGACAGAGAACCCGCCGGTCCGGTCGCTTGATAGCAGGCCTTGGGTCAGCGACCGGACGCGGGCGCCGTTCCAGCGAGAGAACGCCGAGCCCTGCATGCCCAGCGCGCGGATCAGCTCTGCCTCGGAGCGGATCTGGTTGGCGACATGTTCGGCCTGCAGCGTCGCCATATTGGCGTCGGCGACAGGCTCTGCCGTCCGGATCTGGTTCAGCACCGTGATCGCGATCAGAATGCCGCCGCCAATGACCGCCAGCAGTCCGAGCCAGGGGTGAAACAGTGAAATGCCCAGCAGGAAGACCGGGGTCCATGGGATGTCGAACAGCGCGGCGAAGACCGGCGAGGCCAGCAATCTTTGCACCGACTCCAGATCCCGCAGCGCGCTGGCCGACGCGCCGGGCCCGCTGGTCAGCGACGCCTTGCGCACCATGGCAGCGAAAACCCGCCCATCCAGCCGGTTCTGAAACTGCGCCCCGATCCGCGCCAGCACGCGACCGCGGACAAAATCCAGCATCCCCATCATCAGGAACAGGAAGGCCATCAGCAAAACCAGCGCCAGCAACGTCGCCTCTGACCGGCTGCCCAACACGCGATCATAGACCTGCAACATGAACAGCGGGCCGGTAAGCATTAGCAAATTCACGAAAAAGCTGAAGATACCCACAAAGTAGAACAGAGGCTTGCTTTCAGCCCGCGCCGCGCGCAGCTCTTTCAGACCCCGGTCGATTTCGGTCGGCCCCATGTCTTGCCTCTTGCCCCGTCCCTTGCCCGTCTCTTGCCCGTCTTTTGCCCGGCCTTTTCCCCCGGCGCCAGCGCTCGAACAGGCGTCTTTGGGCTGTCGCCTATTGAACACAGGCTGGTTCCGGCGCAACGAATATCACCTGTCAAATTGCGCGTCTGCCCCTATCTATGCGAATACTGGTCAAAATGAGTGGATGGCGGTTCCAGAAGGCAGTGATGACGAATTACAGACCCCTGCGCCGTGCGGCGCTTGCCCTTGTATCGGTGGCATTTCTGGCGGCCTGCGGTCCCGCTGTTGTGAATGAGACCATCAACGATCCTTATGAGCAAAGGAACCGCGACGTTCACGCCTTCAACAAGGCCGTGGATCGCGCGATTTTCCAGCCCATCACCAAAGTTGTCGGCGGCGGCGGCGACGGCAAACGCAGATCCGGCGGCGTCATGCGCTACGTCGGCAACTTTGGCAGCAACGCGGATCTGCCCCGGAACTTCGTCAACGATGTGCTGCAGGCCAACCCCGAGGATGCGGCCCATACCGCGATGCGGTTCCTGATCAACACGACCTTCGGGATTGCCGGCATCTTCGATCCGGCGACGCAATGGGGCCTGCCCGCGCGGCCCACCGACTTTGGCGAAACGCTTTATGTCTGGGGCCTGAACGAAGGCGCCTATGTCGAGCTGCCGATACTGGGTCCATCGACCTCGCGCGCCGTTCTGGGCCGGGTTGTGGATTTCGCGATGAACCCGGTGCGCTATATTGTGCCCAGCCCCGAGCGTTATGCCTTCACCGGGGCCAGAATTGTGTCGGGTGCCGGGAAACGAGCGGAATACAGCGATACGATCGACGATGTCTTGTACAACAGCGCCGACAGCTACGCCCAGGCGCGGTTGCTCTATTTGCAAAATCGGCGATTTCAGCTAGGTCAGGTCGTAGAGGCAGAGGAGGTTGATCCTTTCGATCTCGACACTGAAGGATTCTGACATGACACATTTTACACGCCGCTCCTTCTTGGGCGCGGCCGCAATTTTCCCGTTTTTCGCGTCATCGGCCGCCGCGGTCACCCCGGCCAGCGCGCGTGCGCTGGTGGACAAAGCGGTGCGTGACATCAACGTGACGATTGCGCAGGGCGGGTCCGAGGCTGGCATGATCGCGCAGTTCGGCCGGATCTTTGAACGCTATGCCGACGAGAGCTATATCGCCGCCTATGCGCTGGGCACCGCCGCGCGCCGTGCCAGCGCCAGCCAGCGGCGGGCCTTTTCCGATGCATTCGGGGATTACCTGACGGCGAAATATGGCCGCCGGTTCCGCGAGTTCATCGGCGGCGAGGTTGTGGTGACCGGGGCGAAGGCGGTGAAGAACTGGATCGAGGTGTCGGCCCAGGTCAATCTGCGCGGCTCCGCCCCGTTCCAGGTGACCTTCTATGTCTCCGACCGCACCGGGCGCGACCTGTTCTTCAACCTCACCATCGAAGGCGTCAGCCTGCTCCTGTCCGAGCGGGAAGAGATTGGCGCGATGCTGGATCAGCAACGCGGCAATATCGACAGCCTGATCGCGAAGCTTCGCGCGGCGACCTGACCCCGGACATCTGATGCCCGACCGGTGATCCGCTCACCGGTTGGGCGCACCGAAGATACTGTCAAGCACATCGTTGATCACCCGGTCGGCAACCGTATCGTTGCGCGGCGGTTCGGCCCGTGGCGGCGCCGGAGTTGGCGTCGGATCCGGCACATTGCGGCGCGGCAAGGATGCGGGTCCGATCATCGGCAGATCGTGAACCGGCAGGCCCTCATGCACCCGCGCCATCACCTCGCCCCAGATTTCGGCGGGCAGGCCGCCCCCCGTCACCCCGTTCAAGGGCGTGTTGTCGTCATAGCCCATCCAGACCCCGGCGACGTAATCGGCGGTGAACCCCAGAAACCACGCATCCCGCGCGGCCTGAGTCGTGCCGGTCTTGCCCGCCACGTCCCGGCCCGGAAGGCGCGCGCGCTGACCCGTCCCACGCTCCACCACCTGGTACATCATATAGGTGAGCTGCCGCGCCGCGTTTTCAGAGATCACGCGTTCCCCCAAACCGCCGGACTGATCCATCAGCGGCGTGTCGTCACCGATCAGATGCAATTCCAGCAGGCCGTAGGGTTTGACAGAGGATCCGCCATTCAGAATGCCCGCATAGGCCCCCGTCATCTCCAGCAAAGTCGATTCCGAGGTGCCAAGCGCCAGGGCGGGACCGGCGGCGAGATCGCTGACGATCCCGAAATCCTCGGCCACGCGGCGCACCTTGTCGCGGCCCACCCGTTCCGACACGCGCACCGCCGGGATGTTCAGCGAATGCACCAGCGCGTCGGTCAGCGTCACCTCGCCGCGAAATTCGCGAGTGTAGTTCTTGGGGGACCACGCGCCCGAACCGGGAATGTTGATCGTCAGCGGCGAATCCATAACCGTATCGTCCAGCCGGTACCCCAGTTCTAGCGCCGTGGCATAGACAAAGGGCTTGAACGCGCTGCCGGTCTGGCGCTTGGCCATGATCGCGCGGTTGAACTGCCCGGCGACCCCCTGGAACCGGCGCCCGCCCACCATCGCACGCACCGCGCCATCGGCGCTCATGATCACGATCGCGGCCTGCGCCTTGGACCCCTCGCGCAGCTTGGCATCAAAGACCGCGTCCAGCGCCTCTTCGGCGGCTTTCTGGATGCGCCGGTCGAAGGTGGTGTAGATGATCACATCCTCGGTCGTTTCGCGGGTCAGGAAGCCCGGCCCGGCATCCATCACCCAATCGGCGAAATAGCCGCCGGCCCGCGCTTCTGCCGCGGCAGACAGCTCTGCAGGGGCGCCCGAGGCATGGGCAAACTCCCGGTCCGTCAGATAGCCCTGCTCATGCATCAACTGCAGAACGACGGACGCGCGCGTCTGCGCCCGCTCCAGGCTGGTGGTCGGTGCAAAGCGGGAGGGCGCGGTCAGCAATCCGGCCAGCATCGCCGCCTCGGGCGCCGAGACTTCCGAGGCGGATTTGCCGAAATAGCGTTGCGCGGCGGCCTCGAACCCATGAGCACCGGCGCCCAGATAGGCCCGGTTGAGGTAGATAGACAGGATCTCGTCCTTGGAATACTTCAGCTCAAGCGCAAAGGCATAGGGCATTTCCTTGAGCTTGCGCCACATGGTGCCCCGGCGGCAGTCCGTCTCGTATTCCGCCTCGTTCTTCCACTGCTCCGGATCGAAGGGCACGCCCAGGCACAACAGCTTGGCCACCTGCTGCGTGATGGTGGAACCGCCATGCCCGCTCAGCGGTCCGCGCCCCTCGCTAAGGTTGATGCGCACGGCGCTGGCGATGCCGCGCGGGCTGATCCCGAAATGGCGGTAAAAGCGCTTGTCCTCGGTCGCCAGGATCGCGTCCTTGAGCACGGGCGCCACGCGGTCTGCCGTTACAGTGCCGCCAAACTGCGCCCCGCGCCAGGCAAAGACGTTCCCGTCGCGGTCCAGCAAGGTGACGGACCCGCGGGTTCGGCCGTCCAGCAGCTCTTCGACTGGGGGAAGCTGTGAATCGAAGTAATAGACCGCCAGCCCGACGATCAGCGCGATGGTGGCAGCGGTGGCGGCGGTGATCTTCCAGATCAGGCGCAGGATCCAAGCGATCAGCGCGCGGAACAGCCCGACGATTCCCTTCCTGGGTGGCGGCGGCGTCCGACCCCGACGGCCCGTCCCCGTCTTCTTGCGCGAGGGCGCCGGTTTGCGCTTGGATTTGCCCAGCCCGAACCACCCCGACCGCTTCGAGGCAGCGCTGCTTCGGGGGTTGGGCTTCGCCGATTTTGTGGCCGTCCTCTTTGGCTTGGCCGCACCGCGCCCACGCTTATCGGCCACCAGAGGCTGTCGCCTGCGTCCGGATCCACTCATGAATTGGTCTGCTACTCGATCATAATTGTTTTCCAAACGATAACCGTTCAGAGCCCACTTGTGGAGAGACAAGGCGCACGAGCATTGTCTTTTTGATTTGCCTAAAAATTACGCTCAATGCCTAATCTGTGCAAAAATTGTGCAACTCTGCTGCGAAATGAGTCGGAAAAGCGCTGTCACGGCATTGTCACCCGGTCTGCGTCCGCTCTTTGTGTGCCCGTAAGCCGCAGGAACTCCTGCCTATCGGAAGGGTGATAACGTGAAACTCATCATTGCAGCAATAAAGCCGTTCAAGCTGGAGGAGGTGCGCGAAGCGCTCACCGCCATCGGCGTGCGCGGCATGATGGTGACCGAAATCAAAGGTTTCGGATCCCAATCAGGACATACGGAAATCTATCGCGGCGCCGAGTATGCAGTGAATTTCGTACCCAAGGTCAAGTTGGAAATCGTCGTTCCCGCGTCGATGGCTGACCAGGTGGTGGAAACGATCCAGACCACCGCAAAGACCGACAAGATCGGGGACGGAAAGGTATTCGTGCTGGACGTCGCCTCGGCGGTTCGGGTGCGGACAGGCGAAACGAACGAGGACGCGCTGTAAGCAGCGTAGCAGAGGGGACAAAATCCTATGAGACTAAAATACTTCATTCCTGCCGCTGTCGCGCTTGCCGTGCTGCCGACGCTGGGGCTGGCACAGGACACTGCGGAAGCCGCGCCCGGGTTCGACGAAATCGGCCCCTACATCATGACCACACTGCTGTTCCTGATGGCAGGCTTCCTGGTGTTCTTCATGGCCGCCGGGTTTGCTATGCTGGAAGGCGGGCTGGTCCGGTCCAAGAACGTTGCGATGCAGATGACCAAGAACATCGCGCTGTTCTCGTTCGCGGCCATCATGTACTGGCTGATCGGCTTTAATCTGATGTACCCCGGCGATGGCTGGATCATCGCAGGCTATGTCGGGCCGTTCTTCAGCCAGACCGTGCTGGATCCGGTGGGGATCGCTGCGGCGGATGCGGCGCTTGACTATGCGTCGATCGGGTCGGACTTCTTCTTCCAGCTGGTCTTCGTGGCCGCCACAGCGTCCATCGTGTCGGGTGCTCTGGCCGAACGGATCAAGTTGTGGCCGTTCCTGTTCTTTGTCATCGTGCTGACCGGTGTCATGTACCCGATCTCGGGCTCCTGGCAGTGGGGCGGCGGATGGCTGTCTGAAATGGGCTTCTCGGACTTCGCCGGTTCGACGATCGTACACTCGGTCGGTGGCTGGGCCGCTTTGGCGGGTGCCATCGTGCTTGGGCCGCGTCTGGGCAAGTATGGCAAAGACGGCAAGGTCACGCCGATGCCCGGTTCGAACCTCGCCCTTGCAACTCTGGGGACGTTCATTCTGTGGCTGGGCTGGTTCGGGTTCAACGGCGGCTCTCAGCTGGCGATGGGCACCGTGGGCGATGTCTCTGACGTGTCGCGGATCTTTGCTAACACCAACATGGCCGCTGCCTCGGGTGCGATCGCTGCCCTGATCATGACGCAGGTGATGTACAAGAAGGCCGACCTGACCATGGTGCTGAACGGCGCTCTGGCGGGCCTGGTGTCGATCACGGCGGAACCGCTTGCCCCGACCCTGTTCGGTGCTCTGTGGATCGGCGCCGTCGGCGGGGTCATCGTTGTCCTGGCTGTTCCGATGCTGGACAAGTTCAAGATCGACGACGTGGTCGGTGCCATTCCGGTTCACCTCTGCGCCGGTATCTGGGGCACGCTCGCGGTGATCTTCTACGGTGAAGCCAGCCTTGGCACCCAGATCATCGGGATCGTCGCATACGGTGTGTTCACCTTTGTCGGGTCGCTCATCCTCTGGTTCATCCTGAAGGCCGTCATCGGCATCCGGGTCAGCGAAGAAGACGAGATCAACGGGCTCGACATGTCCGAGCTGGGCATGGAAGCCTATCCCGAATTCTCCAAAGGCTGATCTACCTTCCGGTCAGTCTTAGATCACCTGCCCGGGCGTTCGCGCCCGGGCTTTTTCGTGGGCGGTGACCAGATGGAGCGCTGCCGCGCAAGACCATTCCGCCAGCAGAGAACTGACGCGACACATCGAACGACGTGCCGGTTGATACGCTGGATACGGGCGGTGTCGTGAAGCGCCGGGAATCAGACGCCCACGTCGTGGATCGCCTTGGCCAGGATCGGAATGGTTTGGGCGTTCAGGCCGGCAATGTTCAACCGGCTGTCGCCCACCATGTAGATCCCGTGCTTTTCGCGCATGTCGACCACCTGTTCGGGGCTGGCACCGATCCGGCTGAACATGCCGCGATGTTGCGCGATGAACCCGAACCGATCCGATCCGGTCAGGCGCCGCAGCTCTGACGCGAGCTGTTCGCGCAGGGCCAGCATGCCGGTCCGCATTTCCTCCAGCTCGGTCATCCAATCGGCGCGCAGGGCATCGTCGGTCAGGATCATCGACACCAGCCGGGCGCCGTGATCCGGCGGAAACGAGAAGTTTTGCCGGTTCAAATGGGCCAGCGTGCCCTGGGCGACCCTGGTATCCGCCGCCTCGGCCTGCACGGTCATCAACAGGCCCGTGCGCTCGCGGTAGATGCCGAAATTCTTTGAGCAACTGGCGGCGATCATCGTCTCGGGACAGGTCGCTGCGATATGGCGCACGCCGGCGGCATCCGCATCCAACCCGTCGCCAAAGCCCTGGTAGGCAATGTCGATCATCGGCGTGGCGCCCTTGGCGACCAACAGTTGCGCCACCTCTTTCCACTGGGTCAGCGTCAGGTTGGCGCCGGTGGGGTTGTGGCAGCAGCCATGCAGCAGAACCACATCGCCTTTGCGAACGCCGTCCAGATCGTCCAGCATCCCCTGAAAATCCACCGCGCGGGTTTCATCGTCGAAATAGCGATACTCCCGCATCGGCATCCCGAGGTGGCGCAGGATCGTCAGGTGGTTCGGCCAGGTTGGATGCGAGACCCAGATCTCGGCACCCGGAGCGGCCATCTGCACCAGTTCAAACGCCTGCCGGACGGCGCCGGTGCCGCCGGGGGTCGTTGCCGCCGCCACACGGTCCGCCGCCACAGCGTCGCCCAGCACCAGGTCGCGCAGCGCGGTGGTAAAGGCCGGATCGCCCGCCAGGCCGGTATAGGACTTGGTCGTCTCCACCTCCCAAAGGGTCTTTTCGGCGGACTTTACGGCGCGCATGACCGGGGTCACGCCATTGGCGTTCTTGTACACCCCGACGCCCAGATCGAGCTTGTCGGCTCGCGGATCGTCCTTGAACATCTGCATCAGCATCAGGATCTTGTCGGCCGGTTGCGGTGTCAGATCGTGCAGCATTTCACGCGTCTCCTGTTGCGACTTTCAGGTCGCCATACATGCCCCATTCCGACCAGGACCCGTCATAGACCGAATGCCGGTCGTGCCCGATCCGTTCGAGCGCCAGGTCAATGATCGCCGCCGTGACACCGGACCCGCAGGTCGAGATCACCGGCTTTGACAGATCCACACCCGCCGCGTCGAACACAGCGCGCAGCGCGTCCGGCGCCTTCATCGTGCCGTCGTCCTTCACCAGGGTCCGGTAATGCAGATTCTTCGACCCCGGGATATGGCCAGATCGCAGCCCCTCGCGCGGCTCCGGCTCTGCGCCACGGAACCGTCCGGGGGAGCGGGCATCCAGGATCTCATGGTCGCGCAGTTTCGACGCCGCCGCCACCTGGGTCACATCGCGTACAAGGTGGTTCTGCAGTGTCACCGTGATATGGCGGTCGCGCATCATCGGCGGCAGATCCTCGACCGGGTGGCCTTCGACCTGCCATTTGGCGAAGCCTCCGTCCAGAACGGCGACATCGGTCTTGCCCATCAGCCTGAACAGCCACCAGACCCGCGGGGCGGAAAACAGGCCCATCCCGTCATAGACAACCACCTGATGCCCGTCGCCGACCCCCATCGCGCGCATCCGGCTGACGAACTTTTCGGGCGGGGGGGCCATATGCGGCAACGAGGACCGGGCGTCGCTGACCTCGTCAATATCGAAATAGCGCGCGCCGGGGATATGCGCGGTGTTGTATTCCGCCCGCCCGTCGCGGCCCATATCAGGCAGATACCACGACGCGTCGAGGATCCGCAGGTCCGGATCGGTCAGATGCGCGGCCAGCCAGCCAGTGGAAACGAGGGTTTTCGGATCGTCGATTGCCATCGCGAGGGCTCCTTCGGGACGTATCGCTTGCCTAGCGGGGCCAGCGCGGGCTGACAAGGGGGAGGGGCCCCGGGTCGCCATGCAAAGGCACACAGCGGCTTCGGACTGGACAGGATGCGACAATTCATGCAGCTTCCTCGCTCATAAGCCGCGTCAGCAGAATGCGGCAGGACGATCTGGGAGGAACCACATGTCCATGAACTGGAAAGCGCTGGGTATCGGCGCTGTATTGTCTATTGGTGCGATGGGCGCCAACGCCGCGGAATGCATCGCGCCTGCGAACCCCGGCGGCGGCTGGGATTTCACCTGCCGTCAGATCGGCAAGATCCTGTACGATATCGGCGAAGTCGCGGACCCGGTGCAGGTCACGAACATGGCTGGCGGCGGCGGCGGGCTTGCCTTTAGTAACGTCGTGAACGAGCGGAGCGACGATGCCGACGTGATCGTTGCGGCCTCCTCTGCAACCACCACGCGCCTGGCGCAGAATGCCTATGGCGGGATGACCGCCGATATGGTGCGCTTTGTGGGCGCCATCGGTGCCGATCCCGGCGTCATCGTCGTGGCCGCGGACAGCCCGTTCATGACGCTGAGCGACATGGTTGACGCGATCAAGGCCGACCCGGGCTCTGTCGCCTTTGCCGGAGGCTCCGCGGCGGGCGGGTTCGATCACCTGAAGGTCCTGCAGATCGTCAAGGCCGCTGGCTTCGACGACATCCGCAAGATCAAGTATATCGGCGTCGACGGTGGCGCGGATGCGATCACCCAGACGGTCGGCGGCTTCACCCAGGGGATGACTGGCGATATGTCAGAGGTTGTAGGCTTTATCCGCGCCGGCGAAGTGCGTGTGCTGGCCGTACTGACCGAAGAGCGTGTGCCGGGTTTCGAAGACATTCCCACCGCGATGGAGCAGGGCTTTGACGTGGTCGCGGTGAACTGGCGCGGCCTTTATGTGCCCAAGGACATCAGCGACGACGCCTTCAACGCCTGGGCCGACAAGCTGGCGGCGGTTGCGGCATCGGACGAGTGGAAAGCGGCAATGGAGGCGAACGGTCTGGCGCCCTTTACAAAGGTTGGCGGCGACTTCCAGTCGTGGATCGACGGCGTCGTGGCCTCGACCGAGGAGCTGAGCCGTGAAATCGGTGTAATCCAGTGATCAAAAGCGACCGTGTCTTCGGACTGGTCGTGATCGTCGTGGCGCTGGGGTATATCCTCAGCGCCACGCAAATTCAGACCAGCTTCATGTCGGATCCGATGGGATCCAAGAGTTTCCCGATCCTGATTGGCATCGTCGCCTCGATCTGTGGGCTGGTCATGATCTTTCGCCCCGACGCCGAACCGGATTGGCCTGCCGCGCGGACGCTGCTGTCGCTGGGCCTCGCGGTCGTCGTGCTGATCGGCTACGCCTATGCTCTGAAGCCGCTGGGGTTCATCCTGCCAACCGCGGTCGCGGCCAGCGTGCTGAGCTATCAGATCCACCCGCGCATCACGACGGCCATTGCCTCTGGTATCGGCCTGTCGGTGGGGCTGTTCTTGCTGTTCAAATTCGGGCTCGATCTTGGGCTTGTAGCCTTTCCGAAAAGCCTGGCCGGGTAAAGGAACGCGACGATGGATGTTTTCTCCAACCTGGCGCAGGGTTTCGCGGTCCTGACCTGGTTCACCCTGGCCCTGGCGGTGATCGGCTGCTTTCTGGGCACGATCATCGGCGCGCTGCCGGGCCTTGGCCCGTCGAACGGCGTGGCGATTCTGATCCCGGTCACCTTCTCCATGGGGCTTGATGCCACCTCGGCGCTGGTGCTGATGACCTCGGTTTACTACGGGGCGATGTATGGCGGGCGGATCTCGTCGATCCTGCTGAACATCCCGGGCGACGAGCCCGCGCTGATGACCACGCTGGACGGCTATCCAATGGCCAAGCAAGGCCGCGCGGGCGATGCGCTGGTGCTGTCGGGCGTGGCGAGTTTCGTCGGCGCGCTGCTGGCGACGCTGGGGCTGATGTTCCTGGCCCCGCTGCTTAGCCGCGTCGCCTACAGCTTTGGCCCCGCCGAGTATTTCGCCCTGTACCTGCTGGCCTTCTGCACGCTGGGCGGCATCGCCTCCAACAACCAGGCCAAGGCCGCCTTGGCCTCCTGCATCGGGCTTGGCATTGCGATGATCGGTCTGGACAACACATCCGGCATGCCACGGCTGACCTTCGGCAACCTGCATCTTTTGGACGGCGTTGACTTCCTTGTCGCCATCGTCGGGCTGTTCGCCGTGGCCGAGGTCTTTTTCTTCATTGAAAGCCACGGCAAGGGATCGTCCATCGGGGTCAAGCTGGACAAGGTGCGCATCCCGGTCGCGGATCTCATCAAATGCCGCTGGACCATGCTGCGCGCCAGCGTCATCGGCTTTTTTGCGGGCGTTCTGCCGGGGGCCGGTGCCTCGCTGGGGTCGTTCCTGGCCTATACGGTGGAAAAGAATGTGCAGGGCAAAGAGGCAGGCTTCGGCACAGGCGCGGTGCAGGGCGTTGCCGCGCCAGAGGCCGGGAACAACGCCGCCGCCGGGGGCGCGCTGGTGCCGATGCTGACCCTGGGTGTGCCGGGATCGGGCACCACGGCGGTGCTGCTGGCGCTGCTGATGACGCTGAACATCACGCCGGGGCCGACCCTGTTCACCGAGCGGCCCGAAGTGGTCTGGGGGTTGATCGCCTCTTTGTTGATCGCGAACTTTGTGCTGCTGCTGATGAATGTTCCGATGGTCAAGGTCTTCGTCAAGATCCTGCAGGTGCCGCCCTGGGTGCTTTTGCCGGGGGTCACGATGGTGTCTTTCGTCGGGATCTATTCGCTGTCGGGCAGCTATTTCGACCTGCTCTTGATGGTCGCCTTCGGCGTGCTGGGCTACGCGCTGCGCAAGCTTGATGTGCCGACAGTGCCGATCATCCTGGGCATTCTGCTGGGCAACCATATGGAAGATAGCCTGCGCCGCGCAATGGTGCTGTCGGATGGAAACTGGACCTATCTGTTCTCCTCCCCCATCGCGATCGGCCTGTGGATCGCCGCCATCGCCGGGTTCGTCGCGCCGATGTTCCTGCGCAATGTGCTCAAGAAACCGCAGGCGGTGTCCGATTGACCCGCGTTCTCGTCCCCTCCGGCGCCCTTGGTCTGGGCTATGACCCCGAGGCGCTGGCCCGCGGGCTGGCCCAGCGCCCTGACATCATCGCCATCGACGGCGGCTCGACCGACAGCGGGCCCAGCTACCTGGGGCGCGGCGTGTCAAAATATTCGCGCGCCTCGACCAAGGCGGAATGGCGCGGGCTGATAGAGGCGCGCGCGACCGCCGGTGTGCCCCTGGTGATCGGCACGGCCGGAACCTGCGGCACCGGAACAGCCGTCGACTGGCTGGTCGAGATCACCTCCGAGATCCTGGCAGAGATGGGATCGACCGCGATAGTCGCCGTTCTGAAATCCGATCAACCCGCTCACCGTGTATCAGCTGCACTGGCGGAGGGCCGGGTGTCGCCGTTGCATCCGGCGCCAAAGATCTCGGACGCGGTGCTTGAAAGCTGCTCCAACATCGTCGCTTTGGCCGGGGCGGAACAGATCGCCGCCGCGCTGGAAACCGGCGCGGATATCGTCATCGCCGGGCGGACCACGGACACCGCGATCATCGCAGCCCTGCCCCTGATGCGCGGCGATCATGCCGGCGCCGCCTGGCATGGCGCCAAGATCGGGGAATGTGGCGCCCTTTGTGCCACGAATCCGCAATCCGGCGTGATTCTGGTCGATTTCGATGCCACGGGGTTCACCGTGACACCGCTGGCCGATGGGGCATTCGCGACGCCGCACACTGTCTCGGCCCATATGCTTTATGAAAATTCCGACCCGTTCATCCTGTACGAGCCCGGCGGGCATCTGGACGTGACCGGCGCCACCTACACCGCGTTGGACGACCGCAGCGTGCGCGTCGTCGGGTCGGCGTGGAAACCGGCCGCCGACTACACTGTCAAGCTGGAGGGCGCCCGGCGCGCCGGCTATCAAAGCGTGCTGCTGACCCTGCTGCGCGACCGCCGCTATGTGGCGAATGTCGATGCCTGGTGCGCCGACATCGTCTCTAGATGCCGCGCAAAGGCCGAGGCCCGGCTGGGACTGTCACCAGACGATTTTGACCTTGAACTGCGGGTGATTGGCCGGAATGCAACCCTGGGCGCGTTGGAGACGCGGGAGAGTGGCGTGGTCGAGGTTGGCGTGCTGGGCATCGTCACCGCCGCGACGCCCGAACGGGTGGACGAAGTGTCCAAGATGCTGAATCCCTACCTGTTGCACCACCCCCTGACCCAGAAAGAGGAACAGCCGACCTTCGCCTTCCCGTTTTCCCCCGCCGAGGTCGACCGTGGCGAGATCTTCGAGTTCTGTCTGAACCATGTGATGAGTCTGGAGGACCCGATGGAGGCGTTCGATCTGCAAGTCATTACGATGCCCCATGGCTGAACTCGGCAGCCTGGTCGACAAGGTCCGCAGCAAGAATGCCGGGCCGTTCTGGCTGACAATCGACATTTTCTGCGGATCAGAGGCGGCGTTTCACCGAGTCTCGAACGGCGTGTCGACAGAGCGGGTTGCCGCCCTGTTCCGCACCGACCCTGCGGAATTGAAGCGCTTTGACATCCAGGCACTGAACGTGGTCAAGTTCTCGCTGCCACGCCCGGAGACACAGGGCACCCGGTTCGACCGGGACATGCATGGCGCGGGCTGGGCCGTTCTGCTGGCTGAGCTGGAGGTAAACTGAGTAAGGCTGTATGGTGGCGAGGCTCCCGCCGCCGGTCCAAGGCTCAACCAACGGTCTTTCGATCCCTTTATCGATTCATCCGCCCGGCCCCTGACTCCGCCAAGCCAGCCCGATCAGGATCGACTGGAACTGCAGAAACTGCGGAAACTGCCCGAGGGCGTTCACCCGTCCCATGATACAGGCGCCGACATCGGCGCCTGTACCTTCGTTCGATGCGCCCGCGCGGCGGCTACGCTCTCGGGACAGAAGCCCCAGATGTCCAGATGAAAGACCCTGGTCAGCGCACGATGAACTCTGCGTGCAAGGCTCCCGCAGCTTTGATCGCCGTCAGGATATCGATCATGTCCCTAGGGCTGACACCAAGAGCGTTCAGGCCTGCGATGACCTCTGACAAAGATGTGCCGTCGGGGATCTCTGCCAGCCTTGTGCCCGGCTCCTCCTCAATGTCCGCATTCGTGCGCGGAACCACAACCGTCTCACCCGGCGCAAAGGGATTTGGCTGAATCACGATCGGTGCCTCGGAAATCCGCAAGGTCAAATTGCCCTGGCTGACAGCCACTCGACTTATCCGAACGTCTTCGCCCAGCACAATGGTGCCCGACCGCTGATCTACCACGACCCTAGCCTTGCGTTGCGGTTCGACCGAAATATTCTCTATCCGCCCAATGGCATGCGCGGGGGACGCCGCCCCCGTTGCCGCGATGTTCACGGAAACCGTCCCTGAATCGAGCATTCGCGCCACAGGCCCGTGCATTGCAGCGTTTATTGCGGCTTCGATCAGGCCCGCAGTGGTGAAATCAGGCGTTCGCAACGCCAAGCGCACGGTGTGCATCCCCGCAAAATCGAACTCGATCTCTCGCTCGACCCGGGCACCCGAGGGGATCGAACCGGAGGTCGGAACGCCCTGCACAACGGTTGCTCCATCGCCTTCGGCAGAGGCCCCGCCCGCGATCACCGTTCCCTGCGCGACCGCATAAATCTGCCCATCCGCCGCATTCAAAGGGGTCATGATCAGCGTGCCACCCAGAAGGCTCTTCGCATCGCCAATTGCGGAGACGGTCACATCAATCTGGGATCCGGCGCGCGAGAAGGGGGGCAGCTCTGCCGTCACGAAGACCGCCGCCACGTTGCGGGGCCGAAACTGCTCCCCCGTCACGTTAACACCCAGACGCTCCAGAATGTTCGTCATGATCTCTTCGGTGAAGGGCGCGTTGCGGATCCCGTCGCCCGTCCCGTTCAATCCAACCACCAGCCCATAGCCGACCAGATCATTGCCACGGACCCCGTCGAAATTTACCAGGTCCTTGATGCGAACCGGAGCAGCCGCCACGGCTCCGGCCATTGCAATGGCAAGAATGGTCAACAGGGCGCGGATCATCTCAGGTACTCCGTCAGGCTCAGTCGGGACAGGCGGGCCGTGACCGCATAAAGCGCCTCAAGCTGAAGCTGAGCCGCTTCCAGATCGACCGCTAACTCATAGGGGTCCGCCCCCACAATATCGTTCCGCGCGATTTCGAGCACCGCATCTTCCGAGGCATTGCGCGCCAAAGCGGTGTCAATCGCGGCCTGGGCCGCCCCAATTTCCCCGCGCATACCGGTGAAATTGGTATTTGCAGCGAACAACCGTTCCCCCGCACTTCGCATGAGGGTCGCCTGCTCGGCCTCATTCGTTGGCAGGGCACCTTCGGCCACAACAGCCGCCATCGCATAGCCTTTCAGAACATCCCGCACCCTCTGGTCGGCGGCTGTCACATCCACCGTCACGGTTTCACTCAAACCAACCCGGAAAGGGGCCCGTCCGGTCATGCTTCCAAGATAGCCAGAGGTTTCAAACCCGCCGCCAACGTCGTCAAACCAGGCTTCGACGACCGTTTCGACACCGGCGGCGGTTGTTTCGGCGGCAATCGCAGTCATCAGATCTGCTAGAATCGTGTCCGCATCGGCCAGCGCCGCATTCCCTGAGGCGGTGCCGCTCATCAGGGACCGGTCCGCCACGTTGACATTAAACGCTGATACAACAGTGCTGAAACGCGCCCGGGCGTCATTCGCCGTCGCGGTCAGTGTCGGCGCATATCCCGAATCCGCTGCCTGCAGCAGCGCGGGCGTGATGTCTTCCACCGACCCCTGCACGGTCCCAAGCGCCGATTGCAACGCGTTTGTATAAGAGGCCGCCTCATTTGCCGATGTCTTGTAGGCCTTCAGCGCACCCATCTGATGTTCGAGCGAGGCCAGAACATTGAAACTTCCGCTGGTTGCCTTGCGCAAATCGCTTTGCCTGCCGGACGCAAGTTCAGCCGTCATGGTGCTCAGCGACGACTTGAGCCGAGCAGAGTGCAGCTTTTGCGAATACGACAAAGAGAGATCGCCGAGTGTCAGAACTGTCATGGATTAAATCCTCATAAGCTGCTGTATCATTTCGTCCAGCGCCGACATCACACGCGCGTTTGCGGCATAGGCCTGCTCTACCAGCAGCAGTTCCTGCATTTCCTGATCTGTATCGACCCCATCCTGCAATTCCGCCGTTCGAAGAGCGTCATGGGTCGCGCGCGCCATGCTGACATCCGTCTCGGCCTGAAAGGCCGAGCTAGAGGCGAAGGACAGAAGATCCCCGGCAAGCCCGACGGTACTCCGCGTAGTGGTGAAACTGCCCGAATTGGGAACGCGTGAATCCGCCAGCGCCTCGCTCATCGCGTTCAGGATCCTGGCATCGCCCGGATCGCCGATGGCCGCGGCGCCGATCCCGTTTCGCAACCGCCACAAGTCACCGCCCTGCGCCGGATCGACAAGCGCATTGACCGTTATCCGGCCGGAAAGCCCGGTTTCCTCTGTCACATCAAGCGCCAGGACACCGTCGGCGAACAGCCCCGGATCACCCACACCAAGCGTCGGGTCAACGGCAGAATCCTCGAAACGCTCCATCAGGTTTCTGGCCACCGCGTCGAGTTCGCTTTGAATCTCTGGGGCGAGACGGTCACGGACGTCGAATAGCGCCTGCAGTTTACCGTCGCCAATCATGCTCCGGCTGGCATCGGTTGCGATGGTCTGACCGTTGATGGTCAGGGCAGACAGGCCCCCGCCCGCAAGGGTCTTGTATACGTCAAGTTCCGGCGCTGCCGTGAAGCCAAACACCGCAGCATTGTTGTCCACCAGAACCGCACCGCCCTCTGTGTACAGCGCCACTTTGCCTGCGGGACGCTCAATCTGCTTGACCGGCACCAGGTCGGCAATGCTGTCGATGACGCTCTGGCGCGTATCAATCAGCGCAGAGGCATCTCTGGTAGAGGATTGAAATTGCGAAATCTTTGCGTTCAGGTCGACCACTTGCTGCAAGGCGCTGTTGAGTTGGTCAACCGATGACCCGATCTGGCCATCCGCACGCAAGCGGTCGTCCTGGACCTTGCTGGACAGGTCATTCAGATGCTCCGCGACCGAGTTCGCGGTATTTGCTACCGTCAGCAGACGAGCTTCACTGTCGGGTCGCGAAGACGCCTCGATCAAGGCGGATTCGAAATCTGTCAAGCGCGTGTTCAGCGAGCCATCTTCGCCCGGAAGTCCGATCGCCGCTTCAATGCCGGCGTAGAACTCCGCCCGGGTGTCGGCGCCGGCAAGACCGGCCTGCGCCTCGCGGCGCTGACCGATCAGAAACAAATCCTCCTTCCGGAGGACGCCATCCATGCTTACCCCTGAAATGAGTCCCCCCGACAGGCCGGAGGACTGCATAACCTCGCGCCGGGCATAGCCGGGCGTGGACACATTTGCGACGTTGTTCGATACGACCTCTGCCCGCCGAGCTGTGACGGTCAGGCCGGATAGAGCCGCGTTAAAAGCAGTGGTAATAGACATAGGACACCTCCGTCAGGCAGGTTTTTAACGCTTGATGTTGGTGGTTTCCTGCAACATCTCGTCCACGGTCTGGATGACCTTGGCGTTGGACGAATAGGCCCGCTGGGTCTGGATCAGGGCGGTCAGTTCGCCTGCGACATCCGTTGTCGACCCTTCGCGCGCAAATCCGGCAACCTCGCCGGTCGGGCCATCCCCCGCATCCCAAAGGAAGAACGAGCCAGAGCTGGGCGAGACCTGATAGGATTGGTTCTGCAATGCCAGCAAGCCGTTGGGGTTCGGCACGTCCACCAGCGGCACCTGGTACAACGTCCGCGTAAAGCCGGTGTCATAGGAGGCCTGAATCAATCCGTTCGAGTTGATCTCGACCGAGGTCAGGTTCCCGACGGGAGAGCCATCCTTGGTGATCGAGGTCGGAGCGAAACTGTCTGACAATTGCGTCAGCCCGTTGGGGTCGCCCAGCCGCCCGATCGTCATTTGCAGCGGCCCGCCATCGACCGTGAGGGCCAAGGTCCCGTCCGCGGCCGTGTAGCCGCCGCCGGAGTTCACGGTGACGGATTGCAGCGTCCCGCCGTTTGCCCGCGTGTCGTCAAAGACCAGGGTATAGTTGCCGATCGACGCCCCGGCCTGGGCGCTGTCGGTGATTTCCATCGTCCATGTGTTCGACAAGCCCGCGCCCGGGACCGTCGGCGTGAACGTCACGCTGAGCGTTTCCGAGGTTCCGAGGTTGCCAAAATACTCAACCGACAATGGCAGGGGGTCCCCGCTCGCGCCGACTGCCGTCTCGGTCGCTGGCAGGTTGACGCCCAGGTTCATCGTCGTCGTCGGATCCCCCGACGTCTGGTTGAAGTTGATGCGCACCGGTTCCAGCGCACTCGGCGTATCCCGCGCGAAGGTCGGGATCCCCCCGTCCGAATCCGCCGGCCACCCAAGCAGGACAAGCCCCGCTTCGGTCTTCAGGATGCCTTCTGCGTCGGTGCGGAACGCCCCGGTCGAGGTCATCATCATCGGCGTGTCGCCGACGCTGATCAGATCGGCCTCAGTGGTGACGGGCAACATGCCGCGGCCGGTCACAGCGATGTCTAGAGGATGACCTGTCGCGACGAGCGGGCCTTGCTCGTCAATATTCCGGGTGGTGATCGCCTGGACGCCGCCTGCCGAATAGCTGCCGGCGCCGGCATCGCCATTGATGACGAACGACTGAAACTCTGCCGAGGCCCGCTTGTAGCCGTACGTGTTCGAGTTCGCGATGTTGTCCGAGATTGTCGCCAGCCGTGTCGCGTTGGCATTCAATCCTGCCACACCTGCCGAGAGCGATGAGGAAATTGTCATTTTGCGCCTTTCTGCTGCAGTAGCCCACTGTTGCCCCGATCCCTAAAGCGACCGGCTTAACAGCGGGCTAACAGCTAAAATGCATGCAAAAGACGCTATCTATTCTCTCGTAGCAGGATCAGCTCAATCCGGTTGTTTCGGACCGCCATCTGATTGGAAACAAGCGGTTTTCGATCAGCAAACCCGGTGATGCGCTGGAAACGGTTCGGCCCAAGCCCCTCATCCTCCATAAGGCGCCGCACACTGTCTGCCCGGGCGTTCGATACATCCCACACGGGGTTGTTGGCCAGAACCACCGGCATCGAGCGCACATAGCCGTTGACCGCGACCTCGTTGGTCGCAAGCGCGAAGACCGAGGAAATCATCTCTGTGATCTGTCGCATCACAAGCGTCGGCTCCGCCGTCTCACCTCGAAACAGCGGCGCGTCCGGAAGGTCGAAGACCTCGACGACCAGCCCTTCGTCTGTCACACGCGTGGTGATGTGGCGGGCCAGCCCGTCGCTGATGGTACTTTCCCCGGAGCGGGCGCTGAGCTGCTCTTCGAGCGAGTCGAGGAATTCCTGTTCGGCTTGTGCAAGCCCTGTATCCTCTGAACTTTCGTCGATCCCGCTGTCGCCGCGTGCATTGTGACGTTCCGCCGCGAACTTCTGCGTCGCGCCGGTGCCGTTGCGTGCCAGCGTCGCCTCGCTCATGATGTCGTCGCCGCCAAAGGCGCCATCCCCGCCGCCCGAGACCCGCAGGATCGGAATGGTCGGGTTGAAGTAATCCGCCAGACCCTTGCGCTGCTTTTCAGTTGTCGCATTCAACAGCCACATCAACATGAAGAACGCCATCATAGCCGTCACAAAGTCGGCATATGCCACCTTCCACGCACCGCCATGATGCCCGTCACCGCCAGACACTTTCTTGCGCTTGATAATAATCGGCGCATTGCTTTGTGCGCTCATCCCACCACCTCGAAACTCAAAGCCCCCGCCGTTTTCCTAGCAGCCAAGGCGTGAAGGGCGCCTTAACCTCTCGATTTTTTGCGATTTATCAATAGGATAGATCCGACAGCAAGCTCCTTGGCTTTGTCCACTTCGGACCATGAAATCGCCACATTTGCGAGTCACGCCGTTGTGCTGCTGCGCCGATCCGACCATATCATGCAAGCGGGTCGGGCCATTGAAGGGCGCCGTAGGTTGGGAAACCACATTGCGTGTCGGCGGTTCAGGCCGCAGCCACCCGCCACAGGTAGCGCCGACAAACCCTGTATCCGACCCTTTGCCAAGTGGTTTCGCCGGCGCGCAGCCCAATCTGCCGATCTGCAAATACCATTGCGCGAAGATCAAGGATCTGTGCGCAAGGTCACTGAACCGGTGCCCTCACACGCCTTTATCGGCCATCTGAACCGGCCATATTGCCCAGCGAAATAGGACAAATGTCCAGTCAAGGAGCACCCGATGCTGACCCAGATCCAAGGCCTTCACCACGTCACGTCGCTGGCAAGCGCAGCACAAGCCAACAATGACTTTTTCACCAAGACGCTGGGGCTGAGACGCGTCAAGAAGACGGTGAACTTCGACGCGCCCGACGTCTATCACCTGTATTATGGCGATGAACGCGGCACACCCGGTTCGGTCATGACCTATTTTCCGTTCCCCGGTGCCGGTCCCGGCCGCAAGGGCACGGGCGAAGTCGGCACCACCACCTTTGCCGTTCCCAAAGGCGCGCTGGGCTATTGGAAAGACCGGCTGTCGGGCCAAAGCGTCAAAGGCCTTGAGGAAAGCGCCCGGTTTGGCGAGCCGCGCCTGTCGTTCGAGGGCCCGGATGGCGACTCCTTCGCGCTTGTTGAAACGAGCGACAGCCGCATCCCCTGGACAGGCGGAGGAACGCCCGAAGATGTTGCGATCCGGGGCTTTCACTCGGTCGACATGCGGTTGCGCGACCAGGGAGCGACGGCAGAGCTGCTGCGGTTCATGAACTACGAAGAGATCGCGCAAGACGGTGACATCACCCGCTTTGCGCTACGCAGCGGCAATGGCGCGGATGTGGTCGAGCTGCAAAGGCTGCCTGACACCGCCGATGCAGGCCAGGGGGCCGGGTCGGTGCACCATGTCGCCTTCGCCGTCGAGACCCGCCAAAAGCAGCTGGAGGTCCGCAAAGCGCTGTTGGACACCGGCCATCAGGTCACGCCCGTGATCGACAGAGACTACTTCTGGGCCATCTACTTTCGCGCGCCCGGCGGTGTTTTGTTCGAGATTGCGACCAACGAGCCTGGCTTTGACCGTGACGAGGATGCCGCCCATCTGGGCGAGGCCCTGAAGCTGCCGTCCCAGCATGCCCATCTGCGAGATGCGCTGGAACAGAAATACCTGGAACCGATCGAGGACTGATCGATGTACCATATGGCTGAGACAAAAAGGGCGCCCGGCGCGCCCCTTGTCTTCACCTTCCACGGGACCGGCGGCGATGAAAGCCAGTTTCACGACGTGGCGCGCCAGATCCTGCCGGACGCCCATGTGATCTCGCCTCGTGGGGAGGTTCTGGAACACGGGATGAACCGCTTTTTCCGGCGCTCCGGCGAAGGCGTCTATGACATGGCCGATCTGGCGTAGTGGACCAAGGCGATGGCAACCTTTGTCACAGAGGCAAAGTCGCGGCTGTCTGCGGATCGCGTCATCGGACTGGGCTATTCCAACGGCGCGAGTATTCTGGCAGCGGTGGCGTTCCGGCACCCGGACCTGTTCAGCGATCTGGCGTTTATGCATCCGCTGATCCCCAGGACACCGGATCCGCAGCCCGGCCTTGCTAACTCACGGGTCCAGATCACGGCGGGCCGTCAGGATCCGATCTGCCCGGCACCAATGACGCAGGCACTGGTGGAGTGGTTCGGCGCTCAGGGCAGCGAAACCCAACTGCGCTGGCATCCCGGCGGGCATGAGATCGCGCGGGCCGAGCTGCTCGCCGTGGCCGGGTTCCTGCAAGGCAAGGCGTTTGACCCGAGCGCCTGAAACCTCGGCAGCGGGGCGGGCTATTTTGCATCTGCAGCATTCTCTGCATGTCCCGCTCTTGGGTTTGCCTGCCAAACGCTCTATCTCCGGGTCGAAGCGCCGCACCTTCCTGCGGCCGGACGAGGGTATCGAGGGTTATGGGGAAACGCGCGACGATCCGCGACGTGGCGGTGCAGGCCGGGGTATCGAAATCGACGGTCTCTCTTGTTTTGCACGATTCTCCCCTTGTCCGGACAGAGACGAAGGCCGCCGTAAAGGACGCGATCCGAGAGCTGAACTATGTGCGCAACCGGGCCGCCGCCGCATTGCGCAGCGCCAATTCCGGGCGAATCGGGATTGTTGTGAACGATCTGCGGACTCCCTTCGTTACCGATTTCGTAGCTGCGGCGCAGCAGGCGCTGATGGCACGCGGTCAATCCGCCATCGTCGCCACCGCCGATGAAGACCCGGAAGCAGAGGACAGCGCGGTCCGCCTGGCCCTGGAACAGGATGTGGCAGGCTTGCTGATTGCCCCCTGCCATGGCGCTGGGCTGCCGGTGTTCGATACCATCCTCGCCTCTGGAATTCCCGCGATGCAGGTCCTGCGCCAGGCGGATTCGCGGCTGGAGCAGATTCCCTTTCACTCGCTCGACTACGCCATTGGCAGCCATCTCGCCGCGCAACATCTGCTGGATCAGGGATTGTCCCGGATCGCTTTTGTGGGCGGTCACGCCGGACACCAGATCGCCCGCGAGCGCGCCTCTGGCTACCGCGACGTGATGGAGGTTCATCGGAAACGCCCCCTGACGCTGCATGGCGGGGCGACGCGCGCCTATGGCCGCGAGGCGATGATGACGCTTGCGAAGGATCACCCGGAGGTCAACGCCGCGATCTGCATCAACGATCTGGTGGCGCTCGGGATGTCCAACGCCGCCGCGAAGGCCGGGCGCACCATAGGCAAGGATTTCTTTCTGGTTGGCTTCGACGATACGCCGGAATGCGCACAATCGGACCCGCCGCTCAGCTCGGTCCGCTGTGACGTGGCACGTCTGGCCACAAGCTGCGTCGGCGCTTTGATGGACTGGATAGAGCGCGGGAACAAACCGCTGGATGTGGCGCGGCAGCCCGTGCGGTTAATGGTGCGCGCGTCCAGCCAAGTCACCTAGAGCGTGCCCGCGGTGATTTGACTGCAAATCACGCTGTCTCCCGCTCGCGCCCGGATGCGCATCTTTAGACTCGTTGGAACCAATTGAACGCAACACGCTTTGGCGCAACGCGCTCGGCAGTCCCGAACAGACAGCGCGCGCCGAAAGATCAGCGCGCGGCTGCCATTAGGCGTCACTCAGGCGCTGAGATCGTGAT
>CAYGRI010000039.1:0-25026 GCA_964352155.1 uncultured Maritimibacter sp. | reverse complement strand
CCGCGCCGGCGCGGCGAAAGCCTTTCGGGCGCATGGCTATGATGCCGTAAACCTTGATGCCGTGATGAAGGAAGCCGGACTGACGCGGGGTGCGTTTTATGCGCATTTCAAAAGCAAGCAGGCCCTGTTCGCGGATGTGATCCGGCATGAACATCCGCTGCTGAAGATGCTGGAGGAACGATCCGGCACCGATGCGGACACGTTCTATTCCCAGATGTGCGCGATCTTTGACGGGTATCTGGATCCCGCCAATCTGGAGCAGGTGTTTGCCGGGTGCTCGTTTGCCGCGCTCATCGGCGATGTTGTGCGGGCGGGGCTCGAGGTCAAGGCCGGTTTCGATCAGGCGTTGCAAGACACCTGCGCCGCCATGGCCTTTCGCCAGGGCCACCCGGCAGAGTATTATTTGCCCGCCCTTGTCTTGGCGACATCGGCTGTGCGGAATGCCCAGGCAGCGGCAGATCCGGATATGCGCGCCAAGATCCTGAACGGCGCCCATCTTGCCTTTCGTTCGCTGCTGCCGAAACCGACCGAAGCCCGGGCATGACGGATTTCCCGGATGCAGCCTGTCAATGCCTCGCGGCGCTAGTGGCGCAACTCCAGCGCCTTCCGGCCCGTAGTCGGGGAGGGCTCTTGCACGCCAGTCTCGGCGCCGCGCCCGTCCGTCCTGGGGCATTCATGACCTTATCGCGTAATTTCTCCGGCTCCGCCCCGTTGCCCGGGGCACGGGCCCGCAAATGGGCCTTGCGCCGGGACAGCGGCCGCCGGTCTGCGCGATCGGTATCAGATCCGCTTCGGGTGCTCTGTTTTGACGGAGCGACCTGTTCTAAGACTCAGGCGCAGATGGATTTGACGGAGGCTTTGACGGACTCCGGTGCAAAGATGTTCTCCATCCAGCCTTCTTTGAAGATGACCGGTTCCGCTTCCTCGATGGCTTTCAGGCAGCCGTCGGACAGCTTGCCTCCGGGCTGCTCACCAAAGGCGACGGCCAGCAGAATGGTCAGATGTCCCAGCAAGAAGTCCTCGGCGGCCTGATAGGGAATGCCGCGGCGGGCGGCTTCGTCCGTGGCGTCCTTGAGAACCTTTGCAAAGGTCGCGCCAACCGACTCCGACAAGGCAGGCTCCAACAGCGCCATCTGTTCCACCGTCACACGATGGGAGCGCATCACGGGGCCGTAAAACACGCGCGCGATCTCTTCGCATTTGGCATAGTGCTCTTCCGGACCCTGGGCGAGGGCACAAACGATATGCTGCTTGGCCGCGATGCCGCCGAAATAGTCTTTCTTGGCCGCCGGGTCTGTCTCGTCGTTGAACAGCGGCGGGTGGCAGGGATGTGCAACGAAATAGGAGATGTCGTCACGCTCCGGCAAGGTCTCGGCGTGGGGGGCCGCCGCATCCAGCATGATCACGGCGGTGCCCGGTTTGAGGTCGTTTACAAAGCCCGACAGAACCTTGCCGATGGCGCGATCCGGCACGGCCAGAATGACGGTATCTGCCGCGCTCAGGGCCTGACCCTGATCCACGCAGGACAGGCCGGTTTCGGTCTGAAGCCGTGCCTGACCCTCGGGGTTCACTTCCACGGGAAGCAGATCGTAGGGGGCCTCCTTGAGGTTCATGGCGAGGCGAACGCCCATTTTCCCACCGGCGCCGAAAAGTGCGATGCTTGTCATTGCTGTGATCCTTTGAATTGCGGGCGATGCATCAGGCATCACCGGTTTTTGCGTGAATGAAGAAATCCGGCGCGCCCATTTGCCCCCCTTTCAGGGTGACCTCGAGCGTGTCGATTTGGGGCGCGCGCCGGTTGTGGATGCGGCACAGGGGGGCGCCGGGCGCGAGCGGTGCCACGGCGGACAGCGCTTCGGCCTCCAGCGCAATGAGCGCGTAGCCCGATGTATCCCCACCGCCGATTGCCACGCGCGGCAGGCCGGTTGCTATCCGGATATCCGCAACCAAACGGCCCAACGCCAGGCCCAGGCGCGCATTCACCACGGCACTGTTGGCGCCCGCGCGATCGACCGCCTCGGTCATGCGAGCGACGGCGGGGTCGTCCGGGCCACGGGCCGTGGTCACGAGCACGTCGCGCCCCTCGGAGAGACGGCGCAAGGAGATCGCTTTCAAGCGCGCCGCCTCCGCGCTCAGCCTGGATGCATCGACCGCGGTGGTGGCATCGAAATCGAGAACCTCGAACCCTTGTCTTGCCGCACAGTCGATTTGCGCCGCCGTCGTCGGCGCGCAAGAACCGGAGACCGCAAACAATTGCGTCACCGGCGCAAGCCTTGGGGGCGTGTGATCTGGCGAAAGCCGGCCGGACGCCCGCCAATGGGCAACCAGCGCGTATTCCACCCCCTGAGAGCCAATGGCAAAAGGTGCTCTGCCTTCGACAATCAGGCGCCCGGCCTCGGCCAGTGTCGCCTCGTCCATCGCATCAAGGGCGACAACCCGCGCACCGTCCGCTGTGGCGGCTTGCAGGGCCTTGTCGCTCTGGCCTGTCCGCATGCTGCGAAGGTCAACCACGGCCATCGCCATATCGGTTTGGAGAGACAGATGCTTGCACAGATCCGCCTCATCCATGGGTGTTGTCGGGTGGCGCGACATGACGGGGTGGCGATCCAGCCGGTACACGCTGTCCCCGGCGGCCGCGAACAGATGCCCGAACACCTGGAATCGCCCGATGGCCGGCGCGCCGACGACCAGCGGGATCCAGTCGGGATCGAAGACTTGCGCCCCCAAATCGGCCGCGACACCGATGGAGCCAATCCCGGGCGCGCTGTCGAAGGTAGAGCAAACCTTGTAATGCGTCAGCGGCGCACCAAGGCCTTTCAGTCCCTCAAAGACGGGCGGCAAATGTCGCCGCATCCAGTCCGGATCCTTGGCTCGGGCCACACCGGCGACACCGATGGCCATCAGATCCGGGTAGCGGCTGAGCACATCCGCGTCCGGCACCTCGAGAAACAGCATCGTTGGCAGGCCGGCAAAGCTCAGCACCTCCATCACCGCCGAAGAGCCGGTGAAGTCGTCGCCATAGAACGTCAGCAGCGGGGCAGACATTGTCAGAAGGCCTCCAGCGCTTTTGCGAGTGCCGGGTTGGCTTGGGCGACGGCTGCCGGGTCGGCGCCGGACATGGCGGCCTCGTAGGCCGCGCACATAGCCTCGACGCCTGCCGCCACACCATCCGGGTGGGCCACGACGCCGCCGCCAGCCGTGACCAGCAGGTCCGGCGACCCGGTGGCCGCCAAGGTCGCTGCCGCCTGATGCACGGTTTGGCCCGAGGAAAAGACCGGCAAGGCGCACATCGGATCGGCCTCGAATAGGGGGCTCGCCAGGGACCGGGCCGAGGCGGTGACACTCGCGTTGTCTTCGGTGAACTTGTTGTCGATGCCGTTCACATGCATGTGGTCGGCCCCGGCCAGACGCCACAGCTTGGACCACGCAGGATACGCCCACCCCAGCACCGGAGACCGCGTCACCGCGCCCCAACCGCAGCGATGGGCGTGGATCGGCAATTCCGTATGCCGCCCAAGCGCGATCATGCCGGACATGCCCACGGCGGTCAGGCTGGCCATGACGCAGGTGCCACCTTCGGCCAACACCAGGTCGTGGCGGCGGCGCATCTCGTCGATCTCGCCGGTCAGGTTGAAGGCGACCATGGTTTTCTTGCCGGTCCGGTCAGCGGCGGCGTTAACCACCGCCATCACGGCGCGCACGCGGTCATCAAAGGGGCAAGCGGGGCCGTCGGCCTGCAACTCGTCGTCCTTGATGAAGTCGATGCCGCCGGCACAAAGCTCGGCCACCATAGCGGCGGTATCTTCGGCGCTGAGGCCGACGCTGGGCTTGATGATCGTGCCGATCAACGGCCGGTCATGCACCCCCGACAGCCGCCGCGTTCCTTCGATCCCGAATTTCGGGCCGGGGTAGGCGGCGGCGAATGCGGACGGCAGACGGACATCCATCAGACGCAGACCAGAGAAGGGGTTCAGCTCGAACAAATTGCCCGCAATTGTCGCAATCAGGTTGGGCAGGGACGCCCCAAGGTTCTCGATCGGCCAGGACAGCGTCACCAAAGCCCGTTGATAGACCGCGTTCCCCCCGGGGTGGCCTGCGCCCGGCAGCGACGGCCCGGCGACCGTTTCCCCGATGTCCAGCCGCTCCACCCTGGCGGCGGCACGTTCCTTCAGTTCCGGCGTCTCGCCCGGCACGGGGCGAAAAGTGCCCGAGGATTGCTCCCCCGCCATGATCTCGGCCGCCTCTTGCGGGGAATAGGCCGTTTCAATCAGGTAGTCGGCTTCGATGCGGATCGGATCGGTCATAGGAACAACGTCGTGATCTGTGGGACAAACAGGATCAGCATCAGAACCATGATCTGAATGCCAATGAAGGGCAGGAAGCTGCGGAATATCATCGGAAGCGTGATATGCGGCGGTGCCACGGATTTGAGGTAGAACGCGGCGCCTCCGAAAGGCGGCGACAGGAAGCTGACCTGCATGTTCACGCAAAACAAGATACCGAACCACACCTGAACGGCCATTTTCGTATCAAGGCCGCCCGTCAGCCCAAGTTCATCCCAGGGCAGCTTCAGCACGATGGGCAGGAACACCGGCATGACAAGCAGCACGATCCCCGTCCAATCCATGAAGGCCCCCAGGAACAGGAACACCAGCATCATGATCAGAAGAACGCCCAATGTGGGCAGGTCCAGCCCGACAATCAGATTGGCCACAAAGCTTGGCCCGCCCGCCAGGGTATACGCCCCCGCCAATGCCGTGGCGCCGATGGTCACCCACATGATCGTGCCTGTCGACCGGAAGGTCCGCATGGAGGCTTCGCGCAACAGGCCCCAGGAGAATTCCCGGCGCAGGATGATCAGGACCAGAACCGCCATGGCGCCGATCCCGGCGGCCTCGGTGATCCCGGTGATGCCGCCATAGATCGACCCAAGGACCACAAAGACAATCAGCAAGGGGGACACCATGCCTTTGCCTGCGGACCATGCCGCGACCGTGTTGGCCTTGCCGATCCAGACCCACAGCAGGGCTGCGCAGCCAGCGGCAAGCAGGGCGGCCGTGATGATATACTGGCGCGAGATGCCGCCCGTGTCGGTTTCGATCAGGTCAAACGCATTCAGATACAGCCCTCGCAGGACCATGATCGCCGCAGCGCCCCCCATGAGCATGGCGATCAGGGCTAGGCCATAGCTGCGTTTCTGCGCGCCTGTCAGATCGGTGTCCCTCGGCTCTGGCAATGGCGCCAGGGCAGGGTTCAGATTGGTTCGGATCAGAATATAGGCGATGTAGCAGCCGGCAAGGATCAGTCCCGGCACGAAAGCCGCCTGAAACAGCGCGTGGATCGAGGTGTCGGTGATCAGCCCATAGAAAATCAGAACGATCGAGGGCGGGATCATCGTTCCCAACGACCCGGATGCGCAAATGGTGCCAATCGCCAGGTTCTTGTCGTAGCCCAGCCGCAACATCTGCGGCAGGGCGATCAGGCCCAAAAGGACAACCTCGCCGCCGATGATCCCGGACATGGCCGCCATTACCACGGCCATCAGGGCCGTCACCACCGCAATGCCGCCCCGGGTCCGGCTCATCCAAGTTTCGAGCGTGTCGTACATGTCGCGGGCGATGCCGGAGCGTTCCAGCAAATTTGCCATGAAGATGAAAAGAGGCACGGAGACAAGCACATAGCTCGTCGTGATGCCGTAGATCCGCTGGCTGAGCAGGTTCAACGGGCCGGTGCCAAAGTTGCCGAACAGCAGGTCAGGTCCGAACTTCATGACCATCACGACAAAGGCAAGGAAACCCGACGCAAAGCCAAGGGGCATCCCGATTGCCAACAGCACAAGCATGCCGACCAACACAACCAGAGAGATTGTTCCGATATCCATCTCGTTCGCCCTTTGGTCTGTTAGTTTCGTGGGTCGCCAGAGGCGTCGGGACGCTCTGTACCGTCCCCTGCCGGACGGGCGTCGAGGTGATCCGCGCCAATGTGTTCCAGCAGGCTGTCCAGATCGTCGACCAAGGGCTTTTCACCCTGATCGGTGTTCCAGTCGTAGATCAGGTTCGAAATCGCCTGCAGCGCCAGGACCGCCATGGTGATCAGGATCAGGGGTTTCAACGTCGCGGGGATCGGCGGGTCAAACTTGGTGCCGAACCGCTCCCACGTCGTGAATTTGCGCACAGCGTCGTCATACCCACCCCAGATGAGCGCCACCGCGAAAACAACGATGCAAATCGTTGAAATCACGTCAAAGGTGCGGCGAAGCCAGCGTGGCGCGAGATCGTACAGAATGTAGATACGGATGTGGCTGCGCTGCTGCATGGAATAGATGCCAGCAAACATGTAGACGGCACCCGCCACCCAAAGCGACGTCTCATTGACCCACATCGTCGCCTGACCGAAGACATAGCGCATCAGCACTTCCAAGAAGATGATGGCCACGATGAACGAGGGCAGCCACATCGCGACGCGGCTGATGCTCCATGTAATCAGGTCCAAGGGACCCGTTCTTTCATGCTCAACCATGTGCCTGCCCCTCCCCGAAGCATCCTTGGCTGTTGCGCGGCCCCGGCCATCGCCGGGAACGCGCTCTTTTCCGGACTTCGCGTCAGATTACTGGATCAGGCCGATGCGCTGCATGAAGGCGATGTGGCTGTCGACCATGGCTTTGCCTTCATCGGTCTCGCCGCCGTAGACTTCCCATTGCTTTTGCGCCGCGGCGCGGAAGGCCGCACGATCCTCGGCGGTCCAGTTATAGGTCGTAACGCCCATTTCCGGCAGCTTTGCCAATGCTTCGCCGTTGTCGACCAGCGTTTGCAGGATCAGGTCCAGCCCGACATTCTTGTACGCCACTTCGATGATCTTGCGATGCTGCTCGCTCAGACCTTCCCAAACGTCGGTACGGCAGGCCAGGTGGTCCGCGGCCATGGAATGGAAACCGGGGAAGTTTGTGTGCTTGCCGATGTCGTAGGTGCCGATCCGCAGGTTGTTGCCAAGGGTCGATGCGTCAGCGCCGTCGATGATGCCGGATTCAAGCGCCGTGATAACCTCGGAAAAGTCCATCACGATGGGCTTTGCCCCCAAAGAGGCAAAGATGTCCGACGCCATGCCCGGAGGCGCGCGGAATTTCCAGTTCTCCAGATCGGCGACCCCCGCCAGCGGACGTGTCGATGTCAGGGACTCTTGACCGCCGACATGCGCGCCAATGAAGGTCATGTTGTAGTCGGCATAAAGCTCGTTGACCGCTTCGCGACCACCGCCCATTTCGACCCATGCCTGATACTGCAACGGCGTGTCATAGCCGCCCATCGTGTCAGATACGAACTGGAATGCCTTGTTCTTGCCAGCCTGATAGCTGCCATTGGTCATGTCGCAGTCGAGAATGCTGTTGACCGCGGCGTCAAAGGTTTCGGCCGAGGGGACAACGGAGGATGAATAGAACATCTCGATCTGCAGGTCACCGCCGGACATGATGTTTACGGCGTCCACGAATTCCTGAATTGCGCCACCATAGGACGACGCTTGCCCTTGGTGCGTCTGGATTCGCAACGTGGTTTGTGCGTTCGCAGCGGTTGCGCAGATCGCGGTTGCGGCAACACCTGCGGCAATGAGTTTCGTTCCTGTCTTGAGCATGATTTCCTCCCTAGCTCTTCTATATGCCAGCCCACCCATGTCCTCCCACAGGTCGACCGGCCTCGCTTCAAGCGACTGCGCGGCGGTCACATACGTGCGGCAGTCGCTTCAAACTGGTATGATCAGTATATCATCGTGTCATCGTGTCATCGTGTCATGGTGTCAAGGCGTGATGTCTCAATGTGCGGCACGTTGAGGAAATCCACGTAAGTGATTGTAACTGTTAATTTACAGGAGCTTCTTTGCGGGGTGGTGCCGCCTGGGACGGCAAGCGCCGGTCAGCAAAGGGATCATTGCCTGTCTCGGTCAGCCGGGTGGATTCGCGCGGTGCTACCCGTCCGAAGTCGCATATAAGGGGTCGGACCGATCCAAGTGCTGGCGCATCAGGGCCGCCGCTGCATCGGCATTACGCGCTTCAAGGTGGTCGACCAGCTTCTCATGCTCCAGCAGAGTCGTGTTCTCGCGCCCGGACCAATGCAGCAAGGGTTTGTAATACTCAAACAACCATGTGAGCATCGCCTGCGTGACCGCCTGCAACAGCGGGTTGCGCGAGGCATGGGCAATGGCCGTGTGAAAGGCGATATCTGCCTCGATGAAGGCCTTGGAGTTCTTGAGCTCACGCTTTTGCTGGGCCACAAGCGCGCGCAAGTTCTGGATGTCATCGGCGGTACAGACTTCCGATGCGATGCGCACGCTCCCGGCTTCGAGGATCCTCCTGATCTGCTTTAGATGCTCCAGGTTAGAGGGCTCGGCGGACAAAAGCAGTTTCGCCACATCATCGACCTGATCCAGGGCAATGTTGGCGGTCAATTCGTTCACGCGGCTCCGCTCGCCATGCGAAATCCGGATGACGCCCTTGTTGGCCAGGGCTTGCAACGCTTCGCGTACTGCTGGTCGTCCGACAGCGAACTTTTCCATCAGGCTGCGCTCGGACGGGATCGAGTCACCCGGTTTGAGCTCGCCGGACACAATCATTTCCCACAACCGGTCAAACACCTGCTCCGAGAGTTTTTGCCGGGTGATGGGTTCAACATCAAACTGCGTTTGGTGTGATTCGCTGCTCGCCATGGGTGTTGCCAATCGCCTCATCATCGTGACAGCGGTAGCCTACTGAGACAAAACTGGTATGACAACCTAACCTATTGACACAACCTTCACGTGGAGAAGACAGGTGGTTCTGCGGGCCCCGGGCGTCACTCAGGACAAGCGCTTCGCCGTCGCAACGGGCTGTGGCATCGGGCATTTTGAAGCGATCAGTTGCGCCGGGGTGTTCCAGAAACGAGAGCCCAAGATGACCGAAGCGGGGATCAATTGCAGAATTTGCCCCCGTGCGAACCGCCTCTGTTCGAACTGTCTCTGACCGAGCCGCGCCGACCGAGCCGCGCCGTGCGCACTGCGATCAAGGGGCACACATCGCCATGCCCCTGACTGAACCGGTCGGCATCCTCCGCCGTGGCGCGACGCGCGATGCAACTTTGGTGGTTTTGTCCCAACTGAGGGTAGGGGCCTTCCCACAAGACCTTGAACCAATGCGTCGCAAGTGACGCGATCCACCGAAAGGGCAGATCACATAGCAAGGCACACGCATCGCTCAGGGCGCGGCCTTGGTGCCAATGCTACATTTCGCGCAATCGGCAGGGGCTAAAAGATCCCGTCTGTCCGCCAGTTGATATGGATTTCCGAGACGCTCGCGGAATTGGACAGGCCAATCACGTCCAGCACCAAACCCGCGACCTCTTCGGGCTGGGTCATGTCAGCTTGGGTGACGGCACCGCCCGAAGCGGTGGCACCCATCTCCGTGGCCACAAGGCCAGGGCAGAAGGCCGTCGCGCGGATGCCATCGTCCCACCCCTCGTACCGCAACGCATGCGCCAGCCCGATGGCGGCGAACTTGCTGACGGAATATAGCGCCGATCCACGCGATGCGACGCGCTTGCCGGACAATGATCCCATGATCGTGACACGCCCGCGCCCGCAGGCCCGCAACCACGGCCATGCCGCCTGCGCCAGCCTTCGCGGTGCGCGCAGGTTGACCTCCAGCAACGCGTCGACCTCGGCTTCGCCGGCGTCAAGGATCCCGGTTCCGGTGAAGATCCCTGCGCTTGCGGTAATGGCGTCTATACGCTCATGTCGCGCGACGGTGGCCGCGACCCAATCGCGTTCCGCTGTGCCTGCGGCGGTCGCGTCATAGGGGTGCAGGTCGATCAGATCGGGGTCAAGACCCGCAGGCGCACGCGATGGGTCGCGCAGCCCCAGGCTGATGTGCCAGCCCCGCGCTTGCGCCGCCTGCGCGACGCACAAACCAATCCCGCGACTGCCGCCGGTCAGCATCATCACGGGCCTGTCGGTCATTGGCACTTGGCGTCCCTCCAGCGGCTTGGACTTGCGGTCCCGGGCCTCAAGCCGACGTTGCCCATGCCCGGAAATGCGGCACCATCAGCGCGGCAAAGGGCAGACCCTTCTGGGCGTGCTCTGGCCGGTACCAATGCGCTTCATGCAGCAGGTTGACAGTGCCGATCACCGTGCCGCCGTCCAGGACCGGCAGGTTGAGCACCGAGGCGCAGCCCAGATCCGCGATTGTCTGGTGGTCGGGAAACACGGCCCTAAGATCGTCCGCGGTCTGACCGATGAAAGGTTCACCACGGGTCAGGACCTGCGCGGCCCAGTCGGTCATGCCGCCCAAGGGTTTGCGCCCTTTGACGGGATAGGCCTGGCGGTGCGAGCTGTAGATCCTTGCGGCTTCGTCTGTCTGGCGGTCGATCACCATCAGTGTGAACAGCTTATGGCCAATCACCGCGCCCAAATGGGCCTCGAGCGCCGGGTAAGGATCGGGGGCGGCTGCGATGTCGCTCAGGCGATCTGCGTCAGTCATAGGGGCCTCGCAGGCTTGGGGGGGCGCTCGGCCAAAAGTCCTTCGGGCCGCAAACGCATCACAAAAATCAAGGCACACCCGATGATGATCTCGCGCAGGGCGGCGCCTTGTGCCCCGGACATGCCGTGAAACAGCGGCTCGATAAAGCGGCTACCCTCAAGGATTACGATCACCAGAAACGCGCCAAGCACAGCGCCGCCCGTATTGCCGGTGCCGCCGGCTGTCAGGGCCAGGAAGATATAGATCGTCAGCAGCGGGCGAAAGATATCGGGGGCGACATAGCTGGTGAAATGGGCATAGGCGGCCCCCGCCAGCCCCAAAAGCCCGGCACCGATGGCAAAGGCCTGCACCTTGTACAGCCGGACGGGCTTGCCCGCCACGGCTGCGGCGGTTTCATCCTCGCGGATCGCGCGCAGGGCCCGGCCGAAGGGCGCGCGCCGCAACCTCTCGGTCACCCACCACGCCAATGCGACGGCCAGCAGCACCAGCCCGCACGAAAGCGTGTTGAAACCCAAAGGGGTCAGGGTGCCACGCAGCGGGCCGGGCACGCCGGAAATCCCGTCGGAGCCATTGGTCAGCCAGATTTCGTTGGCCGCGATCAGGCGGATCACCTCGCCAAAGCCCAGTGTCACAATGGCCAGGTAGTCGCCGCGCAAGTTCAACGTCAGCCGCGACAGGATCGCCCCTGCCGCCGCCGCCACGACGATGGCGAGCACAACGCCGATCCCAATCGGCAGCCCCAGCGCCACAGTCGCCAGCGCAGAGGCATAGGCACCCAGCGCAAAGAACCCCGCAAGCCCAAGGTTGACCATCCCGGCCATGCCCCAGATCACGTTCAACCCAAGCGCCAACAGCGCATAGACACCCGCGAATGTCAGTGTTGCCAGAAGATAGCTGAGCATCAGTAAGCCCTTTCCCCCAGCAACCCGCGTGGCCGGATCGCAAGGACCAGCACGATGGCGATGAAACCGACAGCGCTTTTGTAGGACGGCGACAGCACAAGCCCCGACACTTCCTCGCCGATGCCAACGACCATCGCGCCCAGGGCCGCGCCGGGAATGCTGCCAAGGCCGCCGACGACGGCCGCCGCGAAAATCGGCAGGATGAACCGAAAGCCCGTCAGCGGGTCGATCGAGGTGCCAAGCCCAAGCAGCATGCCGCCCGCGCCCACAAGCCCCATGCCGATCACCACGGTGGCTCGCCCGATCCGCACGGGGTCGATCCCTTTCAGCTCGGCCAAGGTAGGGTTGTCCGCCACGGCACGCATCGCCTTGCCCACCTTGGTAAATTTCAACGCAGCGAACACCGCCGCCATGATCAGCAGCGCAAGCACAAGGTTCTGTAGCTGTTGCGGCCCCACGCGCACGCCCCAGACGCGCCAGTCGCGAACCAGCGGCAGGTCATAGCCCCGCAGGTCGTTGCCAAAGCCAAAGCGCACCATGTTCTCCAGCACGATGGTCAGCGCAATCGAGGCAATCGCCGCCGTCAGCGCGCCATAGGGCCGCAGCGGCTTCAGCGCGATCTCATCCGAGACGAGCCCCACAAGCCCCGCCACAAGAAAGGCAAAGACCAGCGCAGGTGCGGCCGGCAGGCCAAGCCAGACATTCGCGGCATAGCCCGCAAAGGCCCCAACGGTAGCATGACTGGCCACCGAAAAGTTGGGAAACCGCAAAACGGCGAAGATCGCGGTAAATCCGATGGCCGGTATCGCCAGCAAAGTGCCGCTGATTATCCCGTTCACCAAAAGCTGGGGAAGAAGGTCCATGAAGCTCTGCTTTTTATGGTCTGGTTTCTGGCTCGAAAGGGCGACCTGCCGACAGGCCTGTCAGCCTTGCCATGCAAGAAGCGTGTCAGGCCGCAACGTCGCTGCGGCCTGACCTGGTTTTCCCTAGATGCGCTTGTAGTCGGACGGGGATCCGCCCGAGATCTGCTTGAACACGAAGGAGGTGCCGGTGATGTCGCCGATCTCGTTGAAATCACACGGACCGGACGCGCCCGAATAGTTGATCCCGCCGTCGAGCGCCGCGAGACCGTCGACCGCACTTTCGACGGCCTGGCCTTCGCCTTGGCTGATCGTGCGGATGTTGTTGCGGATCGTGTCGCCGGTGACGTCCCCGCCCGCTGCCATGGCCAGAATGGCAAGGCTGACGTGGTCATAGGTCTGAGCAGAGTAGGGGTCGACATCGGTGACGCCAAGGATCGCCTGTGCATCCGCATAGGCCGCGCTGCCGACTGCCGGTGCGCCTTCCCATGTGAACACGTTCTCCGTGACTTCGGCGGGCAGAGCCGAGAGCACCGAGGCGTTGACCGCATAGGCCGGCCCAATGATCTTGCCTTCGTAGCCCGACTGCCAGATATCCCGCAGCAGCACCGTGCTGTCGGCAGCATATCCGCCCAGCAACAGGAAGTCGGGGTTCGCGCGCAGGATCTGATCCACTTCAGAGCGATAGGTGGATTTGTCGGCCTCGTAGATCAGGTTCTCCATGCCTGCGCCATTGGCGGCGGCGGTTGCTTCCATGATTGCGATGGACGACGCGGCAAACGGTGTTTGCGGCCCGATCCAAGCCATCTGGGTCGCACCCTCTGCGATCATGAAGTCCGCGGCGACCTGGATTTGCAGTTTCGAATTGGGCTGCGTGCGGCAGATGAAGCCCATGTGCGGCAGTTCCGTGATGCTGTCGGCGCCAGAAACGCACAGCAGCATGGTCTGGCTTTCCCATGCCAGCGGCGCGACTGCGGTTGTCACCGACGAGGCCCAGGTGCCCATGATCGCCGAGACACCGTCCACATCGATCAGTTTGCGCGCCGCGCGCACGGCGGCCTCGGGCGAGGTTTGCGTGTCCTCGGAGACCAGTTCGATCTCGCGCCCCAGAACGCCACCTGCGGCATTTACCTGCGCGACCACACCGGCCATGGCATCCCGCATCGAGGGCCCGTAGGTGCCGCCTACACCGGTTAGTGGAGTCAGCGTGCCAAGTTTGACCACGCCAGACTGCGCCCTGACCAAAGCGGGGGCCGCAAGGGCGGCGGCAGATGTGCCCAAAAACAGCCGCCTGTTCAGTTTCAACATGATAGTGTCCTCTCTGTTGCGTTGGGTTTGTGTCGGCTTTTATCCGCCAAGAAAGGTCCGACGTATATCGGGATCGGCGGCCAGGTCTGCGCCCGTTCCGGTTGTATGATTGCGCCCTGCGGACAAAATATAGGCCCTGTCGCAGAGCTTTAGCGCGTCCATCGCGTTTTGCTCGACAAGAACGATGATCACGCCTTGTCCCGCGATTTCGCGGATCGTGTCGAAAAGCTGCGTCGCGGCGATCGGGGACAAGCCTGCCGAAGGTTCGTCCAGCAACAACAGCCTTGGCGACACCATCATCGCAATCGCCATCGCCAGAATCTGGCGCTGCCCGCCGGATAAAGTGCGCGCGGCATCGCCGCGCTTTTCATCCAGGATCGGAAAGCGGGCGAACATCTCTTTGATCTTGGCCGGGCCGTCCTTGGCGATATAGCCGCCCATCTCCAGATTTTCGCGGACGCTCATCGTGGCAAAGACATTGCTTTCCTGCGGCACATAGGCCACGCCCCGTTCGGCAATCTGGCGAGGGCGATATCCGGTCAGGCGCGTGTCGCCCAACATGATATCGCCGTCGACCGCCGGCAAAAGCCCGGTGACTGCCTTCAGCAACGTCGACTTCCCCGCGCCATTGGGCCCTAGGATCGCGACGATTTCACCGGCATCGGCGGAAACGGTCACCCCCTTGAGGATCTGATCCGTGGCCGAATAGCCGCCCACGACCTCTCGCGCCTGAAACATCATGCGCGTTGCCCCAGATACGCGTCCTGCACCCGTTGATCGCTGACAACCTCCTGAAAGCTGCCGGTCATCAGTTGAGCGCCCGCAGCCATCACGATCACCGGGTCGCAAAGCTTCGCAATGATATCCATATCATGCTCGACAATCAGAAAGCTAAGACCGGTCTCGCGCAGTTCCAGAATGCGGTCGGCGATTTCCGCGCCAAGGGTCGGGTTCACCCCGGCTACCGGCTCGTCCAGCAAGATCAGCTTGGGACGCGCCATCAGCGCACGCCCGATTTCAAGCAGCTTTTTCTGCCCGCCCGACAGGTCAGAGGACATGTTCTCCAGCACATGGGTCAGGTTCAGCTGCGCCGCAACCTCATGCGCGCGGGTCACCAGTTCCCGCTCGCGCTGACGGCTGCGCCCCGGCGAAAACAGGGCCGCCAGCACCGCCTCTCCGGGCTGGTTGTCGCCATGCAGCAGCAAAGCCTCCAACACCGTCAGCTTGGGAAAGCCGCGCGCAATCTGGAACGTCCGTACCATGCCGCGCTGGCTGACCTGCTCTGGCCGCCAGCCCGTGATATCGGTGCCGTCGAAGGTGATCTGCCCTTCCTGCGCCGGGATGACCCCTGACAGACAGTTGAACATCGTCGTTTTGCCCGCCCCGTTGGGTCCGATCAGTCCGGTGATGGTCCCGGGCTGCACCTCGATTTGTGCACCATTGAGCGCCTGTATACCATAAAAACTGCGGGTGATCCCCCGGGCCACAAGCAAGGGGTCAGCCATTCCTGTCTCGCGACGGGAGGGGCAACAGGGGAATGGGCTGTGGCGTCATGTGTGGGGCGAGCCTTTTGGCGGAGGAACAGGATTCTTCTTTTCAACAGACCAACCGGTCGGTATCTATAATTTATGACAAGCCTTACAAACCCGATCAAGAGCGAAGACAAAAGAATGCTGCGGCGCGACAAGGCGCGGACCGTGGAGATCTTGAAGCGTGCGGCGCGTGAGACGTTGATTTCAAAGGGAATAACCGGCCTTTCAATTCAGCCCATACTGGATGCGGCGGGGGCCTCGCGGGGGGCGCTGTTCCATCATTTTCCGACAAAAAGCCATCTGATTGCCGCGGCATTCGCCGATTTGCTCAGCGAGTCAGCAGCAAAACTTCATCAGATCAGCGCCGCCTTGCGCAGCGGCCAGATCGATCAGGCCACGTTTGTAAGACAGCTGCGCGACACCTTCTGCAGCGACCTTTTCGTCGGCTCGATGGAGGTGGCCTTGTCCAACCGTGTCGAGCCAGCTTTGTTGGCGCTGCTTGATGACGCGCTGGAAAAATGGTGGGCGTCGCTGGATGCGTTCTGGAACGACACCTTCGCCTTGCCCGAGACACTCGACGCCAAGCAACACTGGGTCATGGCGGCCAACCTGTTGCGGGGGCATGCCTTTACCTCGATCTATCGCTCTCCGCCCGGCAGCCGAGAGGCGTTCTGCACCGCCTTCGAGACGATGATCCTTTCACCGGCCACAATCAGAAAGGCGCCAGTATGACCGACAGTTTCGCCGCGCTCGCCCAAGACATCGACCAGGTGGTTGGTTTCAAACTCTTCACCGCGCTCTTGGTGGCCCCGCCGTTCGTCGAGAGGGTCTATACCAACATGCCCGACGCCTTCCCAATGACCGGCCGCAAGCGGTTGGACGCCAGCCCATGGGCCGCGCATGTGATCGATGCGGGGCAAGTCTGGTTGGGTCTGGATGCGGCCGACATGCGGCACATGTTCCCCGATCACGAGCTTATCGCATCCGTCGGTTGCGGCGCCTGCATCAACATCCCGGTGCAGCAAGCGGGACGGACCATCGGCACTTTGAACATGTTGGATGCGGAACAGGCCTATACCGACGATGATGTCACCCGAGCGGCGGTCTTTGCTGCGCGGGCCGTGCCGCTCTTCAGCCCCTTCGCCGCCCAAAAGGAACCCAGTCAATGAGCGATATCCTGATCAAGAACGCCCGCATCGTGGATGGAACAACGGACCGTCCCGCCGACCCGGTCGATCTGCGTTTGGCCGACGGGCTTGTGCAGGAAGTGGGCAAACTGACACCCGGCGGCGCGACACAGGTGGTCGACGCGGCGGATCAGTTCGTCATGCCCGGACTGATCGACGCCCATGTCCATGTCAACGCGCTGGATGCCAATCTGAAGAACAACGGCATGCTGCCCGATCCGATCGTCACGATCGGCGCGATGAACCTGATGCGCGCCATGCTGATGCGCGGATTTACCACCGTGCGGGATCTTGGCGGCGCGACCGGCGCCTTCCGGCAGGCGATGGCGGCCGCACCGCTCGCCCTGCCGCGCCTGAACATCTGCGGCAAGGCGTTGTCGCAAACCGGCGGCCATACGGACCAGCGCGGCCCGCTCGATCGATCCCCGACCGACGGATATCAGGACCGGCTGGGGGCCATGGGGGTCATAGCGGACGGTATTTCCGAAGTCAGACGTGCTGCGCGGGAACAGTTCCGCACCGGGGCCGATTTTCTCAAGATCATGGCCAATGGCGGCGTCTCGTCACCGTCCGATCCGATCCACTTTCTGGGCTTCTCGGTCGAGGAATTGACCGCGATGGTTGAAGAGGCCCGCAATGTCGGCTCATACGCCGCCGCGCATCTATACACCGACGCGGCGATCCGGCGCGCGGTGGAATGCGGTGTGCGGTCGCTGGAACATTGCAACCTGATCGCGCCCGAGACCGCGCAGATGGCCGCGCAGGCGGGGTGCATCGCTTGCCCGACCCTTATCACCTATGACAAATTGATCAGCGAGGGTCCGTCGCTTGGGCTTCCGCCGGCCTCCGTGGCGAAAGTCGATGATGTCCGGCTAAAGGGCTTGGAGTCGCTAACGATCATGAAGGACGCGGGCTTGCCGATGGCCTTCGGTAGCGACTTGTTGGGCGGGATGCAGCCCCATCAATCAGGGGAATTTGAACTGCGGGCGCGGGTCTTGCCAGCCCAGATGGTCATCGATGCGGCCTGCGGGATCGCGGCGCGGTTGCTATGTCTGGAAGGCAAGATCGGCAGCCTCGCACCAGGGGCCTTCGGAGATGTTTTGTTGGTCGCTCGGGATCCGCTGTCCGATATCTCTGTTCTTTCAGGGCAGGGCGAAGGGATCACGGCGATCATCAAGGACGCACAGGTCGTCAAGCATGCGCCCGGCCCGATCTGAACCGAAGCTTAGGGTCCATGGCCAACCCGTCCGGACACAGGGGCGCAGGCCATCGCTGCCCCCGCCCAATTTCGAGCTTCGCGGTCACCCGGGGCGGCGAAAACGCGCCATCTTTGCCCATCAGGCTCGCCGAAGCCGGCGCCCGAAACAATCGCGGAAGTTTACCGTTTTTTGGCAACCAGACTCACTATGCTAGGGATGCGGCCACCGGGGTCGATAGTCTGAGTGTTCAACGGCGATGAACAAGAATGAGTTTCCGGACAAGCAGGCGCTGGCGGCGATGCAGCCGGTCTGCGACTCGAATGACCCATCTAATCGACCCGCACTGACCGAGCGGATCGCCACGTACAAGCGCGAGCGGGATTTCGAGGCGATATTGCGCATTTCAGACACGATGTTGCGTGCCGACCCCCGGGATCTGGGGGCGGTGCTGCACAAGGCGGTGGCCCTCAGGGGGATGGACCGCCCGGACCGCGCAAGGGCGCTGCTGGAGGATTGCCTGCACAGCGGCGCAGCCCGTGCGGCCCCAGCCAAACAGCGAATCACTCTGAGCCTGGAATGGATCAAAGCCCTGCAGGATCTGGGGGCGCTGACGGAGGCTCTGGCCGCCGCCCAGACCGTCGTGGACGAGCACCCGGATCACCTGGGCGCCGTGCGGCGTCTGATCCACCTGCAAAGGCTGTCGCTTGATCTGTCCGCCGCGATCGCCACCTGCCGGGACGCGCTGCAACGCTGGCCGGAGGAGGCGCAGTTTACCCGGCTGCTGTTTTCACTGCTGATGTCGGCGGGGGATCTGCCCCGGGCAGAGGCTACCTTGGCGCGGTCCGCCCATCCGCTGGACGAGCAATGGGCAGAGTACCACCTTTCCCGGCGATCTTTTGCCGAGGCGGGTGCCGTGATGGAAACCGCGCGCCGCGGCGATGGTCCGATGACCCCGGCACTGGAAATGGTCGCGGCGCCGGTGACGGGTGCCCCTGCGTCCCCACCGGCGGCGCCCGCTGGCCCGACCGAAACGCCCAAGCGGGCGGCCCGGCACGCGGCAGAGCAGCTTGACGCGATGTGCTGTGTGGACCAGGCGCGGGCCTATCTCGACGGGCTTTCGCCGCAGGTTCAGACCGCCCAGATCGTGCAAACAGCCCTGGCGCGTGTGTTGCGCGATGCCGGCCAGTTCGCCCAATCGGCCGAGGTTCTCGGGCAGGTCGCGGAAACGGACGCGTCGCCCTTGGCCTGTGTCAAACGAATGCTCAAGGACGCGACCGCGCTGGGCCTTTTTACGGCAGAGGCCAAGGCCATTCTGGCATCGCTGGACAGGTTGCTGACCTCGGCAGAGCAGCGCCTGCCGCCGTTCACATGCGATGTCTTGCGGATGCATGTCGCCTTCGACTGCAGCGACTGGCGTGGCCTGTTGCGCCTGTCGGACAGGGTCTGCGATGCATCGCCCCACGACATGTCGCTTTTGCTGATGCGCGCGCGGGCTCTGTTCGAAACCGGGCAATTTCAACGCAGCCGCAACACGTTAGCAATCGTGCTGTCCGGGCACCCGTGCCTGCAGCCCGCGATTGAGCTCCACGCGGCTTTGTCCGCGGCGCTCAGTGGGGGCGGCGCGGGGATGGATTACACCGTGGCGCAGCTTCGAGATGGGGTAATCCCGCTTGAGCTGAAGCATGTTCGGGACCTTCTTATGCTGGAGCGCCGGAAGGATCTGGCGGACCTGCTGGCGGCGCGCGGCGATCTGCTGACGCAACACGAGCGGTATCTCTATGCTGAGCTTGAACGCTTCATGGCAAACCCCTCGACCCGCTTTGACCCGCCTGCAGGCAAGGCGATTGCGGCGCGCGCCCCCCTAAGCGCGGCTGAGTTGGATGAGCTTTGCGCGGGCGCGCTGGGACCTATCGCAAGCCCGGCGCGCGCCTCAACCACCGCCTTCGTCGCCGCGTTTCACCAAGGCGACGCCTGCATAGACCCGGACGACTGGATCGCCAGGGCGCAGAGGGCCACCTATTGCGAGCGGATCATCCAAGAGCGCAGCATCCCCGATGACTATGTGCCCGACATCAAGATCACGCCCGAATTCGCTGCGGTGCAGGAGCGCGTGAGAACGGGGCAGTCTAGCCTGCTGGTCTCGTCCCATCTTGGCGCGCCAAAGCTCGTGGCGCTTTTCCCGTTTGTGCCGGACGTTGCCTATGTGGTGTCTGGGACTCCGCGCCACGATCACCTACGGCCCAAGGCCATCTCCGTTTCCAATGATAGGGCGTCGGCGCAGATCGTGACCCATTTGCGCCGTGGAACAAGCGTGTATTCCGCCCCGGATTTTCCGGCCTCCCGCTTTGGGCAGGCCGATGCCGCTGCGATCTGCCGGGGCCGGCTGTTCGGGACCGAGCTCGCGCTGTCCGACTGGGTGCCCAAGGTCAGCCAAGCGATGCAGGTGCCGATCTTTTGGGTGCAACCGATCTGGCGCCACGGCGCGATCGAAGTCGATGTCTGTCAGATGCCAATGGCGCAACCGTCCGAGACCACCGGGGCATGGGTCGACCGCTGGGCGCAGGATTACCTGGATCTTCTGGCGGGCGTGATGACATCGGGGCCAGAGAATCAAACCCTGACGAGCCCGATCTGGACTTTCTTTCAGCTGCGTCATCAGGGCCGTTTGGAGCGCAAGAACGCGGCTATCCCGCGCCGTCCGGGTTCGGGCTAGGCTTTTCGATCAGCACGTCTTCAATCAGCATGGCGTCGATGCCGGATGTCATGAATACGGCAATCGCGTCCTCGACCGTGTGGACGATGGGCTTGCCCATGATGTTGAAGCTGGTGTTCAACAGCACAGGCACCCCGGTTTCCGCTTCGAAACGGCGGATTAGCGTGTGAAACCATGGCGCTTGATCGGCGGTGACGCTTTGCACGCGGCCGGTGCCGTCGACATGGACAACCGCAGGCACTTTGCCACACACCTCGGAGCGCCAGCGCAAAGTGGCGGACATGAACGGCGAGGGCATGGGATGCTCGAACCAGTCGCCCAAATCCTCGGCGCAGAGCACCGGCGCGAAGGGGCGAAAGGCCTCGCGTCCCTTGACGATCTTGTTGATCCGGTCCTTCATGTCCTTGGGCCGGGGATCCGCAAGGATGGATCTGTTGCCCAGGGCGCGGGGGCCGAACTCGGCGCGCCCGCGCATCACGCCGACGATCTTGCCCTTTGCCAGCCGCTGGGCCAGCAAGGCCGCACTGTCCCCCTTTGTATCGAGGCGCCGCATTGTCCCGCCCAGAGCGCGCAGTTTCGACAGATGGTGTTGTGGAACGCTGGTGCCAAGATATGGCATGCCGGGGAAAACCGGCACCGTGTCGGTCTGGGCCGCGTCCATCCAACTCAGCAGCGCGGCCCCGACCGCGTTGCCGTCATCCGCAGGCGCGGGCGGCACGAACAGCTGTTCGACATCGACGCGTTCCGTCAGCCTGCCGTTGCACGAAGAGTTCAGCGCGCAGCCGCCCGTCAGGATCAACGCCTTGCATGCCGCCTCTGCCAGGGACGCGTCCAGGATCTCGGCCATCCATGCGGAATAGGCGGCTTGCCCGCTGGCTGCGAGGTCGGCGTGGTCCATCAACGTGGCCCCGTCCGGCGGGGTGAGGGCCTGAACCTGGCGCACCGCGTCAGACAGCGCCGCGTCCTCCGCAAACAGCAGCCGCCCCCGATCGACCCGCAAAAGGTCGCGGAAGGCGGCAACGAGCTTTGGCTGCACCGTGCCAAAGGACGCAAGGCCCATAACCTTCCATTCCTCGCCCAGGCGCCAATCAAAGCCGCAAAGCTGCGTGAGCCACGCGTAGAACGTGCCAAGGCTGCCGGGCCCCCAGGACCGCCAGCGCCGACGAAGCCTGCGCCCCTCAAGCGCATAGAGCGATATGGCGCCGGCCTCGCCCTCGCCATCGACGACAAGGCAGGTCGCGTCATCGACCGGGGCAAAGGCCGCGGCGCTGACCGCGTGGCACAGGTGATGGTCATGGCGCTGCGGCTGCGGCATCTCTTGGGCCAGCCCCAGGCGCAGCAACGACGCCCCGGCGCGCCCGTGGACAGAGGCCTGCAGCTCTCGCAGCCAAAGCCCGTCGCTGCGCGGCAGAAAGTGATGCCCGATCTGCACCGGAAGCTCTGCCTTGGCCCTTTTCCAACTGGCTGCAACGGCCAGCTTGTCGGTCTCGCGGTCAAAGCCGATCTGGTGCAGCGCGGCGTCCAGATGGCTGGGGTGATCGGGCGCGATGCCCCAGGCGCGCTTGTCTTGCAAGGGGCGTTCGGTCGCCTCGGCGAACAACAGCGTCCCGTCCGGGCCCACCAGCGCCAAAGCGGGGTCGTGCCCCGAGGTTGACAGCCCCAGGTGGAACAGCGCCATCAGACTGGCAGGCGCGCGGTGAGCGCCTGGCAAAAGTCCTTGACCGTGGCGTGGTCAAAGATCTCTGCCGGGTCAATCTCGATCCCGAATTCATCCTCGACTTCGCCGCAGACCAGCACCGCGTCGATGCTTTGCAGCCCGATATCCGACAGGGACATATCTGCGGTCAGGCTGTCTTCGGCGCTGCGGGTGCGCTGTGCAATGCGGCTGCGCAGGAACAGAAACAGGGGCGTTTGGGTCAGGTCAGTCATCATGGTGTGGTCCAATCGGTTGCGTGCAAGGAAGGGAGGCCAGGGCGCTGGTTTGCGACATGTTCAGATAGCGGTGCTGCTGGGCACAAAGCCGAAGGTCGGGCAGGCGCCGCAGCAGCTCTGGCAGCGCGCGGCTCAGGATCAACCGCGACAGCGCCGACCCGATGCAGCGATGCTGGCCCTGGCCAAAGGCCATGTGGCCGGGCCCCCCGGCCGCCCGGCGATTGAGGATCCGCAGATCCAGCCGCGCGGTGTCACCGGCGCGAATGTCGAGCCCACCCAGCGCCATGTCATGCTGCGCTTGACGGTAGATGTATTTCGGGGCGCAGGCGCGGGCGATGACGTCTTCGAGCATATCCTCTATCCCACCGTCCCGTGCGGCGCGGCGCCGGATCTTTTCGGGGCAGCAGAGCAGCCAATGGGCAGCGTTCGACAGCGTGTGCGAGGTGTTGAAGCTGGCCCCATACAGCACCAGAACAGCCGCCTTCAGATCGTCCGTATCGGAGGCCGCCGGAGGGTCGGTCCGCAACGCTTCCAGCACCGAAACGGGGGTGCCGGGGGTGCTGGGCAGAGACATCAGCGATAGCGCCTCGGCGAAGGCCTGTTGCACTGTCTCAAGCGCTTGCAACGACAGCCACGGCTTCAGCACGTCCTGAAATCGCGGCGCCAGGGCGTGAAAGCGGGCATCGTCGCGGGTTTCGATGCCCAGTATCCGCATCATGACCCGCTGGCGCAGCGGGTCAGAGAACTCCCGGACAAGATCCACCTGGGGTTGCTGCCGCAACCCGTCCAAAAGTTCCGTGATCGTCGCATCAACCATGTCCGTCCAGGGCGCGAGCTGCTGGTGGCCGAGCGTGCTTTGAAGGGGCTCTTTCAGTGCGCTGTGCCGCGCGCCGTCAAGAAAGAACAACGCGTTGCGTGCGATCTGCATTGCCGGGGCAAAGTCGCGCCCGCTGGCCTCGGAGAGGGCGGCAAGATGCGCCGCCATCGGCGGCGCGGCAAAACCGTCGTCATCTTTCAGGATGTGCCGCGCGGAGGCCCGGTCAGAGATGGCAACAAGGCGTGCCGACGCCCGCTGCGACCGCGCCTGCACAAGACAGGGCAGGGCGATGGGCGCCTGCATCATCGGGGTCACGACGAATTGGCAGGCGTCCTGCTTCAGCGTCAGATGCGGGAACCGCCGCGCCAGCTTGGGCAGGGCGATTTGGAACAGCAGCTCGCTCAGGAATAGGCCCGGGCATTTATGGGGGCCGCTGCCAAAGCTCAGATGTGCCGCGCCGGTACCGGACTCGGCCCGCATCCGGTCGTTCACTGCGACAACATCCACGACGACCCCCTGACCCGCGTGGTGGGGGCACCCGGCGCCCTGGGGCGCGGTTCGAACCAGGGTCCGCGTGGATTGGTACCGCCCCAAAAGCGCGTGACTGTCGGCAACGGTCCAATCCGCAGAGCCCGCGCGCTGCCAGATCGCGACCCGGTCGCTGAGCAACCCATGCAACGCAAAGGCCAAAGACTGGGTGGCAGAGTTCGACCCCGCCAGTAGCCCGACGACGACATGTTCCGGGGATTGGCCGGGCGGCAACGCCTTTTGCTGACTGCGCAGCTGATCCAAAAGGCTGATCCCATCTGCGTCGTTCCGGGTCCGGCAGGTGGCGAGCAGATAGGCGATGGCCGCGTTCAGCGCCTTCAGCGTCGCGACCGGCAGGTAAGGCTCTGTCAGGCGCTGCGCCGTTTCGACCGCGGCGAAGAAGTCGTCTTCGGCGGTGACGGCGACGCCCAGGATCTTTGGCATCACCTTCATGAACAGGGGGGCAGTGAAATCCCGCACCAGATCCGGGTGACGTGCATCGGCCAGCACGTCACAGGCGCGGTCGCAGGCGTCTTCGATCACAGGTTGCCAGCGTGACAGCCCGCTGCGGCTGAAGAACGGGGCGATCAGGCGGCGCAACCTCAGGTGATCGGGGTCATCCATCGCCAAAAGCGTGTTGGCCGACAGCTTGCGCAGCGCGTCAAGATCAATCTCGCCGCGTTCCGCCACCGCGTCGAGGTAGCGATCGATGCGCGGCATCTCCATGTCGCGCAGCACCGTGGCGGCCTGTTTGGGCGCGGTGACAAAGCGAGAGGGGTCTGACCAGATGTTTCGGCTCATCGGGGCGCGGCCTCCTGTGTTTCCCTGTCCAGGTGCAGCGCGTTTTGCGTCAAGCCGGTCCGAGTCTGGCGCACCTCTTGCCGCTTTACCTTGCCGCTGCTGGTGCGGGGAAGGGCGCCCCTGCGCAGGATCGCAATTGCATCGAGGCGGACGCCAAGGGAGGCGGCGACCGAGCGGCGGATGCGCTGCGCGAGATCCGACGGAGCGGCGATCAGCGCCGCGCCGCTGCGCAGCTCGATGAACAGATCGGCCTGCCCGTTGGCGTGGCCCGAATGGACAAAAGCTGCAGCCGCCTGAGGTGCGAGGTCGCCGTGTTCGCTGGCCGCGCACCATTCCACCTCTGCCGCGGCCACGTTGCGGCCATGGGCGATGATCACGTCCTTGATCCGTCCGGTGATATACAGCGCTTGCCCGGCGATCCCGCCAAGGTCGCCGGTGCGCAGCCACCGCGTGCCCGCAGCTTCGGCAAAGCCGGAGCAGTCCTGGCCAAGATAGCCGTCGATCACTGATGGCCCGCTGAGCCAGATCTCGCCCGTCTGACCGTCTGGCTTCTCGGACCCGTCGCGCGGATCGGTTATGCGGATCCGGCGCCGGGTGGTGTTTGACAAAAGGCAAGGCTCTGTCTGCCGCCAGACCTCCGGCACCGCGCTGTGGGGCGGGGCCGCCTCGTGGGACTGGGCCGCCTCGTGGGGCGGGGCCGCCTCGTGGGACTGGGCCGCCTCGTGGGACTGGGCCGCCTCGTGGGACTG
>CAYGRI010000038.1:0-25102 GCA_964352155.1 uncultured Maritimibacter sp. | reverse complement strand
CCGCCGGCGAGACCCGGACCGAGACCTTCACGGTGACAGCGACCACCGCTGACGGTGAGAGCGTCTCCGAGACGGTGACGATCACCATCACTGGCGCCGAGGACGCGCCCGTGATCGCGGGCACGACGACCGGGGGTGTGGCCGAGGACGGGACCCTCACCGCGACGGGCACCGTGATCGCCACCGATGCGGATGCCGCCGACACGCCGAGCTTCACCGCGCAAACGGACACGGCCGGGACCTTTGGCAGCTTCAGCCTGACCACGGCTGGGGTCTGGACCTACACGCTGGACAACGCCCTGGTGCAGTCACTGACCACCGGTCAGACCGCAACCGAGACCTTCACAGTGGTTGCGACGACTGCTGATGGGGAAGCCGTTGAGGAGACTGTCACGATAACGATCACCGGCGCGGACGAAGATCCTGTTCTCACGGGCCCGACCAGCGGCGATGACACCCTGTATGGCACCGCTTTGCCCGACGACATCTCGCTGCTGGCCGGCAACGACGCGTACTTTGGTGACGATGGCAATGACACGGTCAACGGTGACGTTGGCAACGACGTGATTTTCGGCCAGCGCGGCAATGACGAGATCGATGGAGGCGCGGACGATGACCGTATCTTCGGCGGCCAGGACAACGACCTGATCCGCGGTGGCGCTGGCAACGACAGCCTGCATGGAGAGGCCGGTGCAGACCGGATGTTTGGCAACGCGGGCAACGATTTCATGCGTGGCGGCTGGATGAGCGACTGGATGTACGGCGGTGCTGACAACGACATCGTGATGGGCGAAGGCGGTCACGACCATCTGTTCGGCGGCCAGGGTAACGACATTTTGCTCGGCGGCGACGGCAATGACACGATCTTCGGTGCTGGCGACAACGACTATCTCGGCGGTGGTCAAGGCAATGACGTGCTCCACGGCGAGGATGGGAACGACTTCCTGTCAGGCGAGACTGGGAACGATGAACTGACCGGGGGAAACAACTCAGACCGCTTCATTTTCCGCGAAGGATTCGGTCTGGATGTGATAACCGACTTCGAGGTGAACAACGCTCTTGAGCTGATCGACTTGAGGAATGTTGCCGCGATCACCGATCAAACCGACCTGTTCACCAATCACATGTTCCAGGTGGGAAGCGACGTCGAGATCCGAGATCTTCTCGGGAATGTGGTAACCGTGCAGAACGTGACGTTGGCCGATCTACAGGACGGAGACGACTTCCTATTCTGAATGGTTGCGCAGTCACCCTGTAATCACTGACGCGGGCAAGAAAAACCAAACTCACCCCGAGAAGAGGCGGCGGCCGTTCTCACTTGTCGGAATCACGAAGTTGCCACCGAACCTGTCACAAGTTTTGAACCCTCGAAACTGCCGCCTTAACGTATCCGATGGGGTGGACGCCCCCCGGCGGCATCGAATGTGCCAAGGTAGTGGGTGTTGAAACACCACTACGAGGGCGAATGTTGGTGAATGAAGGGTCGGAAGTTTCGGGAAATCAAAGGCTTGTCGGCTAAATGTCTGATCTTATTACGGTATTGGATTCATTGGGTTATAGGCTAATAATCTGGAGGTCGTATTCGGGCGATCCAGCGCCGCAATAGTTCGGTGAAGGCCAAATCCTGTCCCCGCAACCAAAAAATACTAACATAACAAATGCTTGGCCGATGGTATCCCAATACCATCGGTCTTTTGCGCGTTTACATCAACGCCACATCAACACCGGACCAGAAAAACGGCATCCAGCCGGATTCGCTTGCAATCGCCGACATTCGCGGGCCCTACGCTCTTGTGTTTCGAGCGTGGCGGGCTGCGACCCACTGACCCAGCGTCTTCAGCTCCGACGCGCTGAACCCAGTGTCCATTGCGTCCGACACACGTCCTATCATCGCCCGATCGTCCGGAGCCGTCGACTTCGCGGGCCAGGAGGCTCTGAACTGGTCGCAGGCATAGCTGAAGCCCCCCGCCCAGTCCCGCATGGCCATCATTGTTCGCTTCGACATGGCTAAGGTGAACTGTGCAGGCTGACTGGACAGTTCGACGGACGCATTCGCGCGAAACATGATTAGGGTCAGGATTCATAACCAATAGATGACGGTCGCCGCGAGGGCGATGGCTGATAGGAACACCTTGGGGCATCGATCATAGCGGGTCGCGACACGCCTCCAATCCTTGAGCCTGCCGAACATGATCTCGATGCGATTTCTCCGCTTGTAGCGGCGCTTGTCGTATTTGACCGGCGTCTTCCGCTGCTTACGACCGGGAATGCAGGCGCGTATCCCCTTGTCCTGCAATGCTGCCCTGAACCAATCAGCGTCATAGCCACGATCCCCGAGCAGCCATTTGACGTTTGGCAGGCCACTGAGCAGTGCGCGTGCGCCGATATAATCGCTCACCTGTCCGACGGTGACGAACAGATCGATCGGTCGACCCTGGCTGTCACAGATGGCATGCAGTTTGGTGTTCATGCCGCCATTGGTGCGACCGATCAGGCGACCACGCCCCCCTTTTTTGCGGCCATGCTGGTCGCCGTTCGGTGTGCCTTCAGATAGGTCGCGTCAATCATCACGGTCTTTTCCTCGCCGTGTTCGGCAGCCAAACCGGCCATCATCCGCGCGAAGATGCCTTTCTCGCTCCAACGCTTCCACCGGCTGTAGAGCGTCTTGTGCGGTCCGTAGGCTTCCGGAGCGTCTCGCCAGCCCAACCCATTGCGGTTGATGAAGATAATCCCACTCAATACTCGCCTGTCATCGACTCGAGGCTTGCCATGAGACTTCGGAAAGAAAGGTCTCAGTCGCGCCATCTGCGCGTCGGTCAGCCAAAAGAGATCGCTCATGTCACCGCTCCATTTTCGAAGCCGTGAATCACGCGCTGTGGCGGAAATCAATGCATCCTGACCCTAGGTCGGCAAAGCGCTCGATTAGGTGCCGATCACACCAAAGTTTCTGGTCTGCAGCCAAATCATGGGACTACTGGGGAGGACTTCCGATCTCTGTTGGATGATCAAGCATGTGCTCGACGCCGGGAATCGTGGCCAAGTTTAGATCGATGCGCGCCAAAAACAGGGCCGGATCATGCCTCCGATTGCTCTGTCGTCAACGCGTGAGAACCAAATCGCAAAAAACCGTCCATCGCCGCGTGAATCTCGACAATGCGTTCAGTGACCACGTTGTCGATCCAGATCTTCTTGGTCTGGGGTTGAAAAATGGCAAAGCTTTTGCGGCGGATGAACGGGGCCAGATCGGAGTCCTTAAGTTCTGCGTATCCTCTCGGCATCGTGGCCAAGGTCAGACTGGGCAGATCGAAGGCGTCCATATCTTCCGGAAAGGTTAGTCCCGCGGCATGCAATTCTGCAATAATCGCTTTGAACCTATCCGGGTTGCGCAGGATTTGATCGCGCATCTTGTTGAGCTGCTGCGTGCTGAGATCGTGAAACCCCACAGAGAGAAATCCCCCCGTGATTGTCAGGCGGGCATAGACAACCCCGTGCGACGCCAACTTGGTCCCCGAGGGCGACAGCATGCCGCTGACATAGCGGTGATAGACATCGGGGCCCTTGTTGAAGCGCGCATCACGGTTCTGCCGGAACATGGTCTGTGCCCCGCCTGACATGACGAAATCGCGACCTTTCAAGCGCTCGGACGTGGCAACAAGCATGTCCTCGAACGGTTGCAGCAGATGGTCTTTGAACGCTGCGCGGTGCTCGGCGTACCAGGCTTTGGTGTTGTTCGCACGGAGGTCTTCGAGCAGATCAAACGACTTTGGCGAGAAACCCGTGCCGGTCACGCCGCCGGCCTTGGCAGGCCCTGCACGCCCATCACCTTGGCCACGCCGGCGTCTGCATACATACGTTCCATGAACGCATTGATCGCCGGATAGTCCTTCCATGTTTTGGGCAGGTTTTCTGTCCAGCGTGTCATCGCGAAAGCATAGGGGTCAGCAATGCTATTTTGCTGTCCGACGACATAGGGCGCGTCGGCCAGCATCCCGTCAAGGTGCAGAATCGCGCGGTCCACACGCTCGAACGCGGCTTCGCGCACCGCGCTCAGGCTGTCCTCGTCCTCTTTGGTCGTGTATCGTTGCGGCGCGAAGAACGGCCAGAAGGCGGGGTGCACGTCGCCCGTCAGAAAGGCGAGCGCCTCATCCATCTCGAATTCCGCCATCAACCCCTCGCCAGCGCCAAGACCGGCCTCGGGGTGATTTGCCGAGATGTATTTCAGGATGGCATCCGCCTGCGTCATGATCCGCGATGCACCGTCCTGCAGGGCGGGCACCATGCCTAAAGGGTTGATCTTGCGGTACTCGTCAGAGCTTAGGTCGGCCAGTTCGACCTCATAGGGCGCACCGATCCATTCCAGCACGATATGCGGTGCAAGCGCGCAGGTCCCGGGGGCGTAATAGAGTTTCATGATGCGTCCTAACATAACTAATCGGGTAGGTCTGATTTAGAGCTAGGCGGTGGTCAGGACCATCTTGCCGCCTGCTTTTCCGGTTTCGCCCAACTCATGCGCGCGGACCGCGTCGGCCAATGGCAATTCAAGCGCCACGGGCAAGGGTTTCAACCTGCCGGAGTCAATCTGCCCACCGATCTCGGCCAGGGCTGCACCGCTTGGCGGCGTAAAGACAAAATGACCGGTCGCGTCCTTGGCTTTGGCTGTTTCTGCATCGGGCGGCATCGCGGTCGAGATCATCCGCCCGCCTTGCCCCAGCAAGGACCAAGACCGGGTTTGCGTGGGCCCGCCGATCAGATCAAAGACAACGTCGACAGGTCCGGCCTTCTCGAACTGCGCGGTCCGGTAGTCGATGACCCTCGCCCCCCCCAGATCGGCTGCCGTCTGAATACCAGCGCCGGAGGCTGTGGTGATGACTTCGGCCCCGGCGTGATTTGCCAGCTGGATCAGCCAGTGGCCGACGGCCCCCGCGCCACCATGGATCAGGACACGCTCACCGCTTTGGACCTTGGCAACATCCATCGACGTCCATGCGGCCTGTGCGGTCATCGCAGCTGCGGCGGCCTGCGCAAAGCTCAGTGATCCGGGTTTCAGAGCGACTTGACCTTCATCAATGAGCACGAATTCGGCATGGGTGCCGCCGCGGGTGAATTGGGGATAGGAATAGATTTCGTTCCCCACTTTAAACGCTGTCACATCCGCGCCGACGCTTTCCACGATTCCGGCACAGGCCCATCCGAAGGTCACTGGAAGATCGCGCCCGATGGCTTTGGCCATGGCTCCGCTGCGGATTTTCCATTCAATCGGATTGACGCCGCTGGCCTTGACCCGCACCAGGATGTCATTCCCTGACGGCTGGGGTTTTTCGATTTCTACCAACGACAAGACCGATGCATCGCCGAAGGCGGTTGCTTGAACAGCTTTCATCATCCCGTTTCCTCAGGCCGTCAGAAGTGGAAAGGCGATTGCGCCAGCTGGGCTGGCCCAGTTTTTTACCAGTTCGGCCACCATGGCATTGGTGCTTGTCATACGCACTCCGGCAGCCTCCATGCGTCGCCATGACATCTCTTCGGCGATGGGGTTGGACGATCCGCAAGCGTCGCAGACGACCTGCACGTTGAAGCCTTCCTGCAGGGCGCTGATCGCTGGGGCCACCATGCACACATCGGTGGTAACACCAGCCATGATGAAATTGCGTTTGCCGGTATTGCGGCAGGTATTTGCGAAATCCTCGTCGTCCCACGCGTTGACAACGCCCTTGCGTTTGATGCGTGCAGCGAATGCATCGGGCGCAATCTCTTGCAATTCAGGCATCAGTGGCCCCTGCACATCGACGTTGGTTTCCTGACTGGAGGTCAGCACCAGCGGCATATCCGTGCCTGCGGCGAATTTCGCAAGGATGATCACGTTGCGCTGCAACAACTCCAGCGGTGTTGTCGCAGCCCAAGTGTTGGTTCCGACCTGATGGTCGATCAGGATCATCGCCGTGTCATCGAGATTAAACTGTTGCATGGGGGTGCCTCCTATCCAAGTAGGCTTTCTTGATGCCGGTTTTCATGCGAAAAAGAAAATGAATGAACTTACACAGCGGAATAAACGAAATGAATACCGCAAGGCCAGATCTGAACCTGCTCGTCGTATTCGATGCCGTCGCCAGCACCGGATCCGTCACGCTGGCAGCGGGCAAACTTTCGCTCAGCCAACCGGCGGTCAGCCATGCGCTGAACCGGTTGCGCGATGTCTTGGATGACCCGCTGTTCGTGCGAGCCGGAAACCGCCTGACGCCGACGCCGCACGCCACCAAGATGATCCCGCAGGTGCGCGCATTGCTGGACAGCGCCGGGCCTTTGCTCGTTTCACCGAAATTCGATCCTGCGACATCGACGCAGACTTTCCGGGTCGGCGCCAGCGACTACGCGATGATGACGGTGCTGCCCGAAATTGTACGTGCCCTGCGCGAGCAGGCTCCGAGCATAACGCTGGATATCCGCCCTATGGGCGAGGCCAGCCAAGCGCAATTGGCAGCTGGAGACCTGGACCTTGCGTTCTGGGGCGCGAGCCCGCCACCGCCGCCGTTCCTGTCGCAGGAGCTGTTTCGCGAACACTTCATCGGGCTGATCTGCGCGCGCCACGAACTTGCAGTTAGCGCAGGGCAAGGCAACCTGACGCTGCAGGATTATCTGCTATATCCGCATGTCATGGTGACGTTCCGCGACCCTCGCAAAAGCCCCATCGACGCAGGACTGGCAAGGCTTGGCAAAGCGCGCAGGATCGCTGTGTCCACGCCCAATTTCGCCAGCAATGTCGCCTCGGTGCGTGGCACCGACCTGATCATGTCCTTGCCCGCCCGCCTTGCAGGTAGCGCCGACCAGCGCGACCTTGTTGCGTTCAAGTTGCCATTGGACATCCCTGACTACGCCTATTCAATAATCTGGCATCGACGATCAGATGGCGATCCCGCAATGATGTGGCTGCGCAATTTGGTGGCCAGTCTGGGCTGACCACTTGTTCAACATTGCCTTTGGGTGCATTGGTAGACGATGTCTGAGCCAGCTCACACTACATGTGTGGAGCCAGCTATGGTATCAGAACCATCTTGCCGTTCGATTTGCCGGATTCACCTAACTCATGCGCTGTACCGGCGTCCGACAACGCGAATTCATGCGCAACCTTCAAGGGTCTCAGCGTGCCACTCTGAAACCGCGCGGTCATTGCTGACAATGCCGCGCCATTCGGTGGCGTGAATACAAACCGCGAAGTCGCCAGAATGGCGTCTGCCTGTTCCGTGTCTGGGTGCGCGTCGACGGAGGCAGGACGCCCACCCATTCCGTGCAAGGCCCAGGACCCGCGCTGTGTCTCAGAGCCAATCAGGTTGAAGACGACATCAACTTGCCCGACCTCCTCAATTTGCGCGGTACAAGAGTCGAGCGCCTTTGAAACGCCCAGAGTCATGAGCGCCTGCAGCCCGGATGCCGAAGCCGTGGCAATGACTTCCGCACCGGCATCAATAGCCATTTGAACCAACCAGTGACCCACTTCGCCTGCGCCGCCATGGATCAGAACACGCTCACCCGCGCGCACGCTTGCTGCCTGCAGCATCATGAACGCTGCCTGTGCAGTCATGGGGACGGCGGCCGCCTGCACAAACGACAGGCAGGCCGGTTTGAGGGCAACCTGAGCTTCATTAATGACGACAAATTCGGCATGGGTGCCCCCACGGACAAACTCCGGATGCGAATACACTTCATCCCCGACCTTGAACGCGGTGGTCGCGGTGCCGACCGCCTCGACGATCCCTGCGCAAGCCCATCCGAACGTGATCGGCATGCCCCGGCCGAGCGTTCCTACCATCGCACCGCTACGGAGTTTCCACTCGATCGGATTGAGGCCGCTGGCCTTTACGCGGATCAGAATGTCACGGGCCGAGGGCTGCGGGATTTCGATCTCCACCAGCTTCAAAACGGATATGTCGCCAAACCCGCGCGCCTGGATCGCCTTCATCGGTCTATCCCCTTTGCCATATTCTCTGGTTGGACGCTGCCCCCCATGATTAGGTCACTCGCCTTTTCAGCGATCATCACGGTCGGCGCATTGGTGTTCGAGCCAATCAGGCTTGGGAAAATGCTGCTGTCGCAAATGCGGAGTCCTGTAAAACCGCGCAGTCTCAGATCGGTATCAACGACCGATGCAGGATCAGATCCCATCCGGCAGGTGCCGACGGGATGATAGGAGGTGCGGGCGTGATTTTGGACGAATTCGGCGAGTTCGTCGTCTGTCTGGATGCTGTCGTCGGGCAGGACCACACGACGCACAAACTTTGCCAAAGCGGGCTGCGCAAATATTTCGCGGGCGATCTTGAGCCCCGCGACGGTCACAGCCAGGTCATCGACATCCCCGAAAAAATTCGGGTCGATCTTGGGGGCAGCTGATGGATCGGCAGAGGCAAGGCGCACGGTTCCCCGGGCCTTGGGCCGCAAACCATAGCAGTTCAGCGTGATCCCCGACCGCCCCGGGGCGACTCCACCCACACCGTCCTCTGCTCCAGCGCCGGGCAGAAAATGGTATTGCAGGTCGGGCGTGCTGCGGTCTTTGCCGGAATACCAGAACAATCCGCCTTCAACGACGTTGCTGGCCACGGGTCCGCTTCGGAATAGCAGATACTGCAATCCGGCCCAGGCAGCCCAATGCAGTTTCTTGTATTTATCCAGGCTCAGATGCGCCCGAAGTTCGGCCACCAGGTCGATGTTGACATGATCTGCGAGGTTCGTGCCGACCTCCGGCATATCGGCGCGCACATCCATGCCAAGTGCCTGCAGATGATCCGCGGGGCCAATACCTGACAGCATTAGCAGCTTGGGCGATCCGATGGCACCAGCCGTCAGAATGACTTCCGAGCTTGCCAAAACCTCATGCCGCTGGCCTTTGCAAAGATAGGCAACGCCCGTCGCACGCGTGCCCTCGAATAAAATACGCTGGCTCGCAGCACCCGTCACGATGGTCAGGTTCTTGCGTCGCCTAATCGGGTTGAGGTACCCGCGCGCGGCCGAGCACCGGCGCCCATCCACCACATTGATCTGGTAATATCCGGTGCCCTGCTGCTGTGCGCCGTTGAAGTCGTGATTGTACGGGATGCCCCTTTGCTGGCAGGCCATGACAAAGCTTCGGGCCAGCGGCAGCGGGCTTGCAACGTTGGACACACCCAGCGGGCCGTCCGTACCATGCCATTCGTCCGCAAGCGCGGTATTGCCTTCGGAGCGGAGGAAGTAGGGCTGCACGTCCTTGAAGGACCAACCCGGACATCCTTCTTCATTTGCCCAGCGGTCGTAATCCTGCGGAACGCCGCGCGTGAACACCTGCGCATTCACCGAGCTTCCGCCCCCGATGACCCGGCCCTGCGCATAGGGAATGCGCCGCCCACCTGCATGTTCCTGCGGCTCGGTCTGATAGCCCCAGGTCAGATTGCTGCCGGTCGTCTTGGCGAACCCCACGGGCATATGGATAAACGGGTGCCAGTCGCGGGACCCGGCTTCGAGGAGCAGAACCTCAAGTTTGGGATCTGCACTGAGCCGCGCCGCAAGAACGCATCCGGCCGTTCCGCCGCCAACGATAACATGTGTGTACGCAGGGTTCGGCATCGGCCTGTTCAATCCTTGAAAGCGGGCTGTCCCGGAGGGCTGGTGACAAAGGACATCACGAAATCAACAATGAACGCCCGCCGGGCCGCCAGGGCCGCAGGCGTCATATGGTCGAAACCGTAAAGCTCCGTGTTGGTGAAACGGTTATTAAGATAGTAGAACCCAAGCCCTGCAATCGAGTGATTGAGTTGCATGGGATCAATGCCAGGTCGGATCGATCCTTCGGCAACGCCACGATCCAGAACCTCTTGCACCGTCCCAAGCAGTTTGCTGGTTTCCCGTTTCAAAATGCCGGACCGTCTCAGGTATTCTCCGCGCAGTAGGTTTTCCTGATTGACCAGCGCCAGAAAATCCGGGTTCGCGACGTAGTAATCCCAGGTGGTTTCGACCAGTTTGCGAATGGCATCCAGCGGGGCCAGTTCGTGCAGCTTCAGGTTCTGCTCCATCTTGCGGATGCCAAGATAGGCCTGCTCAAGCACCGCGATATACAGGCCCTCTTTCGACCCGAAATAGTGGTAGATCATCTTTTTGTTCAGACCGGTCGGTTCTGCGATGGCTTCGATCCCGGCCAGCGCAAAGCCTTTTTTCGCAAACTCGCGCCGCGCCGAATTGATCAGATCGGCTTTCGCGGTTTCAGCATTGCGGCCTTTGCGTTTTGGGGCTGGCTTGGTCGCCGCATCCTTGGTTTGATCTGCGTTCATAAGTCCTCCGACCGAATTGATGTCATGGCACTTGATCTACTCAAGCACAGCGCCTCCAACACGCATCAACAAGGCGTTTCGCCCGGTTTGCACGATGACATCTTTCTGATTGCGCACCTCAAACCCCAGTTCGACGATACCGCGATCGGGTTTCGAGGTGATCCGCATGGTTGAAACGGTTATGGTTGCTTGAACGCTGTCGCCGGCCACGACAGGGGCCTTGAAAGCCCAATCCTTCCAACCCAACGACGCGACAGCCTGCAATTGCACCTCTGCGCGGTTCTTCAGCCCGTCGATCAGGCAAAGGATCAGCAGCCCATGGGCGATCCGCCCCGGAAAGCCCTGTGACCTGGCAAAGGCGTCATCCATATGCACGTCAAAGAAATCACCAGAAATCCCGGCAAAATTCACGATATGGGTTTCGGTCACGACCATGCGGCCGGTCTTGAAATGGCCCCCGACCGTCAGATCATCGTAGAAATATTTGCCCGGCTTGAGGGGCGTATCTTGCGCGGCGCGATCCGTCATGTGTCTGTCACCCAACGTTCGCTTTGCGGTCCCATATGCATATGGACCGTCTTGAGTTCAGTGTATTCCTCGATCCCATAGCGGCCGGTCTCGCGACCGTTTCCTGACCGCTTGAACCCGCCCAGCGGCAGTTCGGGAAACCCGTCCAACGCCGCGTTGATCCAGACCCGCCCAGCCTGAATGTGACGCGCGCAATAAAGCGCGTTCGTCAAATCGTTTGTCCATATATAAGCCGCCAGACCGTAGTCCGTGGAATTGGCCAGCGTAATCGCCTCTGCCCGGTCCTTGAACGTCATGACCGACAGGACTGGGCCAAAGATTTCCTCCTGCGCGATGCGCATGTCGGGGCGCACCTTGGCAAGGACGGTCGGCGGGTAATACAGGCCTTTGTATCCAGTCAGATCGCCACCACATACCAGCTCAGCGCCTTCCGCGACGCCAATCTCGACATATGATTTTATCTGATCGAACTGGCGCTGGTTGATAATCGCGCCGATGCGGCTTGCAGGGTCAAAGGGATCGCCGACCTTGATATCCTTGATGCGCTCTGCCAGTCGACGGGTGAAATCGTCACTGATGCTTTCTTCGACCAGCAGCCGCGACCCCGCGATGCAGCATTCGCCCATATTGACGTTGGCGGCTTTCAGCACGCCGTCGATCGCCGCGTCCATGTCGCAGTCCGCAAAGACCACCGACGGCGACTTGCCCCCCAACTCCAACGAGAGCTTTTTGATATTGCCAGCCGAGGCCGCAATCGCGCGACGCCCCACGCCAGTAGACCCGGTGAACGCCACCATATCGACCTTTTCGCTGTCCAGAATGGCCTGCCCGACAGGATCGCCATGACCCGCGAGAATGTTGCAAACACCCGCGGGCAAGCCCGCTGCCATTAGATATTTACCCAGCTTCAACGAGGTGCCCGAGGTGAACTCGCTGGGTTTGGCAACCACCGAGCAGCCCGCGGCAAGGGCGAAGGGCAAACGCTCCGATAGGATCAAAAGCGGAAAATTCCATGGCGCGATGATCCCCACAACACCAATGGGCTCACGCAGGATCATTGCCATCATCTGCGGCCCCAGATTGTTGTGGCTGTCGCCGTGCAGGGTGCGCGCGGCACCGGCGGCGTAGTCCCACAGGCTGGCGGCAAAGAGCACCTCGCCGCGAGCAACGGCCAAGGGTTTCGATGTCTCCAGTGTCTCGATCAGGGTCAGTTCCTCGACATCGTCGCGGATCATCTGTGCGACCTTGCCAAGCAATTCGGCGCGGTCGCCGCCATAGCGAAAGGCCCAGACTCCCTCGTCGAAACTCACCCGCGCCGCATCAATCGCGGCTTGCACATCGGCGGCATTCGATTTCGGATAGATGCTGACCACCTTACCATGCGCGGGGCTTTCGCGCTCGATGATCGATCCGTCCTGCGCGCCGCGCAGTTCACCCGCGATGTAGTTCTGAAACTGTTTCGGCGCGGCAATGACGTCCTTTAGCAAATCAAGCATTTTGGGTTCCCTTTGCGGCCTCTGCGGATGGCTCAGCCGTGCCGCAGTCAAAGCAGTGCGACGGCATCTGTTTCAATGTCTCGGAAATCAGCGGCCGGAACGCCATCCGGGCCAAGACATCCCGTTCCAGATCGACGCCGGGTGCAAACTCGATCAGTTCGATGCCCCTATCCGTCAGCCGGAACACTGCCCTCTCGGTGATATACATCACCGGCTTGCCCTGGAGGGCCGCATTCGGCCCGCTGAACGTGATCTCCTTTACCTCTTCGACAAACTTGCCGATTCGACCGTATCGGTTGATCTTCAGCGTCCGGTTTGCGCTTTCGATCTGCAGTCCGCTTGCCTCGAACGTGCCGCAAAACACGACCTGTTTGGCCCCTTGTGAGATATCGACGAAACCGCCTGGGCCGACCACATCCAGACCAAGCCGCGAGACATTCACATTGCCCATCGCGTCAATCTCTCCGGCGCCAAGAAACGCGATATCCGCGCCGCCGCCGCTGTAATAATCAAACTGATCGGTCGAGCGCATGATTGCCTTGGGAAACATCGCCGCTCCGAAAAGCGCGCCATCGATCAGCTGGCCGTTGTGTATGCCCTGTTCGACCGTCACCCAGATATCCTTCAACCGATCCTGTCCATGCAGGATCGCCGCGATGCCGCCGGGGATACCAAAGCCAAAATTCACCGACCGACCGGCCCGGATTTCATCCGCTGCACGCCGGGCAATGATCGCACGGGCCCCTTGGGGTGACGACAGCCCGTCGAAGACCCCGGCATCAGGTGCCTCAGCCTGCGGTAGACCTGCGACGCTTGGCTCATACCCGCCCTCATGGGTCTGCGGCTGATCGGGCGCCAAGGCGATATGATCGACCAGAACCCCCGGAACCTGCACGAGACGGGCATGACAATTCTTGGATGCACGGCGTTCACGGACCTGCGCCAGCACTTTGCCGCCCGCTGTATGGGCCGACAGGGCCACCGCATGGACATCGAGATCCCCTGCCTCTTCGGCGCAGGAGATGTTGCCGGACTCATCCGCGTAGGTGCCTCGCACGATCGCGATGTCGGGCTTAAAGGACAGATAGCGGATGTACTCGCGTCCGCCGAGTGTCACAATTTCGCTCAGCGGCCTGGCAGCCAATGCCGCCTCGTTCGCCGCCCCCCCACCGTTACGCGGGTCGTAACATGTCCCCAGCCCGACATGCGTGATCAGACCTGGGCGTCCAGCCCCACTTTCACGCATCAGGGTTGAGATTACGCCCGACGGCAGAGTGAAGGCCTCGATCTTGTTGTCGCGAGCCAGCGCTTGCATTCGAGGAGACCAGGACCAGTGCCCGCCGATCACGCGCCGCACCATGCCTTCGTGGGCGAACCGGCTGACGCCTCGGTCCTTGCCGTCCCCGATCCCCAGAGCGTGGATCAGCGTCAGATCGCGCGGATGGCCCGTTGCGAGGAACCGCGCCTCTATGGCCGCAAAGATCGCGTCCGGCTCCAGCATGCCGCCGCCATTGCCGGTGACAACGAGAGTGTCCCCATCGCCAACAGCCTCGGCACATTCCTTCAGCGATACTTCGGTCAAAGTCACCCTCCGGGGCGCCATAGCGCTTGGCCATCGATTAAGTCACTCTCTAGTGAGTTACATCTTTGATTGCATCTGTCAACTGGATTTCAAAGCGCCACATCGCGGTGTCTTCCTGGGGGGCATCCAAAATCTAAGGCTTGCTTATTCACTCACCAGTGAGTTATATATCCGATGCGCACTGGAAATGTGGGATCACGCTACCGGGACAGAACGATAGGGAACCGCATAAACATCGAGCATCTAAAAGATGCGGTTTTTCAAGACACTACCGCCAGCTGCCGCCGCCCTCTGAATGACAACGAAACCGCAGAATCGGAGCAAGAATGACCCAGCAGGTTGCCCTCATCACCGGCTCAAGCCAGGGCATCGGCCTCGCGATCGCCGAAAACCTGTCGCGACACGGCTTCGCGGTCGCCCTGAACGACATCTCCGTCACAAAGGCGCTCGACGACGCGGTAAAGGCGATCAACGCCAGCGGCGGCACGGCCTTCGCGGCCCCGTTTGATGTCACGAACCTCGCGGCCCACGTTGAAGCCCTGGACGCGATCGAAACGGCGCTGGGGCCGATCACAACCCTTGTGAACAACGCCGGCGTTGGCGTTCTCAGCCGTGGCGATCCGCTGGATGTCACCGAAGACAGCTTTGACCGCTGCCTCAACGTGAATACCAAGGCCGCTTTCTTCTTGACGCAGGCTTTTGCGAAAAGGGTGCTGGCCCGCAGCCGCAGCCCCGATCTTTTCTACGCCATCATCAACGTCACCTCTTCGAATGCAAGTGCTGTCGCTGTTGCACGTGCCGAGTACTGCGCCTCGAAGGCGGCCGCCTCGATGATCTCAAAATGTTTCGCCGTACGCTTGGGGCCTGAGAATATCCAAGTCTACGATATCCAACCCGGTCTGATCGAAACCCCGATGACCGCAGCCGTGATCGACACCTACAAGACCCGCGCCGCCGACGGGCTTTGCCTCATGCCTCGGGTCGGGCAACCGGATGAAGTTGGCAAGGTGGTCGCGACACTTGCAACCAACGGCCTGCCCTACACGACCGGGCAAGTTATTTCTGTGGACGGCGGAATGCTGGTTCCACGCTTTTAGGATCATAGCCCATGAAAATCGCTCTTCCGGATCTGAATGGCCATCTGGCCGACTACCACCTTACCGGCACGCCCGTGTCACCGGTTCAACTGACCGGGAACAGTGCGCGGGTGGTTTACTCCGCCGCCCATGTCGTGCGCGATCCGTTCGCAAATGCCGATCCATCAGGCGCGGCCGCGATTGACTGGGCCAAGACGATGGAGTTTCGCGCACACCTGACGGGCCTCGGACTAGGCATTGCCGAGGCAATGGACACTGCACAGCGCGGCATGGGACTGAACTGGCCAGACGCGCTGGAGTTGATCCGCCAGACTAAAGCGAACTTTCCCGATGCGCTCGTGGCCAATGGCTGCGGGACCGATCACCTTGATCCAGCAGATGTGACGACCCTTGACGACGTGCGCCGCGCCTATCTTGAGCAGGTTGAGGCGATCCAGAATGTCGGCGGGCGGATCATTTTGATGGCCAGCCGCGCAATGGCGAAGATCGCTAAGACCCCAGACGACTATATCAGTCTCTACGCCGATATCCTTGCCGCCTGCGATAAACCGGTCATCCTGCATTGGCTTGGCGATATGTTTGACCCAGCATTGGCGGGATACTGGGGGACCGACAGTTTTAAAGATGCGCTTCCCACTGTTCTCGTCATCATACGCGACAACCAAGCCAAGGTCGACGGGATCAAGATATCACTTCTGGATGCCCAAAAAGAGATCACGATGCGCCGGCAACTCCCCGGCACCGTGCGGATGTATACCGGCGATGATTTCAACTACCCCGAGCTTATCGCGGGTGACGACCAAGGCTTCAGTCACGCCCTTTTGGGTATTTTCGATCCGCTTGCCACCCATGCCGCCGCAGCAGTTTCCAAACTGGACGCGGGCGACAAGGACGCATTCTGTAGCATCCTCGATCCTACGGTGCCGCTGGCGCGGCATATTTTCCAGGCGCCGACCCAGCACTACAAAACCGGGGTGGTCTTCCTCGCCTGGCTGAACGGACACCAGGACCACTTCGTGATGCTGGGCGGTGCGCAGGCGATGCGATCCCTCCCTCATTTCGTCGATTGCTTCAAATTGGCGGATGCCTGCGGCGCGTTGGCCCGTCCTGACCTTGCGATGGAGCGCATGGGCCAGTTGCTCAAGCTTCACGGGGCTTGAGGCCCGTGCGGGATTTTTCCAGTGACACGCGCGCGCTGGCGCTGAACACAGCGACATTGGGCCACAATCTCGACGGCTACGGCGCCGGATGGCCAAGCGAGCGTGACAACGATGCCTGCGTCGCGCGTGGTTTTTGCGGCATCGTTTTCTGGCGGCGCGAAATCGGCGACCGCGCTGTCGAAATCGGCGAGCGGGTCCGCGCTGCCGGCCTGCAGGTCGTGGGGCTATGCCGTACACCATATCTGGTGGGGTCTGAACGCCCAAAGGCTTGGCTTGACGAGGCCAAAGGCGCAATCGACATGGCGGCGGCCCTTGGCGCGCCCGTCCTGACCATCGTCTCCGGCGGCACCGAGCCGGGAACCAAAGGCGTGATCGAAACCCAGAAAATCCTCGCATACCGGGTTGCGGCCATCGCGGATTACGCCGCAAGCCGAGATGTGAAACTGGCACTTGAGCCGCTCAATCCAATGTTCGGCGGCAATCGTACCTGCCTAATGACCGTTCGCGACGCGTTGTATGTTTGCGATCTGGTCGGGGCCGAAAATGTTGGCGTGGCGGTGGACGTCTATCATGTTTGGTGGGATCGGAACCTATCTGCAAGCTGCACTGCGGCAGGCGAGCGCATCTTCGGCTACCATCTTTGCGATTGGCTGGAACAGACGTCCGACATGCTTTTGGACCGTGGCATGATGGGCGAAGGGGTTGCCGACCTTAAAGCCATTCGCGCAGCAGTGGAAGGCGCCGGGTATGTCGGCTCGTGCGAAGTCGAGATTTTTTCAACCTCAAATTGGTGGACCCGAGACCCCAACGACGTGCTCGACACAATCGTTGAACGGTTCAAGTCTGACTGCTGACCGCCCGATCCCTATTGGCGTCCGCAGAACTTATGATGGAACGCCCGCTTCAGGCACTAGGCGGGCTGCCTTGCGGGCAGACCACGGCTTACCCCGTCGCATGGGAAGGTTAGGTTGGGCGCGCGGTTTTAGCCGACGCTGAATATCTGGCCCTAAAATTTCCACCGGGTACTATCCGCTCTGCGCGTCGTCAGACCTGTTCTATTGTCAGGTCCTGCACCCGGATCATTGTGAAATCATCCAGCGGGAACAGCTCATCGCTTTGATCTGCATCCGTCATGTGCACGGTGAACGACCCGTCCACATCCGCGGCCCCGGTCAGATCCAGCCGCGCCTTGATGAACATCCAGCCAGGGTAGGATGGATGCTCCTTGATCCAGACATCCGACCATTCCGGGCTGTGAAACCCGACCCGATTTGCAGCGGCCGTGCCGTCCGGCGTCACATCGACATACATCTCCCAGATCGGATCGGTGAAGATTGGATTCAACAGCAGCCAGACCTTCGGGACGGTGAAGGTCTCGACCTTGCAGCGCATCCGGACGATCAGCGGTGCGGCGCTCAGCGCTTCCCAGTTCAGCAATTCCACATTTGCGCGGCCTGAACCGGAGTTTGTCCGCCACTCGCAGGCGCTGGACGCCCCCGAGAAGCCCAGCTTGTTCGACCAGAGCGCGCAGTTGTCCTTCGCGGTGCCGGAGGTCGACCCGTTGATCCAGCGTGACCACAGCACGGTGCCAGACGGGTCATCGAACGGATCGGCCCACGGCCCAGCGCTGCCGCCAGCATTATCCAATTGATAGCGGGCCGCCTGGTGATGCGCAGGAACCATGAGCCTCATGCCACCTCTCCAACCGCGCCGATGAGCAGCCACGCGTCCGTGTCGTATTTCCGGAGAACTGTCCCTTGCCACTGTGCCGCGATATCCGCTGACCCAGCCGATACGCCGTTGATAGACACGCCGGTGTCGCCCGCGACGGTGACCACGCCTGCACCCAGTGCAACCACCTCGATTTCTGATCCGATGGGGAAGGCCACGGTGCTGTTCGGAGGTATGGTCAGCATGACGGCTGCGGCGTTGGTCATGTGGATGGCAGCCCCTTCGTCGGCGATGGCCAGCGTGTAGGACCCGGCCTGCGTATTGACGGTGCGCCGCGCCAGAACCACCGGCCCGGAACCGAGCGTGCCTTGGGCAGACAGATCCGCGCCTGATGCGAACAAGTCCCACGTCGCCGCCCAGCTGGCGCCCGCGCCGGGCTCGTCCGCAGCGCCCGACGTGTGAGCAGAGACGCAGATATAGACGGAGCCACCATTCTCTACGACCTGGTTCAACGCATAGGCCGTCGCGGACATCCATTGGCCCTGCCAGACAAAGGAGATCCCGTCGGCGCCATCGACCCCGTCCGCACCCAGCGCGCCGTCGGTGCCATCGACACCCGCGGGACCTTGCGGGCCTTCGGGTCCGGTTGCGCCATCCAGCCCATCGGCACCGGCCGGGCCCGTCGCACCAGAGTCGCCTTTCGCCGCCAGAAAGTCCCAGCTTGCAGCCCAACTGCCACCCACACCTGGCTCCGATGCGGCTGCGGCCGTATGATCTGCAATGCAAAAATAGGATGAACCCAAGTGCTCCACCGCGTCTGAGATGACGTAATCCATCGCCGACGCCCAGTCGCCTTGCCATGCGATCCCCGCCGGACCCTGAATCGGGCCAATGTTGATCCAGGCCGCGCCATCCCAGACATGCAGGTCGCCCAAGATGACATACCCATCACCCGGCGTGTTGCCGGAGCCCGGCAGATCGCCGGTCGAGGTAAGCGACCCGAGGATCGTCACCGATGTACCGTCCGCGCCATCAATACCGTCCGCTCCGGCGGGGCCTTGCGGACCCATGGCCCCTTCGGCACCCGCAGGTCCCTGCGGCCCCTCGGGCCCTTGCGGGCCATCTGCACCTATCAAGGATGCCAGGAAATTCGCCTCGGTGCCTACGTTACCCTCGGCGATCCACACCTCATATGCGCTAGCCCCGTCCGAGCCGACGACGCCGCTAAGGTCGTACCACTGCGCCCCATCCCAAACGACCAGCGTGCCTTCGTCCTCGACCCACGCGCGCCAACCGATCTGCTTTGGCAGCCGGAACCAGATGCCATCGCCGAAGAGCGCGATGTCATCGTCCCAGCCTGACCAGGCGCCGGTCGCACCGCTTGCGACGATGAAACGGTCTCCTTCCGCGGGACTGCCAGGCGGCATGGTCAGGTCTCGATCTGGTACCGACATCTGCACAAGGCCATCGAGCAGCATCAGCGCTTCGTTGTGCGTGACGTGCTTCTGGGCCTGTCCCGCCAGGATATAGGGCAGCAGTAGTTTCGTGGTGGTGTCGGGCATTTTGATCCTCAGAAGAGAAGTGTGACGGATTTTGGCGAGCCCCGGCCGACCAGGGCAGAGAGCTGGTAGATGCGGATATCCAGGGTGTCGCCGGGCCCTAGCAGCGCGCCCCGATCCGCCGTCTGCGCGGCGGCGGGGTAGACGACGCTCGTGGTTGCAGAAGACAGCGTGCGCAGGACCGACGCTCTGTTCATGATATCCACCTCGTAGGCCTCGACACCCTCGATCAGTGGCACCTCGATCCCGGCCCAGCTGTCCGCCGCCAACGACCGCGATCGCCGAGTCCAACGGATCGTCAAGTCACCGGGCGTGTGTTCCCGCAGACCCGGCTGCTGTACATGCGCGACGGAGAATGGACGCAGCCCGACGCCTTCAGCCGTGAACGCCGCGCCCTGATAGGTATCGTCCGACACCGCCCGCGCCGATGGCCCCACCCGCCAATTGTATGGAATGCCGACATCGGACTCCGCGATGGGCAAGGGAAAGATGGTGTCGTCCAGAACGACGACCCGTGACCCGACCGGCGTCGGATTTCCGATCGCGCCTTCGGTGCCGCGCTGACCCCGCAACAGCCGCGTCAACCGATATCGGCGCGCGCTGACCAGCTCCGCCGTGCCCGCCTGCACAATTTCCCAGACGCCAGGCGAACTCTCGATCGCGAGCGAATTCGCACCCGCGAACAAGGCGAGGTCCGTGACGCTCGCCATCTGGCCAGAATACAGATCGATCACCAGCGCGTTCACATGGTCGAACCGGGACGTTGGCCCCGGCCGAAACTCCTCTGCGACCACGCCGATCTGGGCCCGAAGGCCAAAGGTGGTCACCAGTTCGAATGCGTCCGTCGTAGGGCTTCGCAGCACAGACATGGTGCCTGCCCACGGCTGGGCATGCGCGGCGACATACGGCCGATGGGCCGGAACATCTTCGGCCAGTTGCGGCAGGTCCATCAAGGCGACCACTGGCGTGCCGAATACAACCGGCACCCGAGGTACTGACGCCCGCGCCAGACCAGGGATCGAGTCATATGCCTGCTGGTCCTGCCGGATCGCCTCAATGCCCCGAACACCGGCATCCGCGATCGACACCAGGCGAAACGACATGCCGCGCCCATCATGCGCGAGGATCACGACATCGGATGGATCGAGCGCCAGCCGAGATGGTGGCAGCTTGAAGCTGGCCTTTTCGCGCGCCGCCCATTCCTCGATCAGCGCCCGTTGCACCCGCCGCTCTGCCTCTTGCAGCGACACCGCCAAAGGGAAACTCTCCATGTTGGCCCGCTGCGAGGTGACCGTGATGCGCCGTGCCTCGACCTGCGCCGGATCGAAATCACCGTCGGACCGGATGACCTGCCATTTCAGGGACTGCGACAGCTCGGTCTCCTGGCCGCGGATCAGCTCGAGGATGTCGCCGGAGCCGGTGTCGACCAGGTCATCATGGGTGAGCGCGACCGAGGCGTTGCGATTGCGCATGACGAACCGGATCAGCCCCTCGCTCTCGATGGCGTCAAACCCGAAATGCCGCGCCAAACCGGAGATGGTGCCGCGCGGAGACTCCAGGCCGGTGATCACCAGCCCCTCGCACGATCCGACCAGAGCGGATGCGTCAAACCGGTTCGCAGGGAGCCCGGCGCGACGGCACAGCTCGCCCACCAGCGCAGGCAAAGAACTCGAGCCCAGCCGACCCGTGATCCAATAGCCGGTCTCCCAATCGCCGGTGTCAGACCAGACCGTCGAGATATCCGGAAACTGGGGATAGGGCCGCGCGTCCCAGCACCAGACCGAGCTGTTCGCCAGATCCACCATGCCCGCTGGATTGTTCGCGTCGTCCGACCAGAACGCGAGCGATGCCTCGAGGAACGACCGCTGGATGGCATCGTCGCGATAGCCCCGCGACCAATGCGGAGTGGCGCTGTCCGAGGATCGGCCCGTCTGGACCGCGCTCGGCTCATTGGTGCCCCGGTCAATCGCAGGACAACCCAGTGCCGTGAAACGGATCGGTTTCATTTCGGCGGTCCAGCCGGTCGGCGATCCGGACTCGGCTCCGCCTGGTCGATTGTAGTGTCGGTTGGACCACCAGGACCGGATGTCCTTCGAGCGATAGACCCACGGCTTGCCACTGGGATCCGCGATCGCCGTCCGCTCCTGCGCCGCGCGATCCGCAGTCGAGGCATAGACCCAATCGAAGAACTCGCCCCCGGCCATGTTCGCCTTGAGATAGGCGCGATCGTAGATGCTCTCCCAGCCCGCAACCACGTCCAGGTGATCGGCCCCGCCGCGCCAGTCCGACACCGGCATGAAATTGTCTATGCCAACGAAATCCACGGCCACGTGTGACCAGAGCGGATCGAGGTGGAAGAAGACATCGCCAGACCCGTCGTCCGGCCGATGCCCGGAATACTCCGACCAGTCCGCCGCATAGCTGATCGCGGCTCCGGTACCGAGAACCGCGGCAACATCCGTGGATAGATCGACGAGAGCCGAGACCGCAGGATAGGCCGCCGCGCCGGAGCGCACCGTGGTCAGCCCCTGCAGCTGGCTCCCGATCAGGAACGCATCGACACCACCCGCCGCATCGCACAGATGCGCATAGTGCAGAACCATGCGTCGGAAGCCCCAATCGCCCGACGCGCCCGTCCAATTCACCTCCTCGTCGACCACGTTGAAATCACCGATGGCAGCGCCACCGAAGAAATCGGCGGTCTGGGAAGCCGCCGCCGCGCTTTTGTCCGCCGATCCGGTGAACCCGGCCGCCGGAGAACAGGTGATACGGCTGGCCAAAGGGAATGCGCCCTGACCCAAGGTGCCCGCGTTGTTGGAATAGGGATCAGGCAGCGCATTGGGCGCCGGTATGTCCATCAGGAGTTTAGGCCGGAACGTCACCTTCAACCCGCGCGCCTTCAGCTCCTGAATGGCCTGCACGATCGATGCGTCCGAAGGCGTGCCCCCGAACACTGGAAGACCGTCGGCATTTGCCGTGACGACCGAAGCGTCCGTCCGTTCGATCCCGTTCACGCGCCACTCTTCCGGCTTTGAACGATGAATGTCCTGCTCCACCCGAGGGCGGATTTCACACTCGCCCGCCCGCAGATCGTCCCCGAACCAGGACGCGATCAATGTCACTGCCTCCAAGTTTGGAACCGCCGCCTGCAGGTTGTCGATCGACACCAGAAAATCTGCCCGATCCGCAATCGCGTGCACATTCTGAGTCGTCTCGTTGCCATCAGCCCCGCGCCGATGCGCTGTTGTCGCATAGGAAAACTCACCAGCACCCGGCAGGACCGCCACGCTCCGAACCAGAGTCTCCGCGCCGCCATCCTCCGCCAGCGTCCGGAACACTTCGAACGACAGCTGCGGCAGGCGATTGCCATGATCCTGCAGCGGCATGTCATCGAACATCACGTAGGCAGTACCTCGATAGGCCGGAGCCCGATCGGCCCCCATCTTCGACGTAATGACGGGATCAGGCGTCTGGGTCTCAGACCCCGGATACCAGCGCAGCGTGATACCAGAGGTGTCCAGCAGCTTGCCATCAGCCCAGACCCGACCGATGCCGGTGATTTCACCCTCGCACAGCGCGACCGCAAACGAGGCGTAGTAGAGGTATTCGGTCGTTTCCGTCTTGGGCCCGCCACCACCCTTGCCGCCACCTTGGCTGCTTGTCTTGATCTCCTCTCGGAAATCCGTGGCCCAGATGATCTGGCCGCCGAGGCGCATCCGACCAAAGACGCGTGCGACCACCGCGCCCTCGGTCGCCGAGGTGATCCGCAAGGTGTCCAGGCGCGGGCCTTCGATCCGCTGGGTCGGGGCGAGCGAGGAGATGATCCAGCTGTCGACTGCCGACCCGATGGTGGAGCCGACGAACCCGCCGATCGCAGCCGCGCTGACACCCAGGAGAGCGCCGCCGATGCTCCCGCCAATAGCCGTGCCGACAGCACCAAGAACGAGCGTCGCCATTGTTCAGAGCCTCACTGTTCAGGAAACTGGAAAGCGAAGGCGATACGCCGACGCCAGGTTTCGGACAGCACCTCCTCGATCACGCCCAACCGCTCGCAGGCATGCACAAAGGTGCCGTCCCGCGTGAGGATCCCGATGTGTTTGGCGGTGGCGCGTGGCAGCATCCGGAACACCACCATATCGCCAGGACTGACTTGCGCAGGCAGAACCTCCGGCATGACGCCCCGGGCTTTTTCGGCGATCACCTCCCGCGCGCCAGCCTCGCCCCAATCGCGACTGTAAGGTGGCATGGGAAACGGCTCGTTGCCGACAACATCCCGCCAAACGCCGCGCGCCAGACCGAGACAATCGCAGCCGACGCCCCGCAGGCTGGCCTGGTCGTGATAAGGTGTTCCGAGCCAGGCGCGCCCCGCGGCGATGACGCGGTCAGGATCAGCTATAGCTCTCGTGCATCGCGATGGGCTGCTCTGCCGCCCGCTGTTTTGGCTGGTACCAACGGGCATCACAGCACGCCACCGGTGTGACCGCCACTCTTCGTGGCGAAACGGATCACCGCGTCCTGACCTGGGATATTCGGAAAGCCCCGGAAATTCGCGACGTTTGAGAACTTCGAGGCGCAAGTTTCAATCCGCTTGTTGCACCCGGCACGGATCATAAAGACATCTGTCGCCGCGACCGAACGGACTGGAGTCTCCAGCAGCTGTACCGTGGCCACACCGCTCGCCAGCTCATGCCCCGCGACCTCGGCGATCCGGCCCGCGTTCAAACCCTCGGTCCAGGCGATCGTGCCCAGCGCAAACCAGCCCGAAGGGAATGCCCCAAGACCGCTGGCGGTGAAACCACGATCGCCAGACAAGGCTGTGACCACCCCCGATCCTGAGTATCCGGCGGCCTCAATGTTCACCTTGCACCGCGCATCCCCGACCACAGCGTCACAGCTTGACTGGTAGGTTCGCCCGACCGTCTGGCCCAGCACATGCGCCATCGAACGCACCTCGGTGACGAAGGAAACCCGACCGCGCCGGATTTCACCGATTGAGCCGCGTCGCAGGAGGACCCGCTGAGAGGTGTCGGACCAATTCACACGCCAGACCTCGACGTCGGCATTGTCCCACAGCCCGTCCAGAATATCCGTCTCGTTGATCCTGTCGGAGCGCAGCACGCCCTCGGCATCCTGGGAATCCACCGACAGATCAGAGCCAGAGCGGATCTCCGATGCCGTCAGACCCGCCTCCGGCTCAAAGACCGTCTCGCCAAAGGCCAGCGCGCGATCATGATCCGTGAACCCATAGACCACGCCATCGAGGCGTGTGATCCGCCAGCACCAGGACAAGGTGGTGGTGCCCGCGTCTAGATGCGCCTGCAGTGCGGGAGACAGCGCCTTCATCGGCTGGTCCCCGTCATGCGGGTGTCGGTCTGGACGATCCACGCCCGCCAAGGCTGTGGGACGTCGATGATCGCCTCGGACGGCGGGATCGACTGGCGTGCCTCTGCATAGGCGGCACAGCCCGCGTCACCACTGGTCCTCGTTGTCGCGCAATTGCTGAGCATCATCGCGGCCACGCCCATCCCGCACAGCCTCGCGGCCGCGCTCCAACGCGTCGAGCGTTTCTGCATTCGTCCTGTCCTCCTGATCCTTCCGTCCAGCCGCTTTTCCACGCAAAAAGGTGGCGGCAATGGCCGCCACGGCGATCACGATCGCCGCCACAGCCGCCTTCAACTGGCCGATCATCGATCCCCCTCGGCCCATTTCCGCAGACGCTC
>CAYGRI010000037.1:0-25288 GCA_964352155.1 uncultured Maritimibacter sp. | reverse complement strand
GCCTCACGATCCGTTTCAATGCACCTGTTGCACCTCGCGTTTGAATCCACCAGGTGGGACATACAACTCCTAGACATTGAGCGTCTCATTTAGCGCTTATCGGCAGGACCGTATCGCGCAAGTAGCAGTGGCGACACGGGTCTGTCTGACCATCCACGGCCCGGAGAACACCAAGAGCAGGCACCGCCGTCGTTGACAGCCGTGGTGCCGATATTGTTTTGTTGGCGAGCCGTTGGGGAGGTCATCGTGAAGGCAATTCTTCTCACTTGGATGTTCGCAGTTATTTGTGCGCTTCCGTTATCTGCAACAGAACCTGAACATTGGGTCCTGGAATGCGATCTCGCCGCCACCGAGGCCGATATCCTGTCTTCCTCGGTGCGCTTCTACATGTGGAAAGGGAAACCGCATTCGGCGTTTCTGGAGTTTGCTATCGATTCCGGCGACACACTTCCTTTTGTATTCCTGTGTGAAACCACCTGCATCATGGACATGAACGGGGAAGACCGTACCTACGAGCTGACCGCAACGCCGGACATGTTGCATCCCGAGGCCTTGGCGATGTTAACGCAAAGCAAGATCGACGAATTTTCGACGCTGGACCGTTTTGCGGTTTTGTCTTGTGAGATACGGTGACCCTCGCCGGACTTGAAACAGGGGCTGATCCGCACAAGAGCTTGCCCTTGTGCAAACCGCCAGACCAACCCGAAGACGAACTCTGATCCGCGAGGTCACAGATCGGGATTCATGGATTTTCGGAGTTCTCCGCCCAGGCCAACTGAAAACAAAGCAACCCCGGTCGTCGCTATTTCGGCTTCCCGTTTTCCCTCCTCGTTAAATGCGACAAAGTCTGAAAGCTCTGAGCGAATTCTGATTTGGAAACGCCTTTTTGAAAACCGCACTGTGAAGAATTCTTCCCATTCGTCGGCATAAAGGTGATCGTACCCAGAATTCTTCGAATCCCGCCTCTCGCCAGGGGCCATTATTGGAACAGCTTCAACTTCGGTTTCATACTTTTCGATTTCGATATCGATCTGCGCCTTGATCCGCGACGTTGGCACGCCATCATCCAGATTCGTGACCGTGATTTCCAGACGAACAGTCGCAAGTTGATGATCCCCGCTCGGGGGAGCATATCGAATTACGACGTCATCGGGATTTTCCTGCTCGATGCGCCGTTTGACTTTTGCAATAGCATCCTGAAGAACCGCCAGGGCGCTGCCTGGGTCCTCAATGTCGTCTTCCGGGGGAATCCCAAAAACATCGGGCGGTTCCGGCGTTACCTCCGGGGTCTGGCATCTGTCCCGGGCCGCGATCAGATCGGTCCGCGCGCGCTCAAATCTGGGGATCACGCTGCTGAATGGCTCAATTTCGGCCAGCAAGGCGTCTATCTCGGCCCCGTCACATCCGGCAGCGACGGGGTCGACCCGCGACAGAAGAGCAGTCATCCGAGTGACCGACGCAATCGCATCGCTGATCTCTCCGCGCACGCCTTCACAGCCCACGACAGCTACGGGATCGCTGGCGATTGTCTGCGCCTGACGCATCAGTGTCAGCAGTTTCGCGAACTCACCGGCGATCATAAGCGCTTCGGCGTCACCCCGCATGTCGAACAACCGGTCGCACGCATTCCCGGTCTGTGGGGCGCAACTGCCAAGTGCGGCGTCGATCCTGCCGATCGCCTGCCGGAACCACACATGGCTTTGCCCAAGCGCCCGTTCGCGCAGCGCTTCGAGCGTGTCTGTATCGCAGGCGGCCCGCGCGGCCTCCAGCGCTGTGTCCTGCGCGCGGATCGCTGCGATGTTCTGTTCCCCCTGCGCGATCCGTCCGGCAATGTCCGGGCAAAGTTGACTTGCACCGGGCGCAAGGCTCGCTCTGGCAGCCGCAAGATCAGCCGAAGCCTGGGTCAGATTACCGGCCTTGTAAGAGTCCCGCGCCCGCGTTAGTGCCGCAGTGGCCTCGTCGCATGCCACTTTTTCCTGCTGGTCCGCATCCGGCGCGGCGCACGAGGCCAGGGCTGCCGTGATCCGCGCCTGCGCTTTGTCAAAGAACACATGGTCCCGGTTCGCAATCTGACCTTCCATCTGCTGCAACGTCGCCCTGTCGCACATCTGTATTGCCGCGGACAGCAAGGCCCCGAACTGCCTTAGCGTCGCAATCTGAGCCAGCCCGCGTTCGATCCGCGCCGCATAGTTCGGGCAGTCTTTCCCAAACGTGGACGCGAGCGACGTCAGCCGGGTCTCGGCCAGATCGAGGTTGTTCTTCTTGTAGTCTTCCAGGGCCTGGTCGAACGCGCGAATGCCCGACAGGGCAATCGTCAGCCGCGCCTGAAAGCTCCCGTAGTTGATCCGCTCCGCGCCCAACATGCGGTCCAGCAGTGCCTGGGCGGGTCCAGCGCGACACTCCAGCAAGAGCGTTTCCGTGGCCGCGACATTGGTGCCGGCGATGGTCAGATCAAGGCCCACCTGCTGGTACCGGTCCCTTACGCCGGTCGTGCAGTCGCCGATATCGGCAACCCGGCTGAAAGCATCGAACAGGGCGCGCTGGTCGGCATCCAGGTCGGAAAGCGTTCCCGACGAAAGCCGGGTTTCAACCGCGCCAGCCGCCTGGTCCAGTGCGTCACAGGAAGTGTTTCGCGGGCGCCTGACTTTGCCGGTCGTCACCGGCTGATCGGGTGTATCGGACTCCGGTGTGTCACCGACAGTAGGCGTGACGCTTGCGTCCTCCGGCACAATCATGACCTTCAAGATCCCTGTCGCCCGCCCGGTGACACCGGGCCCCGGCCGTGGGACCGTGGTCCCCTTTCTCTGGAAATGTGAAAGATCGAAGGACTCCGTGCCGCCCTCGGCCTCCGCTATGGCTGCACGCACATTGATCCTAACCGACGGGCCGGTTCCGATGGCGGTGACCAGGAACCGTCCTGACTGACCGGCCTGCTGAACCTCGCACCCCCGGACTTCGCGGCCGCCCGACACGTCGATCCGGACAACCGCGGCCGGCACGGGATTTCCATCCCCGTCCTGGACGCGCCCCTCCAAGATCAGAACCGACGTCCGTGAAAGGCGGTCGGCGAGATCGGCGTAGTTTTCATGCCCCCGCGCATAGAGTGAAAGCTGGAAAGGGCTGCCCAAAAGGCCCTCAAGACCGACAAAGGCAAGTGCCATGTCCCGTGCCAGATCATTCGCACTGCGCCGTACGATCACATCGGCAAAGCTGTCTTCCGGCAAGCCTGCAGCCCGCGCGATGTCGGCCCGTATCTGATCCGGCGAACAATTGTCCGCGGACAACGACACCGAATCGATGCCCGCCAACATTCGAACAACCCGGCCGGCATTCTTTCGCGCATTTACAATCAATGCCGGTACGCCGCCAGGGTAGGATGTGTTGAACACAGCGGCAATCTGGGCGATGTGCGTGTCCGGATCCTCGTCGATCCAGACACCTGACGTTGCGGCATATGCGACCAGGTCCCGGGCCGCCGTAACGCCGGCCCGGACATCGCCGTGCCGGGCCTCGACGAACGTCATTCCGTCGAAGAAAAACGTACGCTTCTGCGCGCCCTGGGTTTCATACACGTGCTTCAGCGGCCATGTCTCCACCGACAATGGACAGGCAACTTCGTTGATTTCCTCGAAGAACAGGGATTTCCGGGTGCGGGGCGAATTGCTGTCACCGATGCAAAATCCACCGGTCCGGGTGCGGGCGTTTTCAAAGGCACCCAACTCGTCCAGAGTGGCCACGACGACGGCGGCAATTTCGTCAATCCTGCCGTTGATCAGCCGTGTCAGCGGCGTATCGCTTGTCCTCGCAGCGGCCCCCGAAATCCTGAGTATTTCGTTTAGAACTGCCGTTGCATGCGCCTGTGTCCTGATCCCGACGGCGCCGGACAGGACATCGACCGCCCCAGAGATCTCATACGTGTCCAGCGCCCGAATGGCCCCTTCATGGTTCCTCAGGGTCGCAGCCCATTCGGCCGACAGGCCAACCCGGTACAGGGCATCGGCCCAGGGCGTATACGGTTCAGTCTCCATTCGCGCTTTGGCTTCCCTGAAGTCCGCCTGCTCCCCTTGCGCAAAGGTTAGAAGCAGATCCATGTGCTGAAGAACGATGACAGAAAAATAACTGTAAGAATTCACATAAACCATCCACGCTTTCAGCAATCGGGCTTCCTGACCACTGTTTGCCAGATAGGCGGCAGCGAAGGTCTCGAATGCCTCCGGCGGCGCCTCGTTCAGCCAGCGATGCGCCAGTTGCTGCAGGTCCGCGGACAACGGAGTATATTTTGCCTGTTCTTCGGCGGGCAGCGCGGCATAAAGCTGTTCGGCCATGAAGGTCCAGAACCCGACGAACAGCGCGGTTGTCACCTGGTCCTTTGCATCTTTGGCCGCGGCGCAGAATGCGCTGGACGCAGCGTTTGTACAGTCGAACAACACCTCGTCGGTTGCGCTTAGCGTTGGATTCTTCGCCTGGGTCAAAGCCACTTCGGCGGGCGCCGAAATCAATACTTTCAGTTCGTTGAGGGTCCGGCCGCAAAAGACCCGAAAGAATGGCCGGTGGTCGAGTTTGACCGGACCGAAGCGCAGATCGACAGCGGTAATCCGGACGGACAGCGTTTCGTACAGGGTGGTGCAGGCGTCGCCCGGCACCGGAGCGAGAACCGCGTCGGGCGCACCTGCGATGTCCGAAACCGGGACACCGCCGGGTTGTTGTGCAACAGCCGGCGAAACGGCAAGACCCAGGAAAACCGCTGCCACAAGGCCGCGCGGCAGGCAGTTCAAGATCGTCCGGCGAAAACGGTCAGAAATCATCAAGGTCCTCCGGCAGGGCGGGCAGTTCCACGATTGCCGGCGGCTTTGGCGTCAGTCGGTCGGGTATCGACGGTTGCTCTATCACGACCACCGGCGTGTCCCGAACGGGCGAAACGGGCTGCACCGGCGAAACGGGCTGCCGGGCCGCAAGGAATTCCTCTAAACTCAGCAATCTGTAGGTATTCGTCTGCGCGCGGCTATGCAGGACCTCCCGCAACGCCTGCAAGGTCACACGACCGATGTCTCCGTCAATGCCGCCCTGATAGACTCCAAGCCGCTGCAATTCGATCTGGATGCCCCGGCAGGTCTCGCGCTGGTCCGTACAATTTCCACGTGCGGCAGCATCAACATTGTAGAACCGGAAATTGTCGCCACGCGGCGTCAGTTCATAGGCCCGGACAAAGAGAAACCCGGCAATGCGAAAATAGGCCTGGTTGCCGGTGGAGGCGGCCTGGTCCTCAAGCAGATTGATGAGTTCATAGACCATGCTCAGGTCGCCCTCGGCCACACGGTAGATTGCCCAGTCGAACCTGTCCCGGTCCATTCCCACCGCCGGACCATCAAGGGTCAGTCCATTTTCCCGCGCCAGATCGGCCAGAGCCGATCGGGTCAGTGACAGCGCCGTATTCCGCCCATTTTCCGAGAACAGGCGGGTCAGCGGCTCGCCTCCAAGGCCCAGACAATCGATGACACCCGTCCGAAGGGCGTCTTTCAACAGGGAGGTCGCCAACAGCTGAACAGAAACCCCCGGCAGATCGGCGAAGAAGGCCATGGCCTCAGAGTTGTCCGGGACACGCACCCGCTTGCCGCGCAGTCCGTCCTTGCCCGGAACAGACGACGTGCAAAACGCCACAAAGGGGCTGCGGCCTGTTCCCGCAGTGAAAACGATCCGGTTGCGCGTCAGGCTGGTGTCGATGAACTGGCCGGTCCAGATCGCATAGCCGCGCAACCAGGGGTTTGAATTGGGGTCGATGGCCCGGATCTCCACGGCGCGCGGCGGTGAAAGCGGCGGCACGTGACCGTCCGCTTGGACGCGCGTTCCAGTCCAGGCCCGGTCCGGATCATTCTGACAATAGCCCCACAACCCGGCGAATTCAGTGAAATCAGTGTTGAAGACGAACTTGGCTCGTCCCCAAGCGCGGCTACCGTCTCTCTTGATCGAACATGGTTGATCGCTTTTAATTTCCACCCAGAAGCCAGTGAATACCCTGCCGCGCAGTCTACCAAGGATCTTGCCCCCATCCTGTCCATAACGTGCCCTGAGCGCGCCCCCTTCCGCATACGGAAGGGTCAACTCGCCTTCGGTTGTTTTCCAGACACCCTCAATGTTGTCCTCTGCAAACACCGGCCCGCAAGAAATGAGAACAAACAAGAGCAAGAGATGCGAGATATTCAGCTCTTTTGGCACTGTCGCGCCCCCGTCGCGAAAATTTCAAAAGCGATTCTTTTGTCGCCTAGACCTGCTCCAGTCTGTACGGCCGATGTCTTGCCGTACCGCCCAACATTTGCAATGAAATCACAAAAAAAGATTTCTTCCAACAATAATGAATTGCGACATACAATCATCTGAAATCTATTCAAAAAATATGCTTTAGGAAGATATTGCTGACCTGTCAGCTCGCAGAATCAACACCCTAGCGTTGTCGCCGAACAGCACCTGTTTTCGTTCGAAAGTATGCGCACCCGCGAAGGCATGTCCATCGCCCGCGCCAAAGGAAAACTGCGCGGCAAACAGCCTAAACTGTCTAAAAAAACAACAGAAAGAGCTTGGCCGCATGCATGCAACCGGCGAATATTCCAGCCGGATGGGGAGAACGCTTTCGCAAGGGCAAGTGACGGAGGGGATCAGCCGGACATCATGACCGTGCCGCGCCATTTCTCGCGCCCATTGGTGCGCGCTGGGGCAAGCCTCCATCGCAATCTGGCACGGAGATTGCCCCGCCATGAACCGCGCGAATTGCGGCCGCGACAGCTTCTTGCGGAACACGACAGACCAGTCCGCTGCAGCGCAGTGCACCTGGAACACGTTCTTTGCCAGATCGACGCCGATGATGGTAACCGCTTCCGTGGATGCCGTCGCTTTCACTTGTGCATTCAACACGGCAAGTGTGGTACATTGCGATGCCGTCTGGGGAGAGCGGCATCCACCCGATCTCTCGTCTGTACCATATTGATTTTGTTATACATTCACACAGTTCGACGCACCAACCGGTGCAAACGAAACTAAAATCGAACTGGAACGATACGCGCTGGCGCAGGCCTCTATCGCCGCGCGGCACCGCGGCTGCTCAGCCATGAACCGCGCGAACCGCGGCCGTGACAGCATCTTGCGGAGAAGCACCGACCCGTCCGCCGCCGCGCCGAGCGTCTGCTGATTGCGCGCCATGAGACCGACAGTCCATCCCGCCTCCAACAGACTTCGGGCGACCGCCTTTCCGATACCTGCACTTGCCCCGGTCACGATGGCGGTCTTGGGTCTTCGCGTATCCATTGTCATACCGCCGTCAGCCGGTGCACGGGTCGCCCGGGCGCCATCGCTTCGGCGGCCCGCAGGATGGCATTCGCATCCAACCCGTAGTGCCGGTAGAGATCGGCAATTGTGCCAGTCTGCCCGAAGTGTTCCACCCCAAGCGATCGCGTGCGGTGGCCTGCGACAGACCCCATCCAGGCAAGCGTGGCCGGGTGCGCGTCGGTGACCGTCACGATCACGCAATGGGGCGGCACCCTCGAGAGCAGCGTCTCTATATGGCTCTGCGACCCGGTGAGCCCGCTTTCGCGCGCCCGTTGTGCCGCCGTCCAGCCCGCGTTCAGGCGATCGGCGGAGGTGACCGCAAGCAAGCCTATGTCTCGCCGATATTCCCCCAAAACCCCCACGGCCTCGATCGCCTCCGGGGCCACCGCGCCGGTATAGACCACGACCACCTCGGCGTTCGGGCCGGGCTCCCGCATCCAGTAAGCGCCGTCGATGATCGCCTGCTCCATTCCGGGTGAGACGGTTCGCCTCGGCTGCTGAAGCGGTCTTGTCGAAAGCCGCAGATAGATCGACCCGCCGGTTTCGTCCCGCAGCCAGTTTCCGGCCTCCGGCTCGCTGCTGCCGTCCCGCTGCATGTAGTCGAACCCGAAGCGCATGATGACGGCCAACTCGTCCATGAAGGCGGGTTCGAAGGTCGCAAGCCCATCTTGCGCCATACCCACGAGGGGCGTGCCGATGGATTGGTGCGCGCCGCCCTCATGCGCCAGCGTGATACCGGATGGGGTCGCGACCAACATGAAGCGCGCATCCTGGTAGCAGGCATAGTTCAGCTGGTCCGCACCGCGATAGATGAACGGATCATAGACCGTGCCAATGGGCAACAACCGCTCGCCGTTGATCGAATGCGACAAACCAAGCGCCGAGAGCATCAGAAACAGGTTCGATTCCGCAATGCCCAACTCGAAATGCTGACCTTTGGGAGAGAACGACCAAGAATAGGTCGAAGGGATACGCTCGTCCTTGAAGGTGTCGGCCAAAGCATCTGGCGCAAAAAGGCCGCGCCGATTGACCCAAGGGCCGAGGTTCGTAGACACCGTCACATCGGGCGCCGTGGTGACAATCCGGTCCGCCAGCGCACTGTCCGAGCGCGCGATCTCGTTCAGGATCTGGCCAAAGCCCATCTGTGTCGAGATCGGTTTGCCTTTCGCCTCCGGCAGTGGAAGCCGGGCCGGCACGTCGATGCGCGGCGCATCGAGGCCGCGATCGCCGGCGGCCATGAAGGGCGCGGTGTCGAGCACCTCTTGCAGGCGTGCCTTGGGCAGAGTCGTTCCCGCCCATGGCTCCCATTCGTCGCCTTCGGCAATATTCATCGAACGGCGCAACGCATCGATCTGCGTCGGCGTCATCAGACCCGCATGGTTGTCCTTGTGGCCGGCCAGCGGCAGACCATGACCCTTGACCGTGTAGCAGATGAACAAGGTCGGCCGATCATGGAGACGGGCCGCGTCGAACGCCTCGAGCAGCGCATCCATGTCGTGGCCGCCAAGGTTGCACATGACCCTGGCGAGGTCGTCGTCGGTGTAGCTGTCCAGGAGGCGCGTCACCTCTCCCTGATCGCCGATATCGTTCATCAATCGCTCGCGCCATGCATCACCACCCTTGAAGGTCAGCGCGGAATAGAGCTGGTTCGGGCAGCCGTCGATCCAGGCCTTGAGCTTGTCGCCGCCGGGTTTGGCGAAGGCCTCGGTCTGCAGGCGCCCGTGTTTGACGATCACCACATCCCAGCCGAAGCCCTTGAAGATCTGTTCAAATTTCTCCCACAACCCCTCACGGACGACAGCATCCAGGCTTTGGCGGTTGTAGTCGACAATCCACCAGCAATTGCTCAGCCCGTTCTTCCAACCCTCGATCAGGGCCTCGTAGATGTTGCCCTCATCCATCTCGGCGTCGCCAATGAGCGCGACCATGCGCCCCGGCGCGCGATCGGGCATCCAGTCATGGGCATGGACATAGCTTTGCACCAGCGAAGAAAAAAGCGTCTGCGCCACACCAAGGCCGACTGAGCCGGTGGAGAAATCCACGTCGATGCTGTCCTTGGTCCGCGACGGGTAGCTTTGCGCGCCCTTGAACCCCCTGAAGTTGAATAGATTTTTCTTGCTCTGCCGAGCCGCCAGATAGTGAATCGCATGCAGAATCGGAGAGGCGTGGGGCTTGACGGCCACCCGGTCTTCGGGGCGCAAGGCATTGCAATAGAGAGCCGTCATGATGGTGCTCATCGACGCCGACGAGGCCTGATGCCCACCGACCTTGATCTCGCCACCCTCGCGAATGTGGTTGGCGTGATGGATCATCCAGGATGCCAGCCACAGCACCCTTTGCTCGATTTCGGCCAATTCCGCCAGGGGTCGGTTGGTCATATGCGCTCCGTGGAATCGATGCTCTCAGCGTGGAGAATATCACTTCATTCCCCCGATTTTTCGGCTAAGATCAGCACCCAGGATATCATTTTTGGTGGAAATCGCAGTATCATGGAAAAATTTGGCTGAAATGTTCAAGCTTGACGACATCGCCCTCGCATTGCTGCGCGAGCTTCAGTCCAACGCGCGCCTTTCGCTGCAAGAGTTGAGCCAGCGCGTCGGATTGAGCCCGTCACCTTGCGCGCGCCGCATCAGGATGCTGGAAGACGAAGGAATCATCTCTGGCTACCACGCCGCGATCAACGAAGCCAAAGTCGGGCGCGGCTTTTCCGTGTTCGTGTCAGTCAAATTGGATCGACAGGTCGACGATGCGTTGCAGGAGTTTGAGAAGGCAATTCGGTCATATCCGGAGGTCGTCGAAGGCTGGCTGATGACCGGTAATCGGGATTACCTTCTTCGGATCGCCGTCGGCGACACCGCTGCGTTCGAGCACTTCCTGACGGGACGGCTGACCAAGCTACCCTCCGTCGCCTCCATCGAATCTTCCATCCCGCTGCGTCGCCTCAAGGTCGGTCCCGCACGCACCGGGTGATACGCTTGTCGTCCCGTCGATCTTGGACTTGCGATTAAGGATGGCGCGGAAGCTATCAGACAGGTAGACTGTCGTGGAACCCCTTTTTGCAGCAATGGAATGAGATAAACGATGGAAAAGAACATGGGGTTACCCGGATCCCTGGTTCGCTTGTCCCAAGGCAGCGCCAAGAGGCCGATCCGCAGGCGCAAGATTTACGAAGAAGTCGCAATGCGCATAGAAGAAATGCTGCAAGACGGCACTTACAAGGTCGGAGATCGCCTGCCTTCGGAAAAGAGCTTCATGGAGGAGTTCGGGGTCGGTCGGTCCGCCGTTCGCGAGGCCTTGATGAGCCTCAGCCGGATGGGATTGGTTGAAGTCAGCAGCGGTGAACGGGCTTTGGTCATCGAGCCGAGCGCGCAGTCGCTTCTGGATGGGGAACTCTCCGGTGCCGCACGCATGCTGCTTGCGCAACCCGGCGGCATACGCATGTTCCAGGAAGCGCGCGCGATCCTCGAAATCGGATTGTGCCGCGTTGCCGCACAAACGGCCACCGAGGGAGATCTCGCAACCCTCAAGCAGGCGTTGGAAGAGAACAAGGCGACCATCGGCGATTCAGAGGGCTTCGTGCGCACCGACGTTGCGTTTCATTACGCGATCGCGGCCATCAGCCGAAGCTCGATTGTCATCTCCGTTCACGACGCGGTCGTGGATTGGCTCATGGAGCAGCGCAGCACCGCGCTTCAGGGCGCGGATGTGTCAAAGCGTGCTTACGAGGCGCATGCGGCCATTTACGAGGCCATCGCGGCAGGTGATCCGGCCAAGGCCGAAGACGCCATGCAGGCCCATCTCGAAGACATAGTCGACGTCTATTGGGGCGTTCTGGACGAACCTGACAAGGACTAGATCGCCCGATGGCACATCCCACCCCCCTGATCCGGCCCAATCCCGTGCGTCATAAACTCAGGAACGGCGAGGCGGCCTTCGGGACGATGGTGTTCGAGTTCTTCACGCCGGGCCTGCCCTATGTGCTGGCCAGCGCGGGGGCGGAATTCGTCATTTACGACATGGAGCATAGCGGCGTCGGCATCGAGACCATCAAGATGATGATCATGGCCTCGCACGGGGCTGGCATCGTCCCCTTGGTTCGCGTGCCCGGCTCTGCCTATCACCTGATCGCGCCGGTGATGGATGCGGGGGCCTTTGGCGTCATGGTGCCGATGGTCGGCGACGCCGAAACCGCCCAAGCCATTGCCGATGCGTGCCGGTTCAGGCCGGATGGCATCCGGGGTCTGGCCTTCGGGTTGGGGCATGACGAATTCTCGGGCGGAGACAATGACCGCAAGATGATCGAGGAAAACCAGCGCACGCTGGTCATAGCGCTGATCGAAACCTTGCCCGGCATCGAAAATGTCGACGAGATCCTCGCGGTCGAGGGGATAGATGTGGGCTGGCTTGGCCATTACGATCTGACCAACGCCATGGGGATCTCGGGGCAGTTCGAGCACCCGGATTTCCTTGCCGCGGTCGGCAAGCTGACGGCGGCCTGCGCCCTTCATGGCAAGGCGGCGGGCTTCCTGCCGCAATCGCCCGATGGCGTGGATGAATGGGTCGCGCGCGGGTTTCGCTGTCTTGCCTTCGGCACAGATGTCGGCTTGCTAAAAGGGGCGCTGACCACCGGAATCGAGGCGATGGCGACTGCCACGGCAAACGCGAAAGCCTGATCCAACCGTCATCGTAATCGCAAAGAAGGCAAACCGGGGTTTGCCTTCTTTATTCATGTCTGATCGCTCTGCCAAGGCCAGCCGCTGCCCGAACCCGCGATCCCCACCTTGGGGCAGCGATCACGGATCCGGTCAGACGTCACTGGTAATCGCGCGACCACAGAGTCAGGTCGTTGACGTTGTCGGGTGTGACCAACTGGCCGATCGCAAGGCAGCCGCGCTCGCCGCAGCCGGGATCGCGTCCTTCATGCAGCGCAATCGCGACCCGCACCGCTTCATGAGCCTGCGAGAGTGCATCCCAGCTGACCGAGACGTCGATATAGCCCTGCTCCATCGGGGCCACGGCCGGCGACAGAAGGTCGACCGTCGCAAGCCACATATGGCCTTCCTCGCCGGTCGCCATGTAGCGATCGGCCTGTTCCAACGCAGCCTGGATCGATGGGAAGGCAAAATCGGACTGGGTGAAGATGCAGTTCGCATCGGGGCGCGCTTTCAAGGCATTCGCAAGACCCGAGCGGAACAGTTCGGGGTTCCAGTCGGTCGGTACAGTGACGATGGTTTCGAGCACATCGGAGTCCCCGGTTGCATCCTCCCAACCGCGCGTCCGGTCGACCGCGTTTTCATCGGTCAGGGCGCCTTGCAGCATGATGCAGCGCCCTTCGACGCCGTTTTCCTCGAGAATTTCGATGAGGGCCTGCCCGGCACGGAAGGCCTGATCATAGCCGTCGCCGCCGACATGGGCCAGGGGCTGGTCGGAAGACGAAGCCCGGTCGAAGGTGAAGAAAGGAATGCCGGCGTCGGCGGCGGCAAGGATCGACGAGCCGATGGCGCCACTGTCCCGAGGCCGAGCGAGGATAACATCGACACCGCGTATGATCAGGTTTTCGATATTCGAGGCCTGCGTCGCGGGATCGTTGTTGGCGACCACGAAGGTAAACTCGATGTCATAGTCGGTTTCCGCGCTGATGCGTTCGCCTTCCGCGCGCATGTAATCCTCCCACGCGGTCTGGATCGAGGATTCCTGTGTATCGAACGACACGCCGATATGCAGCGTTTCCTGTGCAAGGCCGGGTGCGGCGCTGAGCGTAATGGCGGCGGCGGCCGTGGCCAGTCCCTTGAAAATTCCGGATGTCATTGGTCTCTCCCTTGAGGTTCAGTCTTTGACGATGGCTAGTCAGTGTCGTAGCCGCGGCTTCGTTTCATGGCCCCGGTCTTGATTGCGTCCGCGTACATGGCGATGAACACCACGGCTCCTCCCGCAAGACGGTAGTAGTAAGGGTCCGCACCCAGATGGATGAGCCCGTTTCGCACAACCTCGAACAAGGCCGCGCCAAGCGGGATCGCGGACAGGATGTGGCCGCGTCCGCCGCTCAGGCTGATGCCGCCCACGACGATCACGGCGATTGCGATGAACTCCACCCCCTGCCCCAGGAACGCGCTGACCTGGCCCAGTTGCAGCGTCATCAGGATGCCGCCAATCGAGGCAAGAACGCCCGAGATCGAAAAGCTGGCAAAGACGGTTCGATTGACGGGGATGCCCACCTTGGCGGCGGCCACTTCATCGTTGCCAATCGCGGTGAGCCAACGCCCAAACGGGGTCTGGCGATGGACGTAATGGGCCCCGACAAGGAACAACACCGCAACGATCACGTCCACGAAGATCGGGCCGATGCTGAGATTGCCAAGCACCCGCACCTCCTCGGGCAGGCGCACCTGCACGGCCTCCGTCAACTCAAGCGCGAGACCCCGGAAGGCGATCATCGTGCCCAGGGTGGTGATCAGCGAATTGACCTTCAAGACGACAACCAGGAACCCGTTCAGCAGCCCGCACAGCAAGCCGACACCGACTGTGACGAAGAAGGCCAGTACCGGATCCCAGCCATAACTATTCATGCCGACTGCACCGACGGCCGCAGACAGAAAGGCGATCGAGCCGATGGAGATATCGATCTGCTTGGCGATCACGACCAGGGCCAGACCGATCGACATCACCACGAGCGGCACGATCGTGTGCATGATGTCGACGAGATTGCCGGCGCTTCCAAAGAACGGGGTCGAAAAATAGAAGAAGCAGAACGCGACCGCCAGGACGACCAGGAACCCGTTCTGGACCATGAACCGCTTGAGACTTGCAGCATTGAGTTTCAGCGTGTCTGACATGGCGTGTTCTCGGCTTTCTCAGGACGCAACCGCGTGCAACAGGTCATCGGACGTCGCGCGACCATCGAGTTCGGAATGGATCCGGCCACGGCTGATGACCAGGTAGCGGTCGGCCACGCGCATCAGTTCCTCCAGTTCGGACGACACGATCAGCACGGCGCAGCCTTCACTGGCCAATTGTGTGACCACCCTCAGGATCTCGGTCTTGGCATGCACATCCAGCCCGCGGGTCGGCTCATCGAGAAAAAAGATCTCGGGCTTGCGCGCCAACCAGCGGCCAAGAACCGCCTTTTGCTGATTGCCGCCGCTGAGCGTGCCGATGGCCTGCCTCGGGCTTGATGCCTTGATGTTGAAGGTTCCGATCGTGTCGATGGCCAAGGCATCCGCCTTTTTCCGATCCACGAGGCCGAACTTGCCCATCAACGCCGCAAGGTTCGGCAAGGCGATGTTGTCGGCCAACGACAGCGAGGCGAAGATCCCTTCCCCGCGTCGATCCTCGGTGACCAGACCTGCTTTTTTCTTCAATTGCAAAGGGGTCAGGCGCTCGGTCTTTCCGTCCCGGCACCATGTCATCTGCCCGGCATCGATGGGATCGAGCCCGACAAGAGCCCGGATCAGTTCCGTCCGCCCCGAACCCAGCAACCCCCACAGCCCGACAATTTCACCAGGGCGCAGATCGAGGTCGATATCATGAAGATCGCCGCCCCGAGACAGCCCGCGCACGGTGACAACGGGTGCCTCTGTCACTGTCCTGGGCTCGGCGAAGCGGCCGACATCCTCGGTCGGGCCAAGCATGTGGTGTACGATCTCGGCGGTGGTCACTTCGTCGATGCCGGTGTCCGAAACGGTCTGCCCGTTGCGCATGATCGTCACGCGCTCGCAGCTATCGCGGATCTCATCGAGGAAGTGGGTGATGAAGATCACCGCCACGCCCGCGCGTTTGAGATCCCCGATCACACTGAACAGTCGCTTGCGCTCGGGTTCAGTCAGCGACGAGGTCGGCTCGTCAAGAATGATGATGTGCGGGTCTTGCCGCAAGGCGCGTGCGATCTCCACCAGTTGCTTGTCACCGGTGCTGAGATCCTCGACGAGCGTATCGAGTGGGAAATTCGCGCCCAGCGTGGCCATCAACTCGCCCGCGCGCCGGCGCATTGCGGCGGTGTCGATCTTGAGGTTGCGGATCGGAAAAGCGTCGAGAAAGATGTTCTCGGCAACCGTCATCGTGTCGAACATCGTCAGTTCCTGATGCACGAAGGCGATCCCGGCCCGTGCGGCATCGCGCGGTCCGGAAAGCTCGACATCCTTGCCCGCGACCCGGATCTGCCCGCTGTCGAGCCGCACGACGCCGCCGAGTACGTTCATCATCGTCGACTTGCCGGCCCCGTTCGCGCCCAGAAGGGCCACGGCCTCGCCCGCGCGCGCGACCAGATGCGCTCCTTGCAACGCGATGACACCGGGAAAGGCCTTAGAGATGTTCCGCATCTCGAGCGCGGGGACAGCGGCGCTCATACCCTGCCCCCCTGCCGGTAGCGCTCCAGCGCCACGAAGGCGATGATGACGACACCCTTGATGATAAGGCCGATGTAGAACGATACCCCGGCAAGGTTCATCGCATTGGACAGGACCGTGATGACGATGGCGCCGAAAACCGCCGAATGGATCTTGCCGACGCCGCCATAGATGCTGACCCCACCGATCACGCAGGCCGCGATCGTGTCGAGGGTCAGCGCGTCGCTGCCCATCGTGGCCGAGGCAGCACCGAGGCGTGCGGTCAGCACAATCGCCGTGACCCCGGCCATGAACCCGGCAAAGAGATAGGCCTGCGCTACGACCCGCTCGATCGGGATACCCGCAACGCGCGCGGCATTCGCGTTGAGCCCCGCGGCGCGCAGCCATTTCCCCTGCCGCGAGGACTGCAGCAGGATCGCCATCAGCAGCGTCGCCGCGAACATGATCCACACCCCGACCGGCAGGCCAAGGGGACGCGCGTTGAAGAACGCGCGGAACCCGGGCGGCAATCCGGAAATGCTGACCGATCTGGTCATCCAGACACTGGCCCCGGAGGCCAGCATCATGCTCGACAAGGTCACGACGAACGGAATCATCTTCAACCTGGCAACGGCAATCGCATTCAGCGCCCCGATCGCCATCCCTATCCCCAGCATGACGGCCGCGCCAAGGATCGGTAAGCCGGTCGCCTTCATCGCCATTGCACCGAGAACGGCGGACAAGGCCATGTTGGCCGGCATGGAAAGATCAATGCCGCCAGTGATCAGAACCACGGCCATCCCGATCGCCAGCAAGCCAAGGATGGAGGCCTGCAGCAGGACATTCACGAGGTTGTTTATGCGGTAGAAATTGGGGGCTGTGTACCAGATCAGTACCAGTAGCGCGATGAGCACGAGAACGGGAAGGATTGCGGCAAAACCGGGACGTGCCCAACGCCCGGCCACCGCCCTGGATGCGTCCGAGCCAATGTCCCCGGTTGATGCCATGGTCTTGCTCCCTCAGTCCGGCAGGACAATGCCGAGTTGCGCCAACAACCCGCCATCGACCTTGAACTCGGCCGCGGTCACGAAACTGGCCCGGTCGCTGGCAAGAAAGGCTACCACTTCGGCGATTTCCTCGGGTTGACCCATGCGCTTGGCCGGTTGCGCCGCCGCCCAGATCGCCAGCAGCGCCTCGGGGTCGCCGTCGCCCGCCGCGCGCTTGGCCGCCATGCGCGTCATCGGCGCATCGATCAGGCCCGGGCACACGGTGTTGGCGCGGATGCCATCCGGCGCGAAATCCACCGCCATGGCCCGGGTCAGGGCGAGCAATCCGCCCTTCGACGTCGAATAGGCGGCCACGGTCGGTTGGGTCGCAATGCCTTGCACCGACGCGATATTCACGATGGCTCCGCCCCCTGCCTTTCGCATGTGCGGCACGATGAAGTGCCCCGTCATGTAGGCTCCGCGCAGGTTGACGTTGATTACCGCATCCCATTCCGCCGGCGAAAAGGTCTCGACCGTGCCGTAGGGATGGATCGCCGCGCTGTTGATCAGAACCCGGGGCAGCCCCATCTCCGCGACGATGGCGGTCACGGCTACGTCCACCTCTGCCTCGGAGGAGACGTCGGTGGGATAGGCCCTCAACTCAAGCCCGTCGGCGCGTGCGGCGGCGGCGCTTTGTTCAAGCTCTTGCGTGTCGATACCGAGGATGGCGACCTTGCCCCCCCGCTCTGCGATCATCCGCGCACAAGCAAGCCCGATCCCGCTGCCACCGCCGGTCACCACGGCGACCCGATCCTTGAAATCCGATGAGAGGCTCATGTCACGCCACCTTCCGATTGAGTAGATTTGCCATCGTCCCGGTCATTGCCCCAACGCACCGTCGACCAGCCCGACCTTCCGGGCGGCCTCGTCGATCTGGGCGACCGTGTTGGCGTCCAGCGGCACGCCATCGGCGATCCGCGTGGCGCGGGTTTCGCGTTCCATATCGCCAGGCAGGTAGATACGACCGCCCTTCTCGACCGGGGGCGACCCCGTCACCCATGTGACCAGACCTTCGACGTCGCTGGTGAAGGCCTCCATTTCCGTCAGTCGTGTCGGATCGATCAGGATCGACAACATGTTGTTGACCAGACGGGCAGACCGATCCGCGCCAGCCGCACTGGCGCCGCCGCCGGTCAGCGACCCCGCGAGGATTTCCGAGACCACCGACAGGCCCGAGCCTTTGTGCGCGCCAAAGGGGAGAATGGCGCCGGGGGGCGTGCCGTAAAACGCCTCCGCATCGCGGGTCGGGCGGCCTTGCCCGTCCAGAACGGCCCCCTCGGGAAGATCCAGCCCCTTGTTGCGCGCCACAGAGATCTTGCCCTCGGCGATGATCGAGGTCGCGAAATCCATGATGATCGGCTTGCCGCGCGGCGCAGGGAAGCCCGCGGCGATCGGGTTTGCCGAGAGGCGCCTGTCGGTGCCGCCAAAGGGCGCGACAAGGATGCCGAAGCCGGTCGTGTTTACGAAGTGAAGCGAGGCCAGACCCGCCGCTGCGGCGATCTCGGCAAAATGCCCGATGCGTCCTAGATGGCCCGTCTCGCGTACCGCGACCATGGCGATGCCCGTGTCCTTTGCCCTCGCGATGCCCATCTCGACTGCTTCGAGCGCGACCACCTGACCGAAGCCGTAGCCGCCGTTCACCGCCAGAATCCCGCCCGCATCGATGGCGACCTGTGCGTGCTGGTTCGGCCTCACCTGATCGGCCGCCATCCAATCGATATATTTCAACACCCGGATGACGCCGTGGGAATCGTGTCCGGCAAGGTTCGAATCGACGAGATGGTCGGACACGATCCGCGCCTCCCGCGCATCGCTGCCAGCCGCCTCGAAGATGTCAAAGATTCGTTCGCGCAAGGCCCCGTGGTCAATTGTGATCATGTCCGACGACATTCCTGCCAGCCCTCCCCCGATGTTGGCGATGACGCGATCACCGCACTCAATGCCGATTTCGCTTTCACCGAGATTGACGTGTCAAAACCAGTAGCCTATTTACTTGTTAGGCTGTCTACTACCTCATGCGGAGTGTGGCAAGCGTTTAGAAAGGGCCCTGAATGAAAAACGAAGAGCGTCCGACAGATGCGGGCAGCCACGCCCTGGCATTGGGTCGGGTCGCTTTGTCCGTGACGGAAATCGGGGGGCATCTCGACGGGATATGCATTGAGCTGGAGGATGGGCGCGCGGTCTGCCCCATGCACAGCGCGCCCTGGCGGGGCGAGGCTTTCGGCGAAGACACGCCGCCCATGCTGCGCCAGTTGACCGGGGATTTTTTCTGCGCCCCCTTCGGCCCTGGAGATCTTTCGGAACACGCATCCCCGGTGCACGGGAAGACGGCGAACGGGCATTGGACCCTTCGGGAACGCCGCGGCGATGCATTGACCCTGGCACTTGATGACACCGTCATGGGCGCTGCGGTCACCAAGACCGTGATGCTGCGGCCGGACGAATCCGTCATCTATCAACGACATGTCTTCACCGGCGGAGAGGGCGCGCTGCCGCTTGGCCATCACGCGATGTTGTCGGCCCGGTCACCGTTGACACTGGCCTTTGGCCCGCGCCTATGGGTGGGCTCCCCGCCCGATCCGACCGAGATCGCGCCGGACGGCCGATGCCTGCTGGCGGCGGACCAGACATTTGACGACCTTCACGCAGTCCCCCTCGCGGAGGGCGGGACAGTGGACGTAACGCGGTATCCCTTCGCCGAGGATCATGACGACATCTGGATGGTCGTCGCGGACCCGTCGCCGGAATTCGGCTGGACTGCGGCCACCTGCGAGGCAGAGGGTTGGGTTTGGTTCTCGCTGAAAGACCCGCGCCAGTTGCCCCAGACGGTCGTCTGGATGAGCAATGGCGGGCGCTCCTACGCTCCGTGGAATAACCGCCATCGACACGCCATCGGGCTCGAGGATGTCTGCGGCTACTTTCACCTGGGCCACGCGGCATCGGCTGCGGCGGGATGCGTTCCGGGCACGTCCGCGCCGACGGTAGCGCGCCTCACGCCGTCACAGCCCCTGGTTGTTTCCTACATCTTCGGACTGGCCAAGGCGCCTCCTGGATTCGGCGCCGTCACTGATATTCGCCGGGTACCGGGCGGCATGGCCTTGCGCAATGACGTGGGCGCCGAGGTCTTCGTGGCCTGCGATCCCGATTTCCTCAAGACCACAGAAAGAGAGATGCGCGATGAAACGACACCATCTGACTGAAAGCCGGCTAGACCGGGGCCTCGCGCGGCTGGCAGAGTCGCGCGCCTTGCGATCGCACCAGGCCGGGCGCCGGCACGCTGGCATGGGCCCGGCATGATGTCCCGCGTCGTGCTTGTCGAGTTGACAGCGAAGCCCGGTCAGGAACAGGTTGCACATGACCTCATCGTCGAGAATGCGCAGGCGTCGCTTGACCATGAACAGGGTTGCCTCAGGTTCGACGTGTCGATTGACCCGGCCAATCCCGCGCGCTTCATCCTCTATGAGATCTACAGGCAGGCCTCCGATTTCGAGGATCACCTCGCCATGCCGCATTACCTGAGTTTCGATGCGATCGCGCAGGAGGTCTTTGCCGAAAAGACGGTCCACCTGCTTGATCTCGTGCCCAATCATCGGTGACGCGGCGCGCGCCCTCTGACCGCAGGCCGCTTTGACAAAGGATAAGAAAATGGCGAATTCGATCTTGGTGAGCGATGTTCGGGACCCCGAAGGCCCCGTCTGGGGCAAGGACGGGAGCCTGTATCTCGTCGAAATGGGCGAGGGCCGAAAATGCCTGAGCAAGGTGGATCTCGCCAGCGGCGCGCGACGCGAGATCGCCAAGACAGAATTCAGGCCCAACGGCCTTGCGATGGACGGCAACGGGCGGCTCTGGGTGGCAGAGGCCTATGAGGGCGCGCTACTGTGTTTCGACGAAGACGGCACGCTGATCAAACGCATCGAAGGCCCCGAGGACGCCCCGTTCCTGTGGCCCAATGATCTGGTATTCGGCGAAGATGGCGCGCTGTACATGACGGATTCCGGCACTACAGAGCACGAGTTCATTCCCAACGGCTCCATCCGCGAGGATTTCGATACCGCCACCTACCAGGGCTGCGTCTATCAGATTGACCCGGTGACTGGACGGATTGTCAGGACGATCGACACCGGCCTGCGGTTTCCGAACGGAATTGCGCTCGGACCGGATGGATGCCTTTACGCCAACGAGACCATTACTGGCGACGTACTGCGCTATGACCTTGCTGGCGACTCGCGTCGCGAGGTGTTCGGCAACGTCATCCGACGCGATCTCGCACCTGCGTTTCGTGGTCCTGACGGCATGAAGTTCGGCGAAGATGGCCGGCTCTACTGCACGGTATTCTGCCAGGCCGAAGTGACCCAACTGGCCCCCGATGGCAGCGTTGAAAAGCGCCACACGACGCTCGGCGAAAACCCGACGAATATTGCGTTCGCACTCGATCAGGATTTCGCGGCGGTCACCGAAGTGTCCGGCAATGCCGTGGAAAGGATCGACCTCGGGTGTGCAGGAGCACCCCTATTCTACCCAACATTCAATCTATAGAGTATCCGTCTTGATCAAGCTGTTTTTGGCGTCCATTCGCGGTCTTGTCGGACGAGTGCGTTGGCCATTTCGATCCGCTTTCGCACAAGAGCCGGCATCAGTATAAGACAAGCCACTATGGAACCGGCACGAGACCCTCAGACAGGCGCGCGAACGTGAAAATCTCGGCCAATCTCGGATTCCTCTATCGGGACCGGCCTCTGTTGGATGCTGTCGCATCTGCCGCTCAAGACGGATTTAGTGCTGTAGAATTCCATTGGCCCTATGATGTCCCACCGAGCGACCTGCGGTTGGCCTTGAACGCCGCGGGAATCTCTGGCCTCGCGATTAACACTCGCCGTGGAGACTGGAAAAACGGAGACTTCGGCACTGCGGCTGTCCCTGGAAAGGAAAACGAGGCCAGAAGAGATATTGAAGAAGCTGTGGCCTATGCGACCGAAGCAGGACTTTCCTTTGTCCATGTGTTGGCCGGGAAGTCAGAAGGAATAGCATCGGAAATGACATTTGCTTCCAACCTCGCTTTTGCTTGCGAAGTAGCGGACTCCGCTGGCTTGATAATCTTGATCGAGCCATTGAACACGTGCGACGTGCCGGGATATTTCCTCAGTGGGACAGACGACGCACGCCGGATTATTGCGTTGGTTGCACGCCCTAACCTCCGAATTTTGTATGATTTCTACCACATGCAGAAAATGCAGGGAGACCACGTCAACACCCTACAAGAGCTTGGCACACTGATATCACATGTCCAGATCGCATCAGTGCCTGACCGGACGGAGCCAGAGAACGGGGAATTGAATATCCATTGGATCCTCGACCGCGTTGGCTATTCGGGCTATGTCGGCGCGGAATATTTGCCCAGTATTCCGCCCGGCGACTGGCTCGCCAATTTCCTGAGTCAGTGACCGGACACGGAAACCAGCAAGGGGCCGGCAGACCAATTTCAACCAGGGTGCAGTCAGAACGTAAGTGAGTCCCGGACGTGCGCAGCCGTTTGCGGTGGTGCTCAGGCAGTGTGAAGACGGCGAGGCCTTCGGGAACGTTTTCCTCGAGCCACGCGGCCAGCTTGGGCGCGGTGTCGAGATAGCTGGCGACCAGCTCGGTCAGGGCGGTTTCGGCCTTGTTGAGATCGTCCGCTGTCCAGATCGATTTCAGCTGTCTGCCGATGCGCTTGCGGATTTCGGCGTTGGGTTCGGGGTGCGATCATGCTTGCTCGATGGTCAGATCCTGCACCCGGATCATCGTGAAATCATCCAGCGGGAACAGCGCGTCGCTCTGGTCTCCATCCGTCATGTGCACGGTAAACGACCCGTCCACATCCGCGGCTCCGGTCAGATCCAGCCGCGCCTTGATGAACATCCAGCCCGGGTGGGACGGGTGTTCCTCGACCCAGACATCCGACCATTCCGGGCTGTGAAACCCGACCCGATTTGCCGCAGACGTGCTGTCCGGGGTGACGTCGACGTACATCTCCCAGAGAGGATCGGTGAAGATCGGGTTGAACAGCAGCCAGACCTTCGAGACCGCATAGGTCTCCACCTTGCAGCGCATTCGGACGATCAGCGGCCAGGCAGACAGCGTTTCCCAGTTCAGCAGCTCCACATTGGCACGGCCCGAGCCGGAGTTCGTGCGCCACTCGCAGGCGCTGGACGACCCCGAGAAGCCCAGCTTGTTGGACCAGAGCGCGCAGTTGTCCTTCGCGGTGCCGGAGGTCGAACCGCCGATCCATCGCGACCACAGAACGGTGCCGGAGGGGTCGTCGAACGGATCGACCCAAGGCCCGCCTCCGTCGGCAGCGATATCCATCTGGTAGCGCGCCGCGTTCCATGCGGCGGGAAGGATCAGCCTCATGTCACACCTCCCACGGCGCCGGTCAGCAGCCATGCGTCCGCGCCGTACTTGCGCAGGACCGCGCCCTGCCATTGCCCGGCGATATCCGCCGATCCGGCGGAAACACCGTTGAGGGTGACGCCTGTCGCACCCGCAATCGTCAAAACGCCCACGCCCAGGGCCACGATTTCGATTTCGGCGCCAAGCGGGAGGGCCACTGCGCTTTCCGCCGGCACCGTCAGTGTCGCGGCGGATCCGCTGATCATGTGGACCGAAGCTCCCTCATCGGACAGCGCCAGCGCATAGCTGCCAGCCTGGCTGTTGAACGGACGGCGGGACAGCAGCACCGGACCGGACCCTATCGTCCCCTGCCCGCTCAGATCTCCTGTCTCGCCTTTCTGGGCCGCCAGATCCCAGTTTGCGGTCCAGCTTGCCCCAACGCCGGGTTCCATCGAGGGTCCGGACGTGTGTGCGGCCGTGCAGATCCAGGAGGACCCGCCGTTTTCGACGACGTCATTGTCAGCATAGACCGTGACTGTCGTCCAGGCTCCGCGCCAGATGAAGCTGGCCCCGTCGGCGCCATCATTGCCATCGATGCCGTCTGCCCCGGCTGGGCCCTGCGATCCTCCGGGACCGGTCGGGCCTTCGGGACCGACCAGTACGGCGAGGAAGTCGCCCTCTGTCCCGGTGTTCCCGGCATCGAGCCAGATCTGGTAGGCCGAAGCGCCATCGATCCCGTCGGCTCCCGCCGGCCCGGGATCGCCCTGTGGCCCTTGGATTGGACCAACGTTGTTCCACTGGCTGCCGTCCCAGACATGCAGGTCGCCCGAGATGATGTAGCCGTCGCCCGGGCTGTTGCCGCTGCCCGGCAAGTCTCCTGTGGTGGTCAGCGAGCCGAGGATCGTCACCGAGGTCCCGTCTGCACCATCGGCGCCCGTAGGACCAGCAGGGCCAGTTGGACCGTTTGAACCGGCTGGGCCGACCAAAGCCGCAAGGAAGTCGACCTCTGTGCCGGTGTTGCCTTCGGCCAGCCAGATATCGTAGGCGCTTGCGCCATGGGCGCCGGCCGTGCCGCCCAGGTTCATCCAGCCGGAACCGTCGTAGACCAGCAGGATAGACTCGTCTTCGACCCAGGCCCGCCAGCCGGTACGCGGCGGCAGTTGCAGCCAGGCCCCATCGGTCCAGAAGGCAACGTTCAAGTCCCAGCCTGCCCAGTCGCCGGTCGCGCCCGAGGCGACGATGTAGCGGTCGCCATCCGCGGGACTGCCGGGCGGCGCCGTCTGATCCCTGTCGAGCACCGAGAGCTGCACGATCCCGTCAAGGAGACGCAGCGACTCGTTATGGGTGACGTGCTTCTGGGCCTGCGCCGCCTCGATGTAAGGTAGCAGCAAGTTTGTCGTGGTATCGGACATGGGCGGTCTCCAGAACGAAGAACACCGCCTGCGTTGCAGGCGGCGGATCAATGGGCGGCGGTGTAGCTGGCTAGCTACCTGCGCTCGGGCGTCTCTGCCGGAATGGCCGAGAGAACCAGGTCGGGATTCGGCGCGTCCCACGTCGCGGTCATTGCGGCCCAGCGGTCGATCTCGGCACGGAACGCGGGATCGTCGATCCGCAGATGGAAGGTGTAGAGGCGATCCACGATCTCGCGCATCAGCGCGCGCATCTCATCGTCATCGATCCGCGAGACCTCGGACCAGGGAATGCGGTTGCCCTCGGCGTCCTCGACAATGACGTCGCTTCCGTTGACCGAGCGCGAAACGGTCACCCGACCCGCATGCAGGGTCTCCAGCTGCGTGTTGCGCACGCAAGCCACCGCCATCACTCTGGCAAGCTGGGCTGCAATCCGGTCTTCATCTTCGGGCCTCATGAGCCGAGCCTACGCCGGAGAGCACGCGCCCTGCCAGAACTCATTGCGCCGCGTCAAAAGCGCAGCGTGACGGCCTTTGGCGCACCCCGCCCGACGAGTGCGGAAAGCTGGAAGATGCGGATGTCGAAAGTGTCGCCGGGACCGACCGGCGCGCCCCAATCCGCGGTCTGCTGTGCAGCGGTGTAGATGACGCTGGTTGCGGAGGTGGTCAGCGTCCGCTTCACGGCCGCGCCCTCGAGGATTTCGACCTCATAGGTCTCGGATTCCTCGATCAGCGGCACGTCGGCTGCGCTCCAGCTGTCGGCCGACAGCGCGCGGGATCGCCGTGTCCAGCGGATGGTCAGATCGCCGGGTGTGCGTGGCCTGCGCCA
>CAYGRI010000036.1:0-25682 GCA_964352155.1 uncultured Maritimibacter sp. | reverse complement strand
GATCTACACGTCAGACAGCCCGATGGCCAACCCGTTTGTGATGCGATAGGGCCGGAACAGAGACTTTTGGACTATCCGCTCCGCCATTCATCGGTGCCCAAGACAGGCTTGCGTGGTCGAGCGCTGCTGATCCCCCAGACGGCCCCCGCCTCGGTCAATGGCCCCTCAGAAATCGAGATTTGCCACATTCAGCGCGTTTTGCTGAATGAACTCGCGCCGAGGTTCGACCACATCCCCCATCAGCTTGGTAAAGATGTCGTCGGCTTCGGCCACATCCTCGATCTTCACCTGCAGCAAGGTGCGCGCCTCGGGGTCGAGGGTGGTTTCCCAGAGCTGATCCGGGTTCATTTCGCCCAGACCCTTGTAGCGCTGCAGGCTCAGGCCACGCTCTCCCTCGTCAAGAATGGCCTTCAACAGGCTCAGCGGCCCGTAGATCGGCAATTCCTTGTCGCGCCGCGCCAGCACTGCCGGACGCCCATAAATCTCTTGCATGGCGCCGGTGAAACCTCCCAGCCGCCGCGCTTCGCCAGAGCGCAGGATCGGACCGTCAAGGGTGCGCACCTCTTCGACGCCACGTAGCATCCGGGACAGGCGCAGACCCTTGTCCTGCGTCGGTCGGCCTTGCCAGCCGCGTTCATATTCCTCGGACACCAGATCAAGCCGCTGCGCCACGCTGTCGGCGACGCCTTGCAGATCCGCATCCACGGCGCCCGGCATGAAGGCTCCGGCAATCGCCGCCTGTTCCAGAATGTTCATCGGGTAATGTGTCGGGAAGTTTTGCAGGTTGCGCCGGATCGTCCGGGCTTCCTCGACCACCCTGGCCAGATCTTGGGCCACGATCTCTTCCCCGGAGCCCAGGCGCAGCACCGCCCCCTCGACACCCTGCTGGATCAGGTAGTTCTCCAGAGCCGCCTGATCCTTAAGGTACACCTCGGATTTGCCACGGGCCACCTTGTACAGAGGCGGCTGCGCGATATAGAGATAGCCGCCCTCGATCACCTCCGGCATCTGCCGGAAGAAGAAGGTCAGCAAAAGGGTCCGGATATGCGCGCCATCCACATCCGCATCGGTCATGATGATGATCTTGTGATAGCGCAGCTTGGCGATGTCGAACTCGTCACGGCCGATCCCGGTGCCCAAAGCGGTGATCAGCGTGCCGATCTCCTGGCTGGACAGCATCCGGTCGAAGCGGACACGCTCCACGTTCAGGATTTTGCCCCGCAGCGGCAGCACCGCCTGATTGGCACGCGCGCGGCCCTGTTTGGCGGACCCGCCGGCGCTGTCCCCCTCGACAAGGAACAATTCGCGCTTGCTGGGGTCACGCTCCTGACAATCGGCCAGCTTGCCGGGCAAAGAGGCGACGTCCAGCGCGGATTTCTTGCGCGTCAGATCGCGGGCCTTGCGGGCCGCCTCGCGCGCGATGGCGGCCTCGACGATTTTGGTCACGATCATCCGGGCGCTTTGCGGGTTCTCTTCGAACCACTCGGCCAGCTTCTCGTTCATCAGGCCTTCGACGGCGGGACGCACCTCGGAACTGACCAGCTTGTCCTTGGTTTGGGACGAGAATTTCGGATCCGGCACTTTGACCGACAGCACGCAGGTCAGCCCTTCGCGCGCATCGTCGCCGGAAAGGTTCACCTTTTCCTTCTTGGCGATGCCAGAGGACCCGGCATAGAGGTTGATCGTCCGGGTGATCGCGCCGCGAAAACCCGCCAGATGGGTGCCGCCGTCGCGCTGCGGGATGTTGTTGGTGAAGGGCAGCACCGTCTCGTGGTAGCTGTCGTTCCACCACATGGCGACTTCGACCGTGATCCCCTCCCGCGTGCCCTGGATAAAGATCGGCTCTTCGAGCAGGTTCTGCTTGCTGCGGTCGAGGTAGCGGACGAATTCCTTGACGCCGCCCTCATAACACATCTCGGCCACCAGCGGTTCCGCCGGGCGTTCGTCCACCAGGCGGATCATCACGCCGGAGTTCAGGAACGCCAGCTCACGCAGCCGGTTCTCCAGCGTCTTGAACTGATAATCGCGGTTGGAGAAGGTATCGGTGGATGCCAGAAACCGCACCATCGTGCCCTTGCGGCCGTTGGCGTCGCCCACCACGGCCAGATGCCGGACGGTATCGCCCGTCTCGAACCGGGCGGTGTGTTCCTTGCCGTTGCGCCAGATCGTCAGCTCCAGCCAATCGGACAGCGCGTTCACGACAGAGACGCCGACGCCGTGCAGACCGCCCGAGACCTTATAGCTGTTCTGGTCGAACTTCCCGCCGGCATGAAGCTGGGTCATGATGACCTCGGCCGCGCTGACGCCTTCTTCGGCGTGCAGTTCGACGGGAATACCGCGCCCGTTGTCGCTGACCGAAACGCTGCCATCGTCGTGCAGAATGACCGAGACTTCGGTTGCGTGACCGGCCAGCGCCTCGTCAATGCCGTTGTCGACGACCTCATACACCATGTGGTGCAGGCCGGACCCGTCATCGGTGTCGCCAATATACATGCCAGGCCGCTTTCTTACGGCCTCTAACCCTCGGAGAACTTTGATAGAATCGGCGCCATATTCTTCTGGCGGCCGGGCTGCATCGACCATGCAAGTGTCCCTTGATTATCTTTGCCATTTTATACGCGGTCGAGGGCGGAATGTCACGCAGAAGCCCCGGATTATCCAATTATCCCGCATAGAGCGAATCACTGTGCCCAACAGGCCGCGCTGACGCCCGCCAGGCGGGTCGGGGACCACCTGCGGATCGCTTGTGCGTTTTGGAAAGGGTATGGCGGGCGCCGTTGGGTCGCGCCTGCAAGTGGACGAAGACTGGGGCCTTTGCTGACGCCCCTGCACTTGCTCTGGCGCGGCAATTCCGGGGCGTCGGGTGATCTTCGCTACAGCACCCGCTGGGCCACAATTGACCCGTTGCCGCCATCGCTCACCTTCAGATGTTGCGCGCGGTCGCCGAGTTCCGCGAACAGCTCCGGCCCCGTCCCGGTCATCCAGGCTTGGGCACCCAGCGCGCATATTTCGTCATACAAAGCGGCGCGGCGCCCGGCATCGAGATGGGCGGCGACCTCGTCCAGGATCAGGATCGGCGGCGCCCCGAAATCCTCGGCAATGGCGCGTGCGTTGGCCAGGATCAGCGAGATCAGAAGGGCCTTCTGTTCGCCAGTGGAGCTTTGGCGGGCGGGGATCCCCTTTGCGGCATAGGTCGCCTCCAGATCCGCGCGGTGCGGCCCGATCAGGGTGCGCCCGGCGTAAAGGTCTCGCTGGCGGCCAGAAGCCAGAGCGTCGCGAAACGCCAGGGCGTCCTCCGGCGGGGCGCTGTCGTCTGCCGCGCCCAGTGCCAGATCGGCGGTCGGAAAGGCGGTCTCTGCCCCCACCTGGGCCACCGCGAGCCGCTCCAGCGCGGTCCGGCGATTGGCCTGAACGGCGGTCCCGGCCTCGGCCATCTGCAATTCCAGCGCGCTGTACCAATGGGGGTCGCGCACCTGATCCTTCAGCAGGCGGTTGCGCTCTCGCATCGCCTTTTCGTAGGTCAGGGCAACATCGGCATGGCCCGGCTCAAAGCTCATCGTGATCCGGTCCAGAAAGCGCCGTCGCCCCTCGGCCGCCTCCAGCCACAACCGGTCCATCGAGGGCACCAGCCAGACCATCCGTGCGATCCGGCCCAGCGCGACCTGCGGCGTCGCCTTGTCGTCAATCGTGACCGAGCGTGTTCCGCCCGGCTCCCACCAGGTCGCGATCTCGTGGACTTGGTACAGGCTTTGCAGCACGGCCGAGACCTTCCAGCCGATGCCGCCGGGATGCCGCGCCATGTCTTCTGCCGTGGCACGCCGCAAGCCACGCCCCGGAGACAGCAGCGACAGCGCCTCGAGCACATTGGTTTTTCCGGCGCCGTTGGGGCCAAAGATCGCGACGGGGCGCGCGTCGATCTCCAGCCGCGCGGCCCGATGGGACCGGAAATGCGACAGACGAAGTTCCGTCAGCGATAGACCGGGCATGCCCCTGGTTTCTTCTTGTCAAACAGACCTCTGCCGAAGGCAGGCTTTGCCGATGCAATCACACGCGCATCGGCATGACGACATAGATCGCCGAAAGATCGGACCCCTCGCGCATCAGCGTCGGATCCCCCGCGGAGTTGAACAGGAACACCGCATTCTCGCGGTCGACCTGGCTGGCAATCTCCAGCAAATACTTCGCGTTGAACCCAATCTCGAGCTTTTCGTCGCTATAGGCCACCACAAGCTCTTCATCGGCGGCGCCGCTGTCGGGGGCATTGACCGAGAGGATCAGGCGGTCCTCCTCCAACTGCAACTTGACGGCGCGGGACCGCTCGGACGAGACGGTGGCAACCCGGTCAACGGCCTGGGCGAATTCCTGTGCGTCCACCTCGAGCTTGCGGGAATTGCCTGCCGGGATCACTCGGGAATAATCCGGGAAGGTCCCGTCGATCACCTTCGACGTCAGCGTGATATTCGGCGTTGCAAAGCGCACCTTGGTCTCGCTGACCGAGACGGCGACCTTCGTTTCGTCGTCATCCAGCAGCTTGCGCAACTCTCCGACGGTTTTGCGCGGCACGATCACGCCCGGCATCTCTTCGGCGTTCATCGGCAACTCGGCGTCGATCCGCGCCAGCCGGTGCCCGTCGGTGGCCACGCAGCGCAGAACCTTTTGACCGTCCGAGTCGGACACATGCATATAGACACCGTTCAGGTAATACCGCGTTTCTTCGGTCGAAATCGCGAATTTCGACTTGTCGAACAACCGCCGCAGAACTGGCGCCGGGGCGGAGAAGTTCGAATGGTATTCCGACGACGCCATGACCGGAAAGTCTTCCTTCGGCAGCGTCGCCAGATTGAAATTCGACCGGCCCGCCTTGACCTCCAACCGGCCGCTGGCACCGTCGTCGGTCAACTGAACCAGCGCACCGTCCGACAACTTGCGCACGATCTCGTGCAGCATGACGGCATTCACGGTGGTGGCGCCCGCCCGCTCGACCTGGGCGGGCGCCTTGTCCAGAATCTCTATGTCCAGGTCGGTCGCCCGAAAGCTGACGGTGTCGCCCTCGGCCTCAATCAGGACATTGGCCAAGATCGGAATCGTATTCCGACGCTCCACCACGGATTGAGCCTGGCCCACCGCTTTCAGGAGCGTTGCGCGCTCGATGCTGATCTTCATCGCCATCCCTCATGACTGCCGGGGCGCGTACCCTACCGCGTTCGCGCACCGCCTCAAGCCCTGAAATGGACAGTGAGTCGCTTTCACAGCAGCGTCAAGGCCCCCTCAAGCCTCCAGCGAGCGGCGCAGAAGCTCGATGTCGTCGGCAAGCTGGCTGTCCTGGGCCATCAGCTCTTCGATCTTGCGGACGCCGTGCATGATGGTGGTGTGATCGCGGCCGCCGAACCGGCGCCCGATTTCCGGCAGGCTGCGCGAGGTCAACTGCTTGGACAGATACATCGCCACCTGCCGGGGTCGCGCCAAAGCCCGCATCCGCCGCGGGCCGATCAGATCGCTGAGGCGGATGTTGTAATGCTCGCTGACGCGGCGCTGGATCTCTTCGATGGTCAGCTTGCGATCCGAGGCGCGTAGGATGTCGGCGAGACAATCCTGGGTCAGATCGAGCGTCACCTCTCTGCCAACCAAGGTTGCAAAGGCGAACAGGCGCATCAAGGCGCCTTCCAGCACGCGGACGTTGGTCGAGATGCGATGGGCCAGGAATTCCAGAACCCCGTCGGCGATGACAAGGCCGGGATATTGCTGGCGCTGTTGTTCGACCTTCTGCTGCAGGATCCCGAGACGAAGTTCATAGTCGGTCGGGTGCAGATCCACCACCAGCCCGCATTGCAGACGGCTGGTGATCCGCGCCTCCATATGCTTGATCTCGCTGGGCGCGCGGTCGGCAGAAATTACGATCTGCTTGTTCTGATCGACCAGCGCGTTGAACGTGTGGAAAAATTCTTCCTGGGTGGAGTCCTTGCCGGCGATGAACTGAACGTCGTCGACCATCAGAACGTCGACGGACCGGAAAAGCTGCTTGAAATCCATCATCTGCCGGTCCCGCAGCGCTTGCACAAAGCGGTACATGAACTGCTCTGCCGACAGATACACCACCTTCAGCCCATCGCCTCGCGAGGCCAGTTCGTTGGCAATGGCGTGCATCAGGTGCGTTTTGCCAAGCCCGACGCCGCCGTACAGGAACAGCGGGTTGAACGTAACTTGCGCATTCTCGGCCACGCGCCGGGCGGCGGCATGGGCCAGCTCGTTGGGTTTGCCCACGACAAATTTGTCAAAAGTAAATCGCGGATCCAGCGGCGCGCCCGGCAGTTCGGAGTCGTCGGCCGCTGCGCCAGCGGCTGCGACAGGCGGCGACTTGACCGGCGTCTTTGGGGCGCTGGGCTTTTGCCGGGTGACGAACTGGGTCCGGACAACGGGGCTGCCCGCCGACTTCATGCGCGTCAGAATCAGATCACCGTAATGCCGAGAGACCCAATCGCCGATGAAATTCGTGGGCACATGGAACACTGCGGTGCCGTCCGTGACACCGGCGAATTCCAGCGGTTCGATCCAGTTACGGAAGTGATCGCTTCCGATGACCCCCGCCAGTTCGTCCCGCACCTTGCCCCAGATTTCATCGTTCATAGTTGTCTCGACCCGCATCTATTTTGTCTTCCACCCGTCCTGTTCCCCAGCCCGGCGCCTGTCCTCAGGATGCCGAGCCATTACCGTTGCGACGCAGGCTGGCCCGGACCCCAGACATCGCAAAGGCCATCGCCTTCGCAACACCGGGGATGCCCCGACAGCTCTTGCCAGACGTGACACCCCCCGACAGAAAACCCTCTGCCGATCGGGTCCGCCTCTGGACACTTCAGTTTATTGAGACACGTCTCCGGCCTGTGATGGGGCGCGCGTCACATGATCTGTCTTCGAACAGGCGGTTTTTGGCAGCACCGCATTGTGATGGCAGCAGCGGTTCCCCCGCCTGCGCCCAGAATTCATATGTCGTCTGTGGTCGCCCTGTTGTCCGGTCCCATGCCCCCCCAAGTTTCACAGCGTGAATCGCTCAGGCACGGTACCAAGGGGTATTGCCCGGGATCAACGTCCATCATGGATCGAATCAGACGTTTCTTAATGAGCGTCGCGTAACCCTTTGATGGCGGAAGGGCGGACGGTACCGAAATAACACAGATGCCTCGCAACCGCGCGAAACGCATCTCAGCGGCTTTGTTCGATTTGTAGCTGAGTCGTGCGGTGACCGGAAAATACCCGGAAAAATTGTATAGACGCTGCGCAATAAAAAAATCCCGCCACCCACAAGGGGCGCCGGGATTCGGGCCTTGAAAAAAAGATGCGCCGATCTTAGGCCAGCGTCTTCACGCGCGCGTTCAGACGCGAGATTTTCCGGGCAACCGTATTCTTGTGCAACACGCCCTTGGTGACACCGCGCATCATTTCGGGCTGTGCCGCACGAAGCGCCGCAACGGCGGCGTCCTTCTCGCCAGAGGCGATCGCCTCTTCGACTTTGCGCAGGTAGGTGCGAATGCGCGAACGACGCGCCTTGTTAATCTCGCTGCGGCGGGCGTTCTGACGCGCGCGCTTCTTGGCCTGGGGCGAATTCGCCATCTTTGTCTTCCCTTCTCCGGGTCCATATCAAAAACGTCGCGCGTACGGTCCCCGGCCGGGTTCAGACAACCGGCTTCTCCGGCCAAGCGGGCCTCACGCGCATGTATCGGGGGCCTATAGGACAGACTGCAGGAAAAGGGAACCGAAAATGCGACCGGACCTACTTGTCGCGGAATTGCGCTTCGCGTTTGTCGAGGAAGGCGGACATGCCCTCGGACTGATCCTCGGTCGCGAACAGCGACTGGAACAGTCGGCGTTCGAACAACAGCCCCTCGGACAGTGTCGTCTCGTAGGCGCGGTTCACCGCCTCTTTCGCGGCCCGGGTGCTGATCGCGGATTTCTCGGCGATCTTGTGCGCTGCGCCCAGGGATTCTTCCATCAGCTTCTTCAAAGGCACCACGCGACTGACCAGCCCTGACCGCTCTGCTTCTTCGGCATCCATGAACCGTCCGGTCAGATGCATATCCATCGCCTTGGACTTGCCGATGAACTTCGTCAGCCGCTGCGTCCCGCCGATTCCGGCCATCACGCCCAGGTTGATCTCTGGCTGGCCAAACTTGGCATTGTCTGCCGCGATGATGAAGTCGCACATCATCGCCAATTCGCAGCCACCACCTAGCGCATAGCCCGACACCGCCGCGATGATCGGTTTGCGACAGCGCAGCATTGTGGCGATATCTTCGCCGAACAGGTCGCCCATGAACGCCTCGACAAAGGTCTTCTCGGACATTTCGGCAATGTCCGCCCCCGCGGCAAAAGCCTTTTCGGAGCCGGTCAGGACCACGCATCGGACCTTCTCGTTCTTGTCCGCCTCGCGCAGCGCCGTCGCCAGCTCGCCCAGCAATTCCGAGTTCAGTGCATTGAGCGCATCGGGACGGTTCAGCTTGATAAGAGCCACGTGGTCGTCGATATCGACGACAATCGTCTTGAAGGCCATTTTGACGCCCTTGCCTGTTCCACGTCCGCCGAGTCCATACCAGCCTGTGAGGCCGGATCAAGTCATCTTTGACAGCTGGGGCAGTAGAAGGACGACCGTCCGCTTTGCGTGATTCGAGCGATCGTGCCAGTGCAGCCGGGTGCCAAACACGCCTTTGTCTCGCGCCCATAGACCCGGAACGCGTGTTGAAAATATCCAAGCTCGCCATGGGTTTGCCGGTAGTCACGCAAGGAAGATCCGCCGGCCTTTATTGCGTCTGACAGCACCTCTCGGATGATCGGGACCAGCCCCCGAATCCGGGTGGTGGCGATCTTTCCGGCCATCCGGCGCGGCGAGATATGTGCCCGGAAAAGCGCCTCACAAACATAAATATTGCCCAGACCTGCGACGACACGTTGATCCAAGAGTGCCGATTTTATGGGCGTCTTGCGCGTCTTGAGCTGTTCGACCAGGTAATCCTCGTGAAAACCGTTCCCCAGCGGTTCCGGCCCCAGCTTCTTGAGCAGCCAATGGTCGTCGAGCGTGGCGGTCGGCCAAAGGTCCATCGCGCCAAAGCGGCGGGCGTCATTGAAGGTGATCCGCGCGCCCGAGCTCATCTCGATCACCACATGATCATGCTTTTCGGGCGCCGCATGGGGGTGATGAAACTGCCCCGGCATCTCGCCAGAGATCAGCATGCGCCCCGACATCCCCAGATGGATGATCAAAGTCTCGCCCGAGGACAGATCCGCCAGCATGTATTTTGAGCGTCGCCCCAGCCGGGTGATCCGCTGGCCGTTCAACCGCTCTGCCATACGCTCCGGCAGGGGCCAGCGCAGATCGGGGCGCCGCACGTCAGCGCCGACAATCTCGAATCCCTCCATCACCGGGTGCAGCCCGCGGCGGACGGTTTCAACCTCTGGCAGTTCGGGCATACAGACCTAGCTGTTTCGTTCCTCGTGCCGCTTCAGAACCCTCAGCAGATCAGAGCGGCCCGTCAGGTATTTCAGAACCTCGACGCGGCGACCATCCCTGAAATACAGTCGGCAGCAATAGGCGCCATCATCCTCGATCATATCCAGTTCGGTCAGGTCGACCTTTTTGTGGGTGAACCAAAACGTTGGCACCGACAACGACGTGCCGGACAGGATCACGTCGTAGCGCCATATGAAGATCAGATAGGGGACGCTCAGCACCAGCAGGGTCGCAAACAGCGCGGGGCTGTTCAGATCGGGGCCCATCATCTGCATCCCGCCGGCATCGCTGTCGGACCCGGGAAAGGTCACCCACAGAACCGCTGTGCAAACCGTGGCAGACACCGCCCGCAACCCAATCGTCGTCCGATGATGCGTTTGCGCGGCGCCCTTGGGCTGTTGCCGCGCGTCACCCAGCGCGGCCACACGTTTGGCAAGGCCAAGATGCTCGACACCGGCATTGGCCCGACGGTCGACAAATCGCCGCAGCCCGGTCATGCGCCTTGACCGCAAACTCCACGCCAGTACGGCGGCAATGGCGAGATACAGGAATAATGGTGATAGGCTGCTCATGGTCCGGGGTCCTGTTTCCCTTTGTCTCTGTCGCCCTGACCCTATATCGCCAATGTGAAGTAATTTGGGCGAGCCATGACCGACAAAACGACCCATTTCGGAAACGAGACCATCCCAGAGGATGAAAAGGCCGGGCGCGTGCACGGCGTCTTCTCTTCGGTCGCGTCGCGCTATGACGTGATGAACGATGTCATGTCCGGCGGAATCCACCGGCTGTGGAAAGACGGGATGATGGATTGGCTGGCGCCGCGCGCGGGCCAGCGGCTGCTGGATGTGGCCGGCGGCACCGGCGACATCGCCTTCCGCTTTCTAAGACGTGCTCCCGGCGCCTCGGTGGTCGTCTGTGACATGACCGCGGATATGCTGGAGGCCGGGCGCAAACGGGCCGAGGCCGAAAGCTTTGCCCAAGCGCTCGACTGGGTTGTCGGCGATGCGATGGCGCTGCCCTTCGACGACAACAGCTTTGACGTCTATACGATCAGCTTCGGAATCCGCAATGTGACCCGCCCGCAAGCGGCGTTGGCCGAGGCCTATCGGGTGCTCAAGCGCGGCGGTCGGCTGATGGTGCTGGAATTCTCGCAATTGCCCAATCCCGGCATGCAATGGGCCTATGATCGCTATTCTTACAACATCATTCCGGCCATGGGGCAGGCCATCGCCGGGGATCGCGCGAGCTATCAATACCTGGTGGAATCGATCCGTCAGTTCCCAGATCAGGACAGCTTTGCCGACATGATCCGCGCAGCCGGCTTCGATCAGGTGAAATATCGCAACCTGACCATGGGGGTCGCGGCGCTGCATTCGGGGTGGAAAATCTAGGGTGCGCGGACCTCACAATATCTGGCGGTTGGTCCGCACCGGCGCGACCATGGAACGGACGGGTGCCATGGGCGTCGTGCTTGATGCGATGAGCGCACCGCCCGCGCTGCGAGTGACGGCGCGCATTCTGGGCTGGCCGTTCAAATGGCTGGGGTACAAGGGCGATCCGGAGATGCCGCCGGTCACCCGGGCGATCACCGCGCTGGGTCCGGCTTACATCAAGTTCGGGCAGATCCTGTCCACACGGCCGGACGTTGTGGGGGATGAGCTGGCCCTGCAATTGCAGGTTCTGCAAGACAAGCTGCCGCCGTTTCCGACCGAGGTCGCAAAACGCACCATCGCCGAGGATCTGGGCCACGAGGTGGACGAGATCTTTTCGGAGTTCTCCGAGCCGGTCGCGGCAGCCTCCATCGCGCAGGTCCACCGCGCCCGCCTGGCCCATGATGGCCGCGAAGTCGCGGTCAAGGTGCTGCGGCCGGGGATCGAGCGCGCGTTCCGCAAGGACATCGACGCGTTCTATTTCGCCGCCGACATGATCGAGCTTCTGTCGCCCGCATCGCGCCGCCTGCGACCGCGCGACGTGATCGAGCATTTTCACGGGGTGGTGGATGGAGAGCTGGATCTGCGGCTTGAAACTTCGGCCGCTGCGGAGTTCGCGGCCAAGACATCGAAAGACCCCGGCTTTCAGGTGCCGCAGGTGGAGTGGTTCCTGTCGGGCCGCCGCGCCATGGCGCTGGCCTGGGTCGACGGGCTTTCCTTCAACGATCTCGCCGCAATCGACGCGGCGGGCCATGACAGAGGCGCCCTGGCCGAGCGGGTGCTGCAACTGTTCCTGAACCATGCTCTGCGTGACGGGTATTTTCACGGGGACATGCACCAAGGCAATCTGAAGATCGCGCCGAACGGCGATATCGTTGCCCTCGATTTCGGGATCATGGGGCAGATCGACGAATACACGCGCCGCGTGTATGCAGAGATCCTGTACGGGTTCATCCGGAAGGATTATCGTCGGGTCGCCGAAGTGCATTTCGAGGCCGGGTATGTGCCGAAAGATCGGGACATCGACGCCTTCGCGCGCGCGCTCCGCTCTGTCGGAGAGCCGATCTTTGGCCTCGATGCCTCGCGTTTGTCCATGGCGCGGCTGCTTAGCCATCTGTTCGAGGTCACTGAGCGCTTCGGGATGGAGACGCGCACCGAACTAATCCTGCTGCAACGCACCATGGTCGTGGTAGAGGGCGTGGCGCGGTCGCTGGATTCGCGCATGAATATCTGGAACGTGGCGCAGCCGGTGGTCGAGGATTACATCAAATCCCATATCGGCCCACGCGCCTTTCTGAACGACCTGGCAAAGACGGCGCAGGTGCTTGCGCGCTTTGGCCCACAACTCCCTGAACTGGCCGAGCAATTATTGCAAAACCGGCCCGAATCAACTCCCCGCAGATCCGCCACGAAGACCTGGCAAGCGCTCGCCTATATGACTTTGGGCGCCGCGCTCGCCTTTTCGGGGGTCTGGCTGGGAACCCATCTTTAGGACAGGGTCAGCGGGACCGTGGTTCAGGTGGTCGGCGGCTCTCGCAGGGCGGTAACGCTGTCGGCGGGAATTTCTTCGCCGCCTTCCGTTACAATAACCGCCTGACCATCGACGATCCGGGCCTCGACCACTCTGGCGTAGACTTCGCCATCGACCTGGGTGTCCAATCCGCCATTCTTCCAGTTCTCGACGCTAAAGCTGTATTGCCCCGCGGGCAGGGCCTGGCCGCTTGCGGTCGTCCCATCATAAATCACCGTGTCTTCGGTCAGCGAGATCGGATAGCGGTCCACCTCGACCCCGGAGTCGCTGCGAACCACCAGATAGGCCGTATCGGCGTCAGCGTCGGGGGCGACGGAGACCGTGATAGGGGTGCTGCCGTCAAAAGTGGCGGCGACCGGCGCTTTCGCTTCTTTCCCGATCCAATCCGCGAATTGCGAAATACCCGTCAGGCCCATCTGGGATTGCAGCGATTCGAGAAGGTCGTTGGTGTACACCTGCTGTTCGACCCCCGAAAAGGTGGCTAGCTGAACGGCGAAGTCTTCGGGATTTGTCGGGTTCAGCGGGTCCTGGTTCTGCATTTGAACGGTCAGCATCCGCAAAAACGTCTCAAAGTCGGACGCGATGGCCGGTTCCGAGGTTTCCACGGTCGTCGACGTGTTGGACGCCGGTATCGCGTTGAGGGTGTTCGCTACTTCCATGTCATAGAATCCTATGGAAAAAAATCGTATTTGTGTTGGGAAGGAAGGCGGTGCCCGCCAGGACTTGGGTCATGTCCGGCCGCCGGGCCGGTCGCTGAGGTCTAGAGTCGGAGATCCATTCCACCGGAAGGACGCAGCGGCGATGCCTCAGCAGCGACCTCATGCGACTCTTCGGGCAGAAGAGAGGGTTCGTTGGCGCCTCGCGTCCCACTGCCGAACGTCTCGTCCGAATTGCCGCCCTCAAAGGAGAAGGCAACGTCGGTATAACCCATGTTACGGAATTCCTGGGACAGGGTGTCAAGATTTCGGCGCAGGAGGTCTGCGGTTTCTACCCGATCGACGTTCAGGCTGACCATCATGATCCCGTCGCCAGCGGTCAGAGTCATGCGCACACGGCCGAGTTCTTCGGGGTCAAGCGTCACTTCGACCGGCCCATCGGGCATCGGTCTTGTCGCCTCGGCCAACTGCATCGCGATCTGTCGGGGCGGAACAAACTCTGTCGGCGCACGGCTGCCTGCGACCGCCGCCGCGCGGTGATCCGATTGGATGCTGCTATGCCCAGGGTCCCCCAACGGGCGCAAGAATTCCTCTGTGAATGCGGGGTTTCCGCGGTCCTCCCGAATAACGCCTGGTGTCGCGGGTGGCGGAACGGGTGTAACGGGCGGGGCGGCAACCACGGGCGGTCCGATAACAACTGGCGGTCCCGCGACGGCTGGCGGCGCAGAGGTGTTGCGCGACTCTCTCGCCGGGGGCGAGGGCGCATAGCCCGCCGCGGACACCGAGACCAGCGGCGGCGTGTTGGGCGCCTGTGCCGAATCACCAACTGCCGTTCTGAAGACAGGCGCTGGCGTGACAGTTCCCTCTTTCATGGCGAGATCGGACCCTGTCGCGATCGCCTTGCTGCCCAGAACATCGATCTTGGTGTTCGGGGTTGTCACCTGGACGGGGCTGGTCTGGGTCGAGGAAAGCTTGTCGGAAAGCGGCAGACCGGCGCCGTCAAAAGTCTTCGCATTCGCATCTAATTGCAGCTGCTTCAGTATCGCCTGTTTTTCGTCTGGAGTCGCGGTTGCGGACAGAACACTCGCACTCAAGACGCTTTCCTGCCGTTGAGAGCCTGCGGCGAATCCGTCAGTGCCCAGGGAGACAGGGAGAGCGCGGTCATGCTTTATCTCACTGGTCATCCCGTCTGTCGGGTTTCGGACGAGCGAAATGGGGAATTCATCGTTCGTCCACGCCTTGTCTGTCGGGTTTCGGACGAGCGAAATGGGGAATTCGTCGTTTGTCCACGCCTTGTCCGACGGGTTTCGGACGAGCGAAACCGGGAAAACGTCGCTTGTCCGATGCCTGTCGGGCGTCGGGAAATCGCGGTTCGACTCGCGGGCAGAGTCGACCGTTGGCGTCGATCCGTCGCGCGCCGGGGACCTGTCGGTGATTGTGTCGTCTACGATCGGAGAGTCTTCGCCTCCGCCTCGAATCGTGGCCGAGGACGGCACATTTGGCCGGGATTCGTCAGACAGTTCCTTCGTCGACCCATAGGCTATCGAGGCGTTGTCAAAGGGCAGCCGCGAGGTCATCGGTAGCTCGGAATGGCCCGCCGGATTGGTTCCGGCCGCGGTCGCCGTCTTGCTCGCTTCGGACGTCAGTGCGTCACCCGATCGCGCTGTTTCGGTGGCCGTTTGGGCGGCGATCATCGCATCTTCCGCACTCGTCTTGGCGCCGCCAGCGACACTCGTTCCGCCCGCGTTGGCGGTCTGATCCAGCACGGGGACAAGCCCGTCTATTGCTGTTGCAGAGCGCGATTTGCTCACAAGGAGGGCCGTGTCGTTTCCGGACGGAGGCGGTTGCCCTCCGTCCGGTGTTCCATTTGTTTCCGCCGCCAAGCTGTTGAGCACATCCTTGAAGTCGGACGAGCCACCAGCGGCATCGGTCGCGGGCGTCAGCGGCGTTCCGGACGTCTTGGCCCCGGAAACTAGGCCGTCGAATATCTGACTTGTTTGCATGTTCTTGCCCCGGATTTCTTTCTCGGTCCTGCAGGGGATATCCGGAAATTGGTTACCGCTTCTTTACCAATGCAGCGGCATAAACGGCGAAACATTCTCGAATTGGATGGAAATCGCATGACACAGTTCGATGCGGCCAGACCGGCCGGTCCGCCCACAATGAAACCAATTGAAAAACCAACGGAACAGGACGCGGCCTTGCGGGAAGCGGCGCGCGCGCTGGAGGCATCTTTCCTCTCGGAAATGCTGAAATCGGCGGGGTTTGGAAAGTCGCGCGACGCTTTGGGTGGCGGCACGGGTGAAGATCAGTTCGGCTCTTTCCTGGTTCAGGCCCAGGCGGAAGAAATGGTCAGGGCCGGGGGCATCGGGCTCGCCGAATCTCTGTTCGAAGCGCTGAAGGGCCGCGGCGATGGGGCTGTTTGATCTTCGCGATACCGCCGACTCAATGGCGGACTTGCTGGACCGGGAGCGCGGGGCGATTCTGTCGGGCAGATTTGACCTGCTCGAACGACTTGCACCCGAAAAGGAGCGGCTGGCGGCCAAGTTGAACCGGAACAGGATGGACCCGGCAACTGTATCACGGCTGCGACAGAAAGCGGAACATAACGGAAGGCTGCTCGATGCAATGCGTGTCGGGCTGAAAGATGCGGGGGCGCGGCTGAACGCACTTCGCCAGGCACCAGAGGCGCTGCATACCTACGATGCTTCGGGGCGAAGAACTGTCATCGGCAGCACCTTGCAACCGAAGAAACTCCTTTAAGCCCTGGTTTCCGCAAGGCGACCAGGCACGCGCCGAAAACGGCGACAACCCGGGCCACTGGCGCAGTAAGGCGCTGTTAAGGGTAGTTTTTACCCAATTGGGGGCGCCGTGGCGGCGGATGTTTACGCTACATTACCTTTTTCCAGACAGGAATGGTCGGGCACCAAACATGGTGGCACGGGGTCGGTGGGTTACTCCGTAATGGTCAGAAAGACATTTCACGAGGCCCGGGGGTATCGGGTCAAACCTGTACGCGGCGCGAAAAGGTGCCGTTTGAACGAAGGAATGTACTACTTATGTCGAGTATTCTGACGAACACCAGCGCCATGGTCGCGCTTCAAACTCTGCGCGGCGTCAACAGCAACCTGTCCATGGTCCAAAGTGAGATCTCGACCGGTAAATCGGTGGGGACGGCTCGGGACAACGCATCGATCTGGTCCATCTCCAAGGTCATGGAATCGGACGTAAAAGGCTTCAAGGGCATCTCTGAAAGCCTGTCGTTGGGCCAGTCCACCGTGTCCGTCGCGCGCAACGCGGCCGAGACGGTCACCGACCTGCTGACCGAGATGAAGGGCAAGATCGTCTCCGCTCAGGAAGAAAACGTCGATCGTGCGAAGATCCAGGACGATATCGATGCTTTGAGCGGTCAGATCCAGTCGATCACCGGCGCCGCCCAGTTCAACGGCCTGAACATGCTGTCCGGCCAGGATGACGTGAATATCCTGTCGTCGCTTGACCGCGCAGCCGATGGATCCGTCACCGCATCGGACATCACCGTCCGGCGGAACGACCTGACCTTCGACGCGGGTGTCATGGGCACGGGTGCCAACCTGGCCGGTGGTGCAGCGATCACCGCAGGCGATGCGGCCGTCGTTGGCGGCAACCTGACGATCCGGGCAAACGCGGGCCAGGTCGCCGACGCATCCTCCACCCGGGACTTCTCGAACACCGGCAACTCCATGGAAATTACCATGGCCACAGCCCCGGCGATCGGGGAGCAGTACAACCTGCAGATTGGTGACACCACCGTTTCCTTCACGACTTCAACGGTCGTGCTCAACGACCTCTCGGCTGGTCTGAGCAACGCCATCAACGGGGCGGGGATCGAAGGGGTCACTGCGTCTGTGACGGGCGCTGCTATCACCATCACCAGCACGTCGAAGTTCGACGATCTGTCCATCAGCGGTTCGTCCGTTGGCGGTACCTCGACGTTCAGTGGTCGCGTTGACGGGGCCGCAGCCTCGGCGGCGGCGGCGACGCTTGCTCCGCAGACGCTCGAAGCCCGGGCATCCGAGCTTACCTTCAGCACGACGGCGAACGTGGCGGAAGGCGACGGGTATCGTGTGTCGATCGGTGGAACCAACTACGACTATGTGGCTGGCAAGAACGAGACGATGGAAGACGTGGCCAAGGGCCTGAAGGTCGCCATCGACGGTGCGTCTTCCGAGGAAGTCTCGACCCGAGTGATCCAGGACGCGACTTCGGGCGCCTGGATACTGCAGGTGGACAACGACGGCGCTGCGCTGGCTCTGACGGCCGATGGTTTTGCCGGCGGCGAAGCGACCGGCGGTCTGGCCGGGGTCGACACGGTCGACGTGACCACGGACGTAGGCGTCGAGGCTGCCTTGGCCAACGTTGAGACCTGGATCGATACTGCGATCGAATCCGCAGCCTCTTTCGGTTCGGCTCAGGGTCGGATCGACACCCAGTCCGACTTTGTGACGAGCATGATGGACTCGCTCAAGACCGGGATCGGCGCCCTTGTGGATGCCGATATGGAAGAAGCGTCGGCCAAGCTGCAGGCTCTGCAGGTTCAGCAGCAGCTGTCGATCCAGTCGCTGTCGATCGCCAACCAGGCGCCGCAGTCGATCCTGTCGCTGTTCAGGTAAGCGTGACGGCGGGGCGCAGCGAAAGTCTGCGCCCCCTCACCGCCGCGGCAAATGCCGCATGACATTTTCGCTTGACCCCGGAAGGATCCGACGTGAGCGCTCTGCACATGGCTCGAACGGCCTACGCCAACTCCTCAGCCCCGATCCGCACGCATCAAAGTACCGAATACGACGCCTTCGCCCGAATCACCCGGCGCATGAAAGAGGCTGTCGGAAAAGGCAAACCTGGCTTCCCGGCCCTTGCCGCCGCAATCCACGAAAATCGCCGCCTTTGGACGTTGCTTGCTGGCGACGTCGCCGACAAGGAGAACATGCTGCCACAGCAGATACGGGCACAGATTTTCTATCTGGCGGAGTTCACGATCCAGCACTCGACAAAGGTTCTCAATGGCAGCGCCGGTGCTGATACGCTGATCGAAATCAACACTGCGATCATGAGAGGTCTCCGTCAACAGGGGGCAGCGTCGCGATGAGCGGCCTGGTCCTGAAGCTTGGGCCCAGGGAGCGGGTGCTGATAAACGGCGCTGTGATCGAAAACGGCGAGCGCCGCTCGCGCCTGTCCATTGTGACACCCAACGCGAACATCCTGCGCTTGCGGGATGCGATTCACCCCGAAGAGGTCAATACGCCGGTGCGCCGGGTCTGCTATATCGCGCAGCTTGTCCTGTCGGGCGATGCTGAGCCGGAAGAGGCAAAATTGCAGCTGCTGCGCGGGATAGAGCAATTGAGCCAGGCGCTGTGTGATTCCGACAGTCGCCAACAGCTGTCCGTCGCGACCGAGGCGACCTTGGAGGGGCAGTATTATCAAGCGTTGAAAGCCCTCCGAACCCTTTTGCCAAGGGAGGAGCGGCTGATGGCCGGGTCCCAGTCATGACCTATACGCCCGTCGTTCCTCTCGGCGGCTTTGCTGGCTGGGCGTTCCTGTCCCGGACGCGGGAAACCCAGCAGGCGGCCTTCGACAATTCCGCGCAGATGACGCGGGATCTGGACTATTTCCGGGAGAAAATCGGCAAGATAGAGTCGGCCGAACAGCTGGTCGATGACCGGCGGTTGCTTCAGGTTGCCCTGGGGGCCTTTGGGCTGGACGAGGACATCAACAACAAGTTCTTTGTGCGCAAGGTGCTGGAGGACGGAACGTTGTCCGGCGATGCGTTGAGCAATCGTCTGTCCGACAAGCGGTATCTGGAGTTTTCAAAGGCCTTCGGGTTCGGTGATTTCGACACTCCGCGCAGTGTCTTGTCAGACTTTCCCGACAAGATTGGCGACGCCTACAAAGTCAAGCAATTCGAGATTGCGGTGGGCGAGCAGGACGAGAACATGCGTCTTGCGCTTGGGCTGGATTCTGCGCTGGCCGATATTGCCGCCCGGGATACGACCGAAAATGGGCGGTGGTTTGCCGTGATGGGAGAGGCGCCGGTCCGCGCCGTGTTCGAGAAGGCGCTGGGCCTGCCGTCGTCCTTCGGGGCGCTGGATCTTGACCAGCAATTGAGCACCTTCCGCGAACGGACCGAAAGCCGGTTTGGCGAGTCGGAAGTGGCCCAGTTCTCTGACCCTGAAAAGCGTGAGGAACTGGTGCGTCTCTTCCTTCTGCGGGCCGACATCGAAGGCTCCAGCAGTGGGCAGTCCAACGCCGGCGGCAGTGCGGCACTGGCCATTTTGCAATCCTCGAACGGCGTCGCCGGGCTGTTCTAGGCGGTCGAGAATGGGCGGGCCGCGGTTGCCGTGCCCAACCCCGCCGCCTTACGGCGGGCTTTCGGGATTGGACAGCGCAAGGCAGGCGCGCAGTCGGTCAAAGCTGCCGCTTACTCCGTCCGGCGCATTCTCTGCCAGAAATGCGTCGAGTGCCGGAAAGGTCTTGATCGCCGCGTCGATGTCTGGATCCGTTCCCTTGGAATACAGCCCTGCCTGCACCATCATCTCGGACCGGTCGTAGGTTCCCAGCCGGTGCCGGGCCTCGGCGATCAACTGGTTTTCCTCTTCGGTTGCCGCCATCGGAAGAGATCGCGAGACGGAGCGCAGCAGGTTGATCGCTGGAAACCGACCCCGCTCGGCGATCTGACGGTCCAGGACAACATGGCCATCCAGAGTGCCCCGCAGAATGTCGGCGATTGGCTCCTCCATGTCCGACCCCGCGACCAAAACGCTGAAAACAGCCGTAATATCGCCGCCGGTGCCAGTTCCGGTGCCGGATCGTTCCGACAGGGCGGTGATCAGATGCGATGTCGAAGGCGGGTATCCGCGCAAGGACCCCGTCTCGCCAGCGGCAAGGGCAATCTCGCGATGAGCGTCGGCAAAGCGCGTGACGGAATCGGCCATGAACAATACCTGGCGGCCGCGATCGCGAAAGTGCTCTGCGACAGCCATCGCCGTCCAGGCACAGCGCCGTCGCACCATGGGCGAGGTGTCGGAGGTCGCGGCGACCACGATTGACCGCTTCATTCCGGCCGGTCGCAGCACCCGATCCACGAATTCCTGCACCTCGCGCCCGCGCTCGCCGATCATGGCAATCACAACCATGTCGGCTTGCAGCCCAAGCGCCAGCTTTGCCAGCAGGGTCGACTTGCCGACGCCGGATCCAGCGAACAGCCCGATGCGTTGGCCGCGAACGATGGGCAACATAGTATCGAAACAGGCAAGCCCCGTCTCAAGCCTTGGGCCGAAACCGCGCCGGGCGGTCGGGTTCAGGGGCTGGCCGCGCAACGGTCTCGGCGCGCTTCCGCGCAGAAGTGGGCCGCCGTCAAGCGCATTGCCAAACGGATCGATCACATGGCCGATCCAACTGTCGTGCGGTGCGATGGTGTTTTCCCCCAGCAAGGTCACGGGGTCGCCGATCTGCAACCCTTCCGAGCTTCCATCGGGCAAGATCGTCAGGTCGGTGGAGGACAAGGTCAGAACTTCGCCCCGCATCGAAGAGCCGTGCTGGGCCGGCAACAGGACGAGGTCGCCAAGCGACGCGGTGTCCGACAGCCCGGTCACCTTCACGGTGCCGCCGCCCAACGAGGCTATTCTGCCCACAGGAAGTACCCTTTTTATCGCGGATACTTCGCCGGCGAGGGCATCCAGGCCGATTCCATTCATTTCAAATCCTCCAGTTGTCTTGAAACGGTTTTTAAAGGAATCAGGGTTAAATCTAGGTTGAGTTTTCGAGGGAGAAGCCCCGATGTTCGACAATCTAGAGATCTTTCGCATGGCGAATGCGCTCGCCCTACATTCGAGTGCGCGGCAAGCTGAAATTGCCTCCAATGTCGCCAATGCAGATACGCCCGGCTATCGGTCCCGGGACATTACACCGTTTTCCGAGGTTTTTGACTCTCGGCACAACGATGGATCATTGCACACCACGCGGGCAGGGCATCTGTCCAGCGGTTTGACGGATGGTGGCAAGGCCTATCTTGTCGACCAGCCCGGGACCGCCGATCCGAACGGCAACACGGTCTCGGTCGAGACCCAGATGATCAAGGCGATCGAAACCCAGCACGCGCATGAGACTGCCCTGTCGGTCTATGAGACGGCGCGAAACATCCTTCGGACGTCTTTGGGTCGCGGGCGGTAGGATAGCAAAAATGACAAATGATCTTGCAAAGACCCTTGCCTCCGCGGCAAGCGGTATGGAGGCGCAGGCGCGACGCCTGCGGCATGTATCCGAAAACATCGCCAACGCCGACACACCCGGCTATCGGCGAAAATCAATGACGTTCAACGAAGTGTTGGAATCCGGTCAGGCGACCGGGATGGTGGAGCCAGGACGTGTCCGGCTTGACCAGCGGGATCTGCCCAAGATCTACGATCCTTCACATCCGTTGGCGGACGGAACCGGCCACTATGATGGATCGAACGTCGATCTGGTGGTCGAGATTGCTGACGCGCGCGAAGCGCAGCGCAGCTATGAGGCGAACCTCAAAATGTTTGACCAGGCACGCCAAATGACCACGCGCCTGCTTGAACTTCTTCGGAGATAGGAGATTCCAGAATGGACATTCGGTCTTATCTTGCCACGCATACCTATGCAGCATCCCGTCCGGCGTTAGAGCCGAAGCCTTTGCCGGACGGGCCCGAGACATCGGGCGGGCTGGGAAAGCTGGCAGAAAACTTTGCGGAAACCTTGTCCAAGGGCGAGGAGACGGCACTGAACGCAATGCAAGGGGGCGCGGACCCGCACACGCTTGTGACAGCGCTTGCCCAGACGCAGCTTGCCGTCGAAACGGCGGTTACCGTGCGCGACAAGGTGGTCGAGGCGTATCAGGAAATCCTGAGAATGCCGGTATAGCCAGATGATGGATGAGTTCATATTCTATGACACCCTCCGACAGGGCCTTTGGATATCAGTGATTATCTCGGCGCCGATCCTGACGGTTGCGCTTGTGGCGGGCCTGATCGTGGGCCTGTTCCAGGCACTGACATCTATCCAGGAAATGACCCTGACATTCGTTCCGAAGCTTGCCGCGATCGTAGCGGTTTTCTGGGCGACCATGGGGTTCATGACGGAAACGCTGACCAGTTTCTTCGACAGCCAGCTCGTTCCAATCATTGCCGGGGGATAGGATATGGATTCATCATCATACATCACTCTGACGCGCCTGTCGGGTCTAACGCGCGAGATGGATTCGGTGGCCCATAACATCGCCAACATGTCCACGACCGGCTATCGCCGCGAAGGGCTGATCTTTGCGGAATATGTCAGATCGGTCGACACTGATCGGGAATCCGTCTCGATGGCGAATGCGAATGCCCGGCATTTCGACAACGGTCAGGGGAGGCTGACCCAAACGAACGGAACCTTCGATTTTGCGATCGAGGGCCCGGGCTTCTTTCAGCTCGACACACCAGACGGGCCGGCGCTTACGCGTGAAGGGTCCTTTACGCCCAACCAGAATGGTGAGCTTGTCGCGCCGGATGGGTCACGGCTGCTGGATGCGGCGGGCGCGCCGATCTTTATCCCGGTGGATGCCACCCATATTGCAATTTCGCCTGACGGAACTTTGTCTGTCGACGGCGAGCCTCAAGCGGACGTCGGTCTTGTCGAACCGGCCGATCCGAATGACTACAGCCGCCGGTCCGGAAGCCGCTTTGTTGCCGAGAACGGCGTCGTACCTGTACCGGGAGGCGTGATCCTTCAAGGCTTTCTTGAGGGATCGAATGTCAATGCCGTGACCGAGATCGCACGCATGATCGAAGTGCAACACGCTTATCAACAGGGACAGAAGTTCCTCGACAACGAGGATGAACGGATAAGGTCCGTCATCCGAACCCTCGGACGCTAAAGGAGAAACCAGATGCGCGCCCTTCAGATCGCGGCCACAGGCATGAGTGCACAGCAGATGCGGGTCGAGGTGATTTCGAACAACCTCGCCAACATGAGCACGACCGGCTACAATGCCCGCCGCGCCGATTTCGCCGACCTTCACTATCAACAGATCGCCCGGCCAGGAACGATCAGCGCCACGGATGGCACCGTTCTGCCAACGGGCGTTCAGATCGGCTTGGGTGTGCGGCCTGCCGCGGTCACAGTCAATCTCGCGCAGGGGGCCGTGTCACAGACAGGGGGGGATCTGGATATTGCGATCGAGGGTGGCGGATACCTTGAAGTGACGCTCCCGGACGGTCGATCTGCCTTCACCCGCGATGGCGGGCTCAAGCGGTCGTCCGACGGTCTGATCGTCACCTCAGACGGCTTTCCAGTGGTCCCCGAAATTGTGATCCCAGACGACGCGCGAGCGATCTCGATCAACGCCGAAGGGCAGGTATTTGCCTATTTCACCAACCAGGTTGAACCACAGGAGCTTGGCCAGTTCACCATGGCGGCCTTTTCCAATGGCAAGGGTCTTGAGGCCATGGGCAGCAACCTGTTTCTGGAGACTCAGGCCTCTGGTGCACCCATCGTCGGATTGCCCGGAGAAGCGGGGCTTGGGACGCTACGACAAGGCTACCTGGAAGACAGCTCCGTCGATGCCGTGCGAGAGGTGACGGAATTGATCGAAGCGCAGCGCGGCTACGAGTTGAATGCCAAAGTGATCACTGCAGCTGACCAGATGTTGGCAGCCACGACACAGGTGCGCTGATGCGATATCTGCTCCCTTTGGTTTTCTTGGCTGTGCCAGCATCTGCTGAAACGATTGTGGCGTCCCAAACCATTCGGGCGCAGGCAATCATTACAATGGCGGATCTGACTGTCCTCCAAAAAACTATCCCAGGCACCATCTCTGATCCCGAAACTGTTGTTGGCATGGAGGCGCGTGTCGTTTTGTACCCTGGCCGACCCATCCGGCTACAAGACATCGGACCACCGGCAATCATAGAGCGTAACCAGGTGGTAACAGCCTATTATCGCCGTGGTGCGCTAACAATCGCCGCAGATGCCCGCGCATTGGAAAGAGCAGGGATTGGAGATCTTGTTCGTTTGATGAACTTGGCGTCTCGCAATACGGTCACCGGGTTCGTCGACAAGGATGGAACAGTCGTGGTGGGTGGCCCTGCTCTGGCCAACTAGAAATACTGGAAAGAAATAAATGTTCTCAAGAGCGATAGTTATCCTTCCAGTATTCTTGGTGCTTGGATGTACTGATCTAGATACTGTTGGAAAGCCACCAGAATTCACGCCGGTGCGCGAGGGCGATGAGTATTTCGCCATGATCTCCCAAAAATTTCCAGTGGATCTGAAAGATGAAACACCATCTGGGAGAGCTTCACTCTGGAACGGTGGCAGCGATTCGCTTCTGGGGGATAGAAGAGCGCTGCAGCAAGGCGATATCCTGACCGTCGTCATTGAAATCGATGACAGCGCTGAGATCTCAAACTCATCCGATCGGTCGCGGACTGGATCTGAAGGATTGGGTATTTCCCAGTTGTTTGGGATACCTCAAAGGATTGACCGGTCGCTGCCAGATGGGGCGACGTTGGGGAATGCTGTCGATATAAACAGCTCCAGTTCATCTTCCGGAGATGGGTCCACCAGCCGCAACGAAAAGTTGGAGCTTCGGATTGCTGCGACGGTTACAGGCGTATTGCCAAATGGAGTTCTCCAAATTGTTGGCCGTCAGGAAGTGCGTGTAAACTTTGAACTGAGAGAGTTACTTGTGACCGGATATGTGCGTCCCCAAGACATATCCAGACAGAACGAAATCACATATGACAAGATAGCGTCTGCCAGAATTTCCTACGGTGGCCGTGGTCAAATTACCGCTGTTCAGCAACCAAGATATGGTCAGCAGATCATGGACATATTGCTTCCCTTCTAAGGAGCCTTTCTCGTGGGCAAGATTATTCCGGTTATTTTGGCGATCTTTGGACTTGCAGGTGGTGTCGGTGCGGGTTTGGCGCTCCGCCCATCGCAAGATGAGACGATTGTCATGAATCCATGCGGCGATGAAACCGAAGACGAACACTCCGGAGAAGAGGTTTTCGAAGAAAGTAATGATAGCGAAACGCAAGAAGAAGAGTCAAGCTATGAATACATGAAAATGAACAACCAGTTCGTTATTCCGGTTGTTGTTGATAACAGAATAAAGTCCCTTGTTGTTGTTACGCTGAATCTTGAGGTTGTTCTTGGGCAGTTGGACAATGTATATGCGAGAGAGCCAAAGCTAAGAGATCTTTTCCTGCGAGTAATGTTTGATCATGCTAATGCTGGTGGTTTTGATGGAGAATTTACACAGAGTGGAAAGCTGAACTCGTTAAGGTTGGCTCTCACTGAAATTGCACATAAGAACTTTAGTGGTGTGATAAATGATGTGCTCATATTGGATATTGTAAGGCAAGATTCTTTCTAGAGCTAACCGTTACTACGGCAATATGGAGTTGCTATTTAATTCTCGCCAGCGGTGTTTGCATCTGAGCACCTCTAAAAACGTGACCATTTCGGCTGCGTGACCGTCCGGTGAAGGCGCTCTGGCGCGGACGAAGCGTCGCCGGTTACGCTGC
>CAYGRI010000035.1:0-25768 GCA_964352155.1 uncultured Maritimibacter sp. | reverse complement strand
AATAATTTTGGTTGCGGGGGTAGGATTTGAACCTACGACCTTCAGGTTATGAGCCTATAGCGGTGGGTTTTCTGAAGTCTTTTATTTTCAATGATTTAACCTCTAACCCATTGATTGAGCAAATCTCCTATCTCCGGGTTCAACCGCACCGGGCCGCATTGGCCGGGGCTGTTTGTGGTCCGTTTGGCATCCTCAATGTGACTACAGCGTGACTAGCGTTCTGGAGGTTGCGGGCGGCTGATGCTCTTCTGGCCATGCCTCGGAGCCTGAACGCTATGCCCTGAAATGATAGGCTCGGGAGCGGCGAGCGAGGCGCCGTGGTGCGCGCCAGTTGTGGCGCGTTTCGCCTGTGGCTGCCTTGGCGCCGCTCCCTTCGCTATAGCATCGTGACGACGAGTTTCCGCAAGCGGACTTGATCAGGTTCCAAACCGATGAAGCACTGCTGTGTGGCAAAAGGAGTTGGGCGTGGGCAGAAATGTTGTTTTAACAGAGAGGTTTGTTCGGTCGCTGAAAACGACCGGACGTTTGGTGCATCTGTTTGACGGCGAGAGCGCGGGCTTTTGCCTAAGGGTGCAAGCCTCAGGTTCAAAGTCATTCTGCCTGGACTATTCCGTCTCGGGGCGACGACGGCGGTTGACCATTGGGCGTTGGCCGGATTGGTCGGTCAGGCAGGCGCGCGAACGCTGCAGCGAGCTACGCCGGATGATCGACTCCGGCATTGATCCGGCGGTTGAGCGCGACGCGGATCGTGTGGCACCTCGGATGTCTGACCTGGCTGATCGCTACCTCGAGCATCACGCCTCCCACCTTGCACCGCGGAATGCTGCCGATCAGGCGTCCATGCTGCGCAATCTGGTGTTGCCACATTGGGGTTCGATGCTGGTGTCGGAGGTCCAACCGCTGGACGTAGAGCGGCTTCTGGCGCTGATCGCTGAGGGGCGTGCGCGGCCTTCCAAGGATCGGGCCAAATCGCGGCGGCGTCCACTGAAGACGGCAAAGCCAACGCCGATCCGTGCGAACCGAGTTGGTGAGGTCCTACGCAAGATGTTCAATCTGTCCGTTCAATGGAAACTGCGAACGGACAATCCGGCCGAGGGTTTTCGGCGGCGGCCGGAGACGGAACGCGGCGTGTTCCTGTCCGCCTCTGAAATCACGCGGCTGGCGGATGCCTTGATGGAGGCAGACGACCAGCGCTCTGCCGGTGTCCTCCGAATGTGCATGCTGACAGGCGCTCGACTGGGTGAGGTCAGGACGGCTCAGTTCGATCACTTCAATCTGGAGCGGTGCATCTGGGAGAAACCCGCGGCGAACACAAAGCAGCGGCGGGTTCACCGGGTTCCCATTTCCGGGGACGTGGCGGCGCTCGTTCGGCAGAGGCGAGTCGCTGTGCCGCGTGGATCAGTATGGCTGTTTCCTGGCGATGCTTTCCATTTGGACGGCACGCCGAAGGACCAACCGATTCAAGATATTCGCAATTTCTGGGCCTCGATCCAGCGGCAGGCCGGGATCCGTAATGTGCGGGTTCATGATCTGCGCCACACCTTTGCTTCACTGCTGGTCAGCGGTGGTGCCTCTCTGGAAATGATCGGCAAGCTGCTGGGCCACTCCCAGATGCGGACGACGCAACGGTACGCGCACCTGGCCGACGATCCTCTCCGGGCAGGTGTGGATTCCGTGGCAGCCGCGATGCGGTCGCGGCCTCGGGTGGTTGGCGGGACCGACGTTTGATTTCCTACGGCGACTAAATACAGGCGGTGAACTTCCCCTCGCTGCAACAGGCGTGAAGGTCCGCGATGCGCATAAGCGCCGTTTGCACAGGCCGGTGTGTCGAGCATGGTGGACGTACGCGAGCGGCCTTATCCAAAACAAGCACGGCGAGGTCGTTTCCCCATCGGTAGAGAGTTTCACCGGATCTGGCTGAAACCTTGGGTTCAATACGCTCCAGGGCGGCGGAAAGTTTTGTCATCCCAACATGATCGCCCAAAAGCGCTTAACGAACCGCTGAGGCATCGTTGAAAACTTCCAACAGCGCCTGATGGTCAATTGCAAGATCCAGCAAACTGCGGCAGGTCCGCTAGGAGCAACGAGAACAAATCGGAAGCGAGCCGCCTGATGAAGCACGATGACCGCACCGTCAAAACAGTCGGCGAATATATTTCTAATCTGAGGGACACGACCGCCGACCAGTTGGTCTGGTTTCGAGGCCAAAAATCAAGTAAATGGTGTCTGCTACCTAACATTGCTCGAAAGTCAGAGGCTTATCCTGAAGGAATGCTTGATCATGAGATTCCTGCAGTAAAGAGGTTCAAGCAGAACGCGGATGCGTTTCTCACCCGGCTTCCGACTGACGAATGGGGCTGGATCTTCCTCATGCAGCACCATCGAGGTCTGACGCGTCTTTTGGATTGGAGCGAAAGCCCACTCGTCGCTCTATACTTCGCAATTTCAGGTGGTGGAGATGATCAAGACGGGGTGGTCTGGTGTCTCGATCCTATGGCGCTAAATACCCACTCGGGTCATCGCCGTACAAACAAAAAGGATGTCCTGGCTTTCGGTGTTGATGATGCACTCAACAACTACCTTCCTGAGCGTGCAACGAACAACGGAGCGGAAATGCAACCTATAGCCGCGATCGGACCACGTAATTCGCGCCGTATGATTGCGCAATCAGGCACGTTCACGATTATGCATCACAGCATCATGGCGGTCGAGGATGTCGGGGACAAGAATCATGTCTGGCGGCTGGTGATAAGGGCTGCGGATAAAGCATCACTCCGCCAAGAGCTGAAGCTATTAGGCTTCAACGAATTCATGCTATTCCCAGATCTGGAAACGCTTTCTGTTCACACTCAGGATCTACTGCAATGAGCCGTTTCGAGATCAATAGCATGCAACGTTCTTCTGCGTGGTCGCTTTATCGTATGCGTGACAAGATTAAGATGGATCCTGTTTATCAACGGCAGGGAGATATTTGGAGCAAGTCGAAGCGCCAGCTTCTGATTGATACGATGGTCAACGGCTTTGACGTGCCGAAACTCTATCTACACAAGTTCCAGACGCCCCTTGACGAAGATGGTGATACGTTTGAATACGCGATGATCGACGGTAAGCAGCGAGCGGAAGCGATTTTTGATTTCATCGAAAATCGATATGCGCTCGATAGCACATTCCAATACATGTCAGACGAGGACGTTGAATTGGGTGGGCTGACTTACAGGGAACTCGCGAAGGAGCACCCCGATATCAAGCAGGATTTCGACTCATTTACACTTGATGTCATCACCATCGATACGGACGATATCGAACTAATTGAAGATCTCTTTTCGAGGCTAAACGAAGCGATGCCTCTGAACGCGGCCGAGAAGAGAAACGCGAAACCAGGGCCGTTGCCAGCGTTGGTTCGAGAGATTGCTGAGCATGAGTTCTTCGTCGATAAGATCCCTTTCGGCAACTCCAGATACCGTCACTATGATATTGCCGCAAAAATGCTCCTGATGGTCTCGCGTGAAAACGTTGCCGATACTAAGAAGGCACAGCTTGATCGCTTCTTTGAATCTCATAAGAATAGCACAGCCGACGATGTGGCCGATCTTTTGAAAGATGTGACTACAGTATTGGCTGAAATGGTCGAAACGTTTACCGACGATGATAGCCTTCTTAGGTCGGTGGGTATGATTAGCATATACTTCCTGCTCTTCAGACGGGCAATTTCGGAGGCGAAGACTGACCTTATCGCGCGAGTGGAATTTGTCGATTTTGAAACGACACGTCAGGAGAACAGAAAGCTTGCTGAGGACGAGGATGCCGAAACGAACCTCCAACTCCTTGAGTTCGACCGGTTTGCCCAGTCACCGAACGATGCTGTTGCGCTTCGATACCGCCTCGCTGTTGTCGACCAGGAGCTTTATGCAGGCGCCATGGGGTTCTCCGACGATTCCGTTCTTGGGGACGAATAAAAGAACTCCCGATCCGAAGACTAGGAGTGAGGTGCTAGCGGATCGAGCAGTTCTCTACCTGAGAGCCATCGTTCCGATCGGAGGTCGGGCCGGTCGTTGGGCGTGTTATCCAAGCCTGATCGCGAGGGAGTGGGAGCCCAACGTCGCACCCTGATGTTGTCAATCTGTTCTTGTCACGCCCTCCCGACTCTGACTTTATGCTGTCAAGAAAATTTCGGGAGGCCGCATGACGGGACAAGGCAAAAATCGTCCATCAGTGGAGCTGTTTGCGGGTGCCGGAGGCCTTGGAATTGGTCTCGCCCAAGCTGGCTTCAAGCCGAAGTTGGTCGTCGAGTATGACCAGTGGTGTTGCGAGACCCTTCGTCAGAACGAAGGAGAGCTCTCCGGATCAGACGTCTTTGAAGGAGATATCCGGAAGGTGGACTTCCTACCCCTCGACGGAAGCGTGGATCTGATCTCCGGTGGACCACCTTGTCAGCCCTTCTCGCTCGGCGGCCGACACCGCGCCTATGACGACGCTCGGGATATGTTTCCGCAGGCGGTCAGGGCCGTGCGCGAGGCCCGCCCGAAGGCCTTCGTTTTCGAAAATGTCAAAGGCCTGACCAGGGCGTCGTTTCACTCGTATTTCGAATATGTCAAGTATCAGCTTGAGCACCCCGAAATGACGGCAAAGCCCGGCGAGGACTGGCAAGAGCATCTTGGCCGCCTCGAGCGACATCACACCCGCACGCGTCGCCCAGGGCTTCACTACCGGGTAGTGACCCGCCTTTTGAATTCGGCCGACTATGGCGTGCCTCAACGCCGCGAGCGCGTCCTGTTCGTGGGTTTCCGAGATGATGTTGATGCGCGGTGGGCTTACGACGTCGGAAGCCATTCTCAGGAAGCACTGGTCTGGTGTCAGATGTTCGGAGACTACTGGGATCGCCACAAGGTCGCCAAGAAAGATAGAGTGCTTGAGGGTCGTGCTGCGCAAATGATGAAGCGCCTATCGAGATTTGAGAAGCCTAATAGCCTCCCATGGCGAACAACCCGTGATGCGATCGCCGACCTCCCCGATCCGGAGAAGCATGCCGCGCGCGCAGAGAAGGTCGCGAACCATAAATATCAGCCCGGAGCGAAGTCATACCCTGGTCATACCGGCAGCTACCTTGACGAAGCTGCCAAGACGCTGAAAGCGGGCGTGCACGGCGTCCCTGGGGGCGAGAACATGCTCAGGCGGGTGGATGGGTCTGTGCGCTACTTCTCGACGCGTGAAGCGGCTCGTTTACAGACCTTCCCGGACACCTATCGCCTTCACGGCGCCTGGTCGGAATGCATGAGGCAGCTGGGCAATGCGGTGCCAGTCGAGCTAGCTCGGGTTGTTGGTGAGAGCGTGGCAAAGCAGCTGGACGATGCCGCCTGATGGCTCGTCGCCCCGAGGTGCTCAAGGCAGAGGAAGCGGTCGCAGCAATCGAAGAGCTACGTAAGACGCTGGCAGATGCTACCTACACCGGTCCGTCACGAAAGAAAGTCTTGGCCGCTATTGATGAGATGAAGGATCGTCTGGAAGTTGTCAGTCGCGAAGTAGACCCGGTTCGTTTGCCAGATGCGTTCTTCGACCCCAGTGAACCTCGTCTCATCGGTCATTTCGTGGCATTGGCACTGATCTCTCAAGATCGGCGGCCACTCTCAGATCTTCCGAAGTTCTACGGCTCCGGCGTCTATGCGATCTACTATACTGGTCCTAGCGACCTGTATGCCCCGATTACCGGTACTGAAACGCCGATTTATGTGGGTAAGGCTGACCCCCCTGCGCATGCGAAGACGGTGATCGAACAGGAGATGAAGCTCTACGGTCGGCTCGACGAACACAGGAAGAGCATCGAGAAAGTCGATGATATCGACGTTGCCGATTTCGAGTGTCGGGCACTTGCCGTGCAGAGCGGGTATCAGGCTGCAGCGGAGGCGCATCTAATAAGGCTATTTCAACCGATCTGGAACAACGAAACGCGGATTCTCTTCGGGATCGGCAAGCATGGCGATGCGGCGACAACTAGAGCTAACAACAAATCCCCATGGGACACTGTGCATCCTGGCCGAGCCTGGGCTGCGGACAACGAAGAGAAGCGAACCTCGGAAGAAATTCGAGCTGACGTCCGTGCCCATTTCAAGGGCGCACAGATTTTTGCAACGACGGAAGCGGTATTCAGTGCGTTTGCAGCAAGCATTCGTCGAGCTGATCGTATAGACGCCGAACCCGAGGACCAAGTCCTACCCGAGGACTAGCCTCGCTTTGCCGTCCTGGTATTGGGCCGTATCTCCTTTTAAATTAGAACGCCCATGAAAACCATTCGCATCATCCGCACCGTCATCTCAGAAAATACTTCCCATTCAATAAGTTCTACGGTGCACCGCTTGGCTGACTATCATCAAGACCATAAAGATGACTCCGTCTACCCAGACGAAAGAAGCTTCCGCGCCTGGCCTGCAATCGTCACCGCGCGATCAATATGCATCTCGTCGCGCAGGTTAATCAGCACTCCGCCTTGATAGGTGGCGTTGACCACGAAAGTGTAGTCTGACGTGTCATGCGCTATCCCGTCCGGACCCTCCACCTCGTTATAATCAATGGCGATGAGGAGGCTGAGCCCGCGCTTGCGGGGAATCACCTCCAGGAAAAACTCTGGGTCGTGATAGCTGATCGACCGTGTCTCGGCCATCTCGATGGCGTCGGGGAAAGCGGTCCGGAGACTGTTCCGCATAATGGCGAACAGCGCCGCCGCCTCCGGGGTCATCGGCACCTCCTCGACGCTCCGGCGCGCAGCCCGTGCCTGGAGCTCGGCAGTTTCCATGGCCCGGATCAGCTTCGGGTCCGCTTCCAGGCGCGACCATATATCCAAGGCGCGCCGTGTGAGCCGTTGGCCGCGCGCATTGATCTCGTCAGAAGTCCATCGGGGTTCGTCGCGAACATCCTGGTTGAGACGGACCGAGCTTTCCTTGAATCCCTTGGGGATCGTCTGTTTCTCGTGAAGGGATTTGTCACTGTAAGTGCTATTGTAACCGGTAAGCGTCAGGTTCCCAAGTCGGTGCAGCCAGGTTTTCTGGACTTGCCGCCAATCCTGACCCAGCATTGATCGCCACGCCTCAGAGAGCTTCTCGTTCTGAGGCAGGATGTGCTCGATACTGTAGTCGCTCGTGTCGCTTTGCTCCTTGCTGCCCCGGTTCTCGAGCGCGTCAAGGAGATGGAAACAGACCCGCCTATGATAGAGGTCCCCTTCGAGAAGGGCCTGTTCGAACTCCGCGTCCTCCGGGAAGGTATAAGCGGCAGGTAGTCGCGCCATCGCCGCCTTTAGCGACGGGAGCGGACGTTCCTCGTCAATCCGATAGGCCAGCTTTGCGAACTCGAGTCCGTAACCCCGAGTCTGCGCTCCGATCACGACCCGACGCAAGAGGTAGCTTTCGAGAAGCCGGATCGCCTCCAGAAGCTCGGATGCGCTGAGGGTGCCTGACGTCTCGTGCGTCTCCAAGAGACGCATGACTAGAATGGCTGGTACGTCACCAAGACGACGGAGGTCGGCGAAGGCCCGCGCGCGTTCATCTGTCCCGCTTCCGACCGCGAAGGCGGCGTACTGCTGGGCGCGCCGCAAAAGCTCCTTGAGGATCCCATCGAGGGTTTCGGGGTTGTGGCTTATGTTCGCGAAGGTGCGGCGGAAAGCAGCGTAGACTCGGTCGGCCCGTTCGAGCTTTGCGGGCCGTGACCGCAGCGCGAGGTGGTCCCGAATAAAGTTGTCGAACACCCGTTCGCTCCCCCGAAACAGGGCCTCGATCTTGCTCCAGTATGTCTCGTAAAGGCGGGTCTGCTCCTTCTCCGGCAGGCTCATCAAGATGAAGTTGCGGATGAGATCCGAGGAGCTTAGGTCCACTCCGGTCGAGTTCAGGCTTTCGAAGATCAACTGCGGGTCATCAACTCCGCGCTCAAGGGTGACATCGACTAAGATCAGCCGATTGACGCCTCGGTAAACCGGTTCCGGGTCTGTCTCCCGTAACAGGTCCCTAAACAACTCGTAATTGTCGCGGATTTTCACCGACGGATTGGGCGGCAGATCTGCCCCGCCTATCAGCGCTTGCAAAGTGGCGTCGTCATGACGGCGTAGCTTCAGCTTAACCTCACGCTCCCCCTCCTCCTGGACGTTGCGGAGGAAATACGCTTCGATCCGCTTCGCGGTCGGCCCGTCCTCGCTTCCTGTCCAACCGGTCTCGCGGATGTGGTCTCGCAGGGCGGTCAGTAGCAGTGTGAGCGTGGTGACCCGCTGCTGCCCATCGATCAGCAGCCACCGGGTGAACCCAGCAGAGCTATCCCCGGTCTGTATGTAGACGACGGATCCGATGAAATGGCCCCGCCCCCCGGGCGCTTCCGCGATCGCGAGCAGGTCCTCCCAGAGCTGTCGGCAGTTTTCCTCAGTCCAACTGTAATCCCTCTGGAAGACCGGGATGACGAATTGCGACGCCCCGTTTATGATCTGCGGAAAAAGGCGGTGCGTGGCAATCATTAGGTCTCCGGAAAACTATCGGCGCAGCGAGAAAGACCACCCGCAGGTTTGTTTTTAGAAGCGTATGCTTCTGCTGGCTTCATGTCACCCACAGCGTTACCGCTAAAGAAAAATCCATATGTTCTGGCCAAGTCAAAACAAACAACTGACCGCCAGTAGCTGGCGTATCATTCGCGGAGCTGGTGCCAGAGGGGCGAGAGCCTTTTCCGGATTACGCTGTCGCTCGGGACAGCGCTGCCCTGGCCTTCAAACCAGTTTGCGCCGACGTCTGTGAATTCGCGCAACGTTGCGGGTGCGCCTTCTTTGTGGACATGGACCGCGATCGCTCGCCAGAAGGAGTCCCAATCGTAGCCTGTCGGCCGTCCGCCAGGATTTCGGTTTGGCGCTGACGTGTCCGTGCCTTGCTTGCCCTCGAGGGATCGCACCTGGTTGCCGTCCACCATGAGGTCTTTAAAGTAGACCTTGAGTGACTGTTTTCCGCCAGTGATCTGATGCCACTCGTTGGTTTGGAGTGGTCGGATCGTGGTCACCGACATTCGGGCTGGGCCACTTTTGTCATTTCTGAACATTGGCAACAGTTCGGGTGTGTAGAGTTCCACCAGTCCGTGAAGAAAGCCTTTGTCGGTCTCTGTGGGTCCGATCCCGGTGACAAATGAAATTTTGCCTTCTATGGCGAGCCCTGCAAGGTCAGACGTGGTCAGCCGCCACTTGATGCTCAGTTCAGTGACGGTGAAATATGCGGTTGTGATTTGAATCATGGATGGTTCCTGTACCGAGCGGGTCATGCCTTCTGGGGTTCGGGGCATTTGTCCGCTGCTCTCCTCTAGCGTGTTTTTCCTTTTGGTTCGGGCAGTGCTGGGTTGCGTGGCCGTGGTTTCATCTCAGAATCGCGAGGTTTTCCGATTGCGGCATTAACCCCTTGTAATGAAATGCATATGCTTCTGCATTGGTCAGCAACGGCCTATACATACGCTGTTTGATCGCTAAAAACCCGGCTTGACTTGTCAAAACCTGATTCGATTTTCCACATTTTTTGAGCGGCGAAACTGCGCGGTTAAGTTGCGCCTCTTTTCGCCTCGGTGCCTGCCTCTTTAGCATGCAAATCTCGATCAACGATTTCATGTTGATGGAGGTGTTCCGCGATGGGTGGACAAAACTCGGGCTCGGATGGGGACGCGGCGGGTGTCCTGGACGACTGGATTTCACGTGCTGATTTGGCATCGCAGTTGGGCGTGTCGGTGGATACTTTGGCGCGTTGGGCGAGCGACCGATCTGGTCCGCCCTGCATCCGGCTGGGTCGCAAGGTGGTCTACCGGCGCGGCACGGTCGCGGATTGGCTACGGGATCGTGAAAAGGCTGTGTCCAAGACGCGCAGCGCTGGACGTCTGCGGCGTAAGTTCGGGCGGGTGAGCTGATGGTCGATCTGTCGAACACCTACCTGCTGCCGTTTGATCCGGAGGACACCGGGGAGCCGTTTGGTTTCCTTCGGACGGATATTTCTGGTCGTGACCAATGGTGGTTTGTGCAGGTCTGGGCCGGTGACGATCCGGACGAGACGATCATGGTCCGGTTCTTTGAGCAGGCCGGGCCTTGCGCTGAGATGTCGTCAGAAGCGGATTTCTACCGGGGTCGGCCCTGGCTGCCGATCAGCATGCCCAGCGATGACCTGCCGCACAGGTTCTCGCCTTCGCATCGCGTCAAGTTGGACATGCCGGGTGGTAGGTCGCTGACGCATGAGTGGGGTCCGGAGGGTCTTTCCGAGGAAGGTCGGAAATGGTTGCTCGCTACCCTGTCGAAATCATTCGAGGAGGTGCCGCATGCCTGATGGTCAAACTGGCGCGCCTCGGTTCGCCATTCAGGAGCTGATCAAGGAGGCGCAGCGCGAGTCATTTCTCCGGCGGTGGGTTTATCCAAAGTGGGTCCGGTCCGGTCGGATGACCCAACAGGACGCTGATCGGCGCATTGAAATGATGGAGGCCATCGTGACGCGTCTGACACGCACTGCGCCGCTGTAATGGGCGTGGTGCAAAATGTGGCGCTGATGAAAATGACGCAGCCGGTGCCACATATTTCGTCGCGATGTGCCGATTGCCACCAGCCTATCGCGGCTGACGGCGCTGGGCATCGGTCTTGGTGTCCATTTTTAGGCCGGTCAGATTGTCCGAGGCTGGATTCTCCGTATCCGCTGCGGATCTGCACGTTGGACTTGCCCTGATGATGGTTCAGGCCAAGCCCAGCGCAATGCGGCGCAAACGCGGAGTTCCGGAAGCGGATATCCAGCGCGAAGTCGTCCGGTTCTTGCGCCTGGTGCTGCCTGTCGGGTCGGTCGTTCATCACTCTGCAAACGAGGTGACCGGCGATAGCACCAAGGCGAAAAATCGCCAGGCGATCTTGGTCGGCATGGGGGTTCATCCGGGTTTTGCCGACCTGGTGGTGATCTCTAATCGGCGGGTGCTGTTTATCGAGGTTAAATCGCGAACCGGGCGGCTGTCTGCGTCGCAGGAGGCGTTCGCCGACTTGGTGATGGCCCAGGGTTTTGCGTGGGCGCTGGTGCGCTCGATCGATGACGCGCATGCGGCGCTGAGGCTGCACGGCTTCCCATGCCGCAATGTCAGGGGCTTGTGATGCTTTCGAGTGAGATGATTTCGCATGAGTCATAAGGCGACAAATTGGGCGTTTGAACAGCGCGGCCTTTCGCCTCCGGCGTGGCGCGTTTTGGTCACTTTGGCGGATCGCCATAACCCGGATTACGGCTGCTTTCCCTCGCAAGGCCAGCTGGCGGTGGACGCGGAATTGTCACGGCGATCAGTGAACCGGCACCTCGACGAATTGGAGAGATTGGGCCTCATTCGGCGGCAGCGGCGGTACTGTCCGCACACCAAGAGTAATCTTTCCACACGCTACATATTGGGGTTCGAGAGTGAATTCACACAAGAGCCGTGTGCCAATTTGGCACAAGGGGCTAGTGACACCGGTGGCACAAGGGCTAGTGCCACCCGTGGCACAAGGGCTTGTGTCACGGGTGGCACAGACCTTGTGTCAGATTGGCACACTAACCCTGTAAGCCAACCTGTAACTGCTGCTGCGCGCGAGGATCGCCATCCCGAGGCGGCTTGTCTCGCTGTTGCGGGGCCGGGTCTGACGGAGTCGTCGCGATCAGAACTCCGCAGCTCTCGGGACGTGGTGAAGGGCTGGCTCGAGGCGGGCTACGATCTCGATCTCGACGTGCTGCCGGTGATCCGAAAAAAAACGGCACGTTTGCGGACGACGGGTTTGCGGACCTGGGATTATTTCACGGCGGCCATCCGCGACGCGCATCATCGGCGGATGCGTTTGGGATCCGGCTCTGGGCCAACTGCTGAGAAAGTGGCGCGTGGTGCTGGCGCTCCGCCTGGCACGTCGGCGCTCGAAATCTTGGCGGATCGGATCAATCAGAATCTGTACCTGCCGTCCAGCGCGGTGACGAACACGCAGCGAGATGAGCTGATCCGCCGAAAACTTGTGACGGCTGAACAGCTGCGCAGAATTGGCGTTTACTGAGGAGTGCTGAAATGGGGCTAACTGTTGAAATCATCGAGGACCGGCTCGAGGAGGCGGCGCTGACCTTGCGGCGTATGCCCAATCCGCCTGGGTCAGGGCCCAAGGGTTACGGGTCGTCCTGGCCGGAGTATGTCCACGAGGTGAAGCACGCCTATGGCTATGGCGAGGCTCGGATGCGGGTGGTGCCCAACGCGGCCGAGATCCAGCGCATGGAGGACGCGATCGAATGGTTGCGCTTCCTCAGCCCTGATGATGCGAAGATCGTCTGGTTGCGGGCCGAGGGACGTCGCTGGCGTCAGGTTTGCATCGCTGTGGGCGTGGTGCGCCAGACCGCATGGCGGCGGTGGGTCGCGTCGCTGCAGACGATCTCCAACCATCTCAACCAGTCACGTCGGGGCGCTCGGGGCAAGGCTGCGAAGCCGGTGAAGGTCCCGGCTCGGTCGGCTGAGGGTCCGATGCGCGCTGGTCAGCTGCCGCTCGCGGACGGAGGCGACGCTCCCTGATCGGGCGCTGGTCGGTCGGCGGTCCCGCGCGGAACAGCAGCGGTGCCGGGTGAGCCGCGAACAGCGGCGCGAATTTTTTTTGTCGGCTTTGTTGTGTCGCGCGCGGCATAGTGGATCGGTGCTCCGATCTGGTCGCCGCCTTTGCCTAAGATTCTGCTATAAAACGGAAAAGGGGCGCCGAGGCGGGAGAAGTCCTATGGTGCTAGGGTGGCGGCGATCTCCGCATTGAAGCGCAAGGCGCGCGCGGTCGCGTGGTTCATCTGTCAGAAGACGTTGAACTTTTGGCGAGACAAAAAGCGGAGTTCTGCGGCATAAATTGGATAAGATGGCGGTTGGTGATGGTCGCCTCGGCACCTTGCCAGCCGTATCCGGGTCCTTCCAGGGAACATACGTATACGGGTGTCTTTTGCGCGCTAAGCCGCTAGTGCTAAAGGATTTTTCTGGGTTTCCACCTTGGGTTTCCACTGGTGGGTTGCCGGGTTTCCACCATCGCCAGACTGTCGTTGATCACTGCCTGATCCTCCCTGCCCCACTCACGGAACCCGGCTCGCTTCAGCGGGCCGGGTTCCGTTTTTCCGGAGCCTCGCCTTTGCAGATCGTCATGTATCAGACCGCTCGCCTGGTTCCATATGCCAGGAATGCGCGGACACATCCCGAGTGGCAGATCGCCCAGATCGCGGCGTCGATCGCCGAGTTCGGGTTTACCAATCCGATTCTGGTCGGTTCCGACGACGTGATCATCGCCGGGCATGGTCGCCTCTTGGCGGCGCAGAGCCTGGGCCTCGAGGAAGTCCCTGCCATCGAGCTGGCGCATCTGTCCGAGATCCAGCGTCGGGCGCTGGTCATCGCCGACAACAAGATCGCCGAGAACGCGGGCTGGGACGAGGAAATGCTCCGGCGCGAGCTGGCCGCTCTGCAGGACCTGGACTTCGATCTGTCGCTGACCGGGTTTGGCGAGGACGAGTTGGCGCAGGTCCTGTCCGGTCTCGATGACGAGGACGACATGCCTCCTGCGTCGCCTGGTGATCCGGATTTCGTCCCGGACCTGCCCACTCGGCCGGTGTCAGAGCGGGGCTGGATCTGGCAGCTCGGCAATCATCGCGTAATGTGCGGGGATTCGACGCAGCGGGCCGATATGGAGGCGCTGGTCGACGGCGTCCGGATGCAGGCGTGCTGGACTGATCCGCCCTATAACGTGGACTACGAGGGCTCGGCTGGAAAAATCCAGAATGACAGCATGGGCGACACCGAGTTCCGGCGGTTCCTCACCTCGGCCTTCGTGGTCGCGGCCGGTGTCATGAAAAAGGGCGCGCCGATCTACGTGGCGCATGCCGACACCGAGGGCCACAATTTCCGGGGTGCCTTTCGTGAAGCCGGGTTCAAACTCTCGAGCTGCCTGGTCTGGGTGAAACCTAGCCTGGTTCTGGGCCGCTCCGATTACCAATGGCGGCACGAGCCGATCTTGTATGGCTGGAAGGCTGGCGCAGCCCATCGCTGGTTCGGGGGCCGTTCGCGGACGACGGTGTTTGATGATGCTGGCGAGGCGATCACCATCATGCCGGATGGCACGGTGCAGCTGGATATCGGTGGTCAGGTCATCGTCGTCTCTGGTGAAAACCTCTCGATCGAGAGCGCTGATCAGTCGATCATTCGCTTCGACAAGCCGAAGCGGAGCGGCGAACATCCGACCATGAAGCCTGTGGCGCTGATCGCGCAGATGCTGGGCAACAGTTCGGCTCGTGGCGACACGGTCCTGGATCCGTTCGGCGGCTCCGGATCGACGCTAATCGCCTGCGAGCAGTCGGGCCGTCGGGCCTGCCTGATGGAACTGGACGAGAAGTTCGTGGACGTCATCGTATCGCGCTGGGAAAAGCTGACCAGGCGCGAGGGGATCCTGGTCGGGGACGGCCGGAGCTTCGAAGAGTTGCGCAACCTATCGGCAGCGGCGTGATCGATGGCGGTTGAGAAGAAAGCGCGCGCGCTTCGTTACTCGAACGGGCCGGTCCGGAAGGTGGCGCACCGCACCGCGGATGCCGCTCGGACGATCGGGCCGCTCGATCCCGGTGTCCGGGTGACCGGCGTGACGGCTGGCCAGTTTTCTGCGGTCGATGCGCTCGAGCATATGGTCGACCAGCTGGGCCCAGCCGTTGTGCGGGTTTCGACCTGGACGACGGGCCTCTACGATGCCCAGCGCGCGGCCGATATCCGGGTGTCGGGCCGGATCACGGACATTCGGATGCTGCTGGATCGGGGCACTTTCGAGAAGTCGCCTCAGTTCGCCGGGCCGCTGATCAAAGCGCTGGGCCCTGGCGCGTTCCGGTGCCTGTCGGTGCATGCGAAGGTGATCATTGTGACGGGGCAGCGCGGCGCGGCAGTGTTCCGATCGTCGATGAACCTGAACAAGAACCTGCGGACCGAGCAGTTCGATCTGGACGTGGACGACGAGGTCGCTGGGTTTTACGAGGGCTGGTTCGATGCGCTCTGGGATGAATCGGGCCGATCGCAGGATAATCGGAGCATCATCCGCAACGTCTACGATCGGTACCGGCGCGGTGCCGCTGATGATCAGGAAACAAATGCTCGCCCGCCGCAGCGTTCGCGGGCGCCGAAACTGAGCGAGGTGACCTTCTCACCTGACGATCTGTCGGGCTTGCTGGACTAGGTTGCGGACCTGTGATCGGGCAATGAATGTGACCGACGATTCCAACGGTTGGCACACGTTCAGCTGATCGAAGGCAAGGTCGGCTGTGCGGACTTAGTACCACTTTGAACATTGCATATTTTCACGTAGCTCAGCATTGTGGATTTGAACGTGGGATGTGGCAAAAACAATGAACCTTGAGATTTCTGATGGCTTTGATCAAAGTCAGCGCTCCAAAGCGATATCTCTTTTCTGGGTTGCGTTTCGAGGTAAGCTCAATCTCATCATGTCGCCAGAGGAAAAGGCTTTGGCATTTTTAAGTTTGGTGGCCAATCCAAGTCATGCCATCAGCGCGACAAATGCTGATGGTATCTTAATAGGGGTTGCTGGTTTCAAGACCAAGCAAGGATCGTTTATTGGGGGTGAACTGCCAGAGCTTCGGTCCATTTATGGTGTATTTGGCGGTACTTGGCGCGGTCTCGTCCTTTCATTACTTGAACGCCCATTGCAATCTGACACGTTATTGATGGATGGCATTTTCGTAAGCGAAGAGGCACGCGGCAAAGGCGTTGGGTCCGCGCTTTTGAGAGCGATTAAAGCTAAAGCCGAAACTCTGAACTGTTCGAAAGTCAGATTGGATGTGATTGATTCAAATCCTCGCGCTCGCGCTCTTTACGAGAGACAGGGCTTCGTCGCAGACGGTGTAAGCAAGCTGGGTCCGTTGCGCTATTTGTTCGGGTTTCGAGAGGCGACCACCATGGTTTGGAGCGCGTCTGAAGCCTAGAGGTGTTGAGTCTCCTAAGGGCTCTGAGCCATCATCTGACAATTTTTGTCGGATACAAGGGGCTCCATGGTGAATGGGCAGGTTTGTGATCAAGCAAAACACATAGTGGTGAGACTATCTTCTGCATGGGCATGTCGCGACGCCAGTACGCCTCGCATCGCGGGGTGAGCCATACGGCGGTGGCAAAGGCCATCAAGACCGGGCGCATTTCGCTGGAGGCGGACGGCTCGATAGATCCCGAGCGCGCGGACGCTGATTGGGCCGCCCAGACTGATCCGTCAAAACAACGCGGGCCGAACGCCACGGCGATGGGCGTTTCGACGGCGGCTGATACCGCGGCGGCCCAGGTGGCGGCCGGTGACTCGGCGGCTGCTCGAAAGCCGGTCCCGCGCGCAGCGCTGGATTCGGTGAATGACACGTTGCGCGACGCGGACGCTGATCCGGTGCCTGGCGCGGGTGGCGGTGAGGTGTCGTTCCTCCGGGCGCGCATGGCGAACGAGGTGCTGAAGGCGCAGACCGCCAAGGTGAAGCTGGCGAAAATGAAGGACGAGCTGGTCGATCGTCCGCGCGCGATGGCGATGGTTTTCGATCTGGCGCGGCGTGAGCGGGATGCCTGGCTGAATTGGCCACCTCGAGTCTCGGCCAACATGGCGGCGGAGCTGGGGGCCGATCCGCACTTGGTTGAGCAGGTCCTGGACAAGTTCCTGCGGGAGCATCTGGCGGAGCTGGCGGAGGTAAAAATTGACTTAAGGTGAGCGCCATGACCGGTCTTGATGGGTTTGACGGTGCTGACGAGCTTCGGCGTGCCTGGTTGGCGGGCTTGGCTCCGGATCCAGCGGTTACTGTTTCGCAGTGGGCTGACCGCCATCGCATCCTTTCATCGCGGGGTGCATCCGAGGCGGGTCCGTACCGAACCGCGCGGACGCCGTTCATGCGGGCTATCATGGACGCGCTCTCGCCTTCTGATCCGACGCGGCGGGTGGTGTTTATGAAGGCGGCGCAGGTCGGAGCAACCGAGGCAGGCAATAACTGGATCGGGTACTGCATGCACCGGGCACCGGGCCCATTCCTTGCGGTGCAGCCGACGGTCGACTTGGCAAAACGCCTGTCGCAGCAGCGGATCGATCCGCTGATTGAGGAAAGCCCGGAATTGCGCGAACTGGTCCTGCCTTCCCGGTCGCGGGATTCGGGGAATACGATCCTGGGCAAGCGGTTTCCGGGTGGTCAGTTGATCCTGACCGGGGCGAATAGCGCGGTCGGGCTGCGATCAATGCCAGCGCGGTGGGTGTTTTTGGACGAGGTCGATGCCTATCCGGGTGACCTTGATGGCGAGGGTGATCCGGTCGCGCTGGCCGAGGCGCGGACAAATAGCTTCGGGCATCGCTCGAAGGTGTTCCTGGCATCGACGCCCACTGTTCAGGGCGTGTCGCGGATCGAGCGGGAATATCTGATGAGCGATCAGCGCCGGTATCACGTTCCCTGCCCCGAATGCGGCGGGATGCAATGGCTCCAGTTCGAGCGGCTGCTTTGGGAAAAGGGTCGACCTGAGACGGTCGGCTACAAGTGCGAACACTGCGAGACGCAGATCGAGGAGCGGCACAAGACCTGGATGATGTCCGAGGCCAATGGCGCGAGTTGGATGGCGACGGCCGATCCGGAGACGCTGGCGAAGGCCGAAGCGGCAGGCATCGTGGGGTTCCATATCTCCGGCCTTTATTCTCCGCTCGGGTGGCTGTCTTGGGAGGACATTGCCCGGGGCTGGGAGTCGGCGCAGGGCAACGATTCCGCCATCAAGACGCTCAAGAACACAGTTCTGGGAGAGACGTGGCAAGAACGCGGCGAGGCTCCGGATTGGCAGCGGCTTTATGACCGAAGAGAGGACTGGCAGCTCGGGACGGCGCCCGAGGGCGTTCTGATCCTGACCGGCGGGGCCGATATCCAGCGAGATCGGATCGAGATCGACGTCTGGGGTTGGGGTCGGGACATGCAGTCCTGGCTGGTCGATCATGTGGTGATCGAGGGCGACACCGGGCGGCCGGAGATCTGGGAAGAGCTGACGAAGTTCATCACCACCGCCTGGCCCCATGTGTCGGGTGCCGAGATGAGCATGGCGCGGATGGCGCTGGACACTGGCGACGGTGTGACGGTCGGTATGGCCTATCGCTGGGTGCGGCAGGTCGGGCGTGGTCAGGTCCTGGCTGTGAAGGGCGTAGGTGGGTTTGATCGGTCAACGCCTGTCGATGGTCCCTCCTTCGTGGAAACGACGGAGGGTGGTCGCAAACTGCGGCGGGGCGTTCAGCTGTGGAAGGTCGCAGGGGCGGTGTTCAAGACGGAAACCTATCGCTCACTTCGCCTCAATCCGCCCACCGACGAGGAGCAGGCGGCGGGCGGCGGTTGGCCGACCGGGTATATACACATCCCGCGCGGCACGCCTGCCGAATGGCTCAAGCAGCTGACGGCAGAGCAGCTGATGACCGTCTCAAATCGCTACGGCTTTGAAAAGTTGGAATGGCAAAAGACGCGCGAGCGGAACGAGGCGCTCGACTGCCGGGTCTATGCGCGCGCGGCCGGTTGGCTGATGGGCATGGATCGGTGGGACGTGACGCGCTGGGAGCGGCTCGAGGAACAGGTTTTGAACGTCCGCGATGTGGAGGCACCGATTGCTGGTGTCCCGAACAAACCGGCTCCGAAAAAGGCGGCGAGAGGCTCATCCGACTGGTTGGGCGCGCGCGGCGGAAAGTGGTTTTGATGGCTTACACTCAGGCGCAACTGGACGCGATCCGTGCGGCTTACGCCTCAGGCGTGACCAGCGTGTCCTACGACGGGAAATCCACAACCTATCGGTCACTGGGGGCAATGCGCGAGATCATTGCCACGATTGAGGCTGATCTGGCCTCTCAGGCTGGTCGCAAGCGACCGATCGCCGGTTACGCCGGGTTTCGGAGGGACTGATGGCGCGATTGAGCAACACACCACCTCGGATGCCACTGGTCGACCGGGTGATCGCGGTCGTCGCACCAGAGGCAGCACTTCGGCGGACCTATGCGCGCGGCGCGCTGGAGCGGGTGCGGGAGTACCACGCGGCCGCGAAGGGGCGGACGACGGAGGGCTGGCAGTCCAGCGGCAATTCAGCCGACAAGGAAATCGCAGGCGCCGGTCCTGTCTTGCGCGACCGGATGCGCGACCTTGTGCGCAACAATCCGATGGCCGCCCAGGCGGTTCAGGTCCTGGTCAACAACATCGTGGGCACGGGCATCCGGCCGCGGGCGGCGACGGACGATCCGGAGTTGAACAAGGCGGTGGACGCGCTGTGGAAGCGCTGGAGCAAGGTCTGCGATCGGCATAACCACACTGACTTTCATGGGCTCCTGGTCCTGGCGGTGCGCGAAATGCTGGAGGGCGGCGAGGTCTTTGCTCTGGCGCGCCCGACCCAGGCGCGGCGCCCTGGTGTTCCTCCGCTGCAGATCGAGCTGCGGGAGGCCGATCATCTCGACACCGCTCGGATGGACAGTCGGGCGGACGGTGTCCGGATCGATCAGGGCATTGAGTATGATCGCAACGGTCGGCGATCCGGGTATTGGCTGTTTCCCGATCATCCGGGCGGCACGACGACCACCTTCGGTCGGCGATTTGAATCGGTCCGGATCCCGGTGGACAGAGTGGTGCATTTGTTCGAGCGGCAGCGGGTCCAGTCGCGCGGTGTCCCTTGGGGCGCGCCTGCCATGCGCCATCTGCGCGATCTGGACGACTGGCAGCATGCGGAGCTGGTTCGCAAGAAAACCGAGGCGTGCCTGGTCGGGATCGTCTTTGGGGCCGAGGAGGCCGAACAGGGCGTCGCGCCTTTTGTCGAGGACAACGATGGTGAGCGCGTCGAGCAGTTTCGTCCGGGGATGATTGCCTACGCTCGAAACGGCAAGGATATCAAGTTCAACCAGCCGACGTCGACCGGCGGCATCTCGGAATGGCTGCGCGGTCAGCAGCACATGATCGCCTCGGGCTTCCGTGTTCCCTACGCGTTGATGACCGGTGACATGAGCCAGGCGAATTTCTCCAGCACGCGCGCTGGGCTGAACGAGTTCCGGCGCATGGTCGAGCAGATCCAGTGGCAGACCGTCATTCCGATGTTCTGCGACCGCCTCTGGGAGTGGTTTGTCGATTACTCGAAGGATCATGGTCTGCTGCCGCGCGACGTGGAGATATCGGTCGAATGGGGGCCGACGCGGTTCGAGTCGGTCAATCCGCTGCAGGATGCGCAGGCGGACCTGCTCGAGGTCCGGGCCGGGTTCTCCACCCTGCCCCAGCAGATTGCGCGGCGTGGCTACGATCCCGAGGAGACGCTTCGGGAAACCAAGGAGTTCGCGGACAAGATGGATGCGCTGGGGCTCGTGTCCGACGCTGATCCGAGAAAGGTCGCGAAGACCGGGGTTGCGCAGTCGGGCGATCCGAATGCCGCACCATCTGCCGAAAAAAGCACGGAGTAAGCCATGCCAAGGGACACAATTGACCTGCCTGTGATCGGGCGGGAGGCGGAGCTGATTCCAGCTTCGATCAACGAGGCGGACCGCACGATCGAGGTCGTCTGGTCTGCCGGGGCTGTCGTTCGCCGGGTGCGCTGGGAAGGCTGGGACACGCGGGTCGAATACGACGAAGAGCTGGATATGTCGGCAAATGCCATCCGGCTCGATCGGCTCAACGACGGCGGCGTGTTCCTCGACAGCCATAATCGCTTTGGCGGGGTGACGGGAGCCTTGGGATCGGTGGTGCCCGGATCGGTTCGGGTCGAAGGCGGCAAGGGCTACGCCCGGATCAAGCTGACGTCGGCTCCGGACGCGGCACCGGCCATCCAGCGCATTCTCGAGGGGACGATCTCGAAGGTGTCGGTCGGGTACCGGGTGCATCGCTTCGAGATTACCAAGCCGGAAAAGCGCGAAGATCGCGAGGTCTGGCGCGCTGTCGATTGGGAGCCTTACGAAATCTCAGCCGTGACCATTCCGGCTGATGCAGGCGCGGTCATCCGATCGGACGAGTCCGACGGCCAGCGCTACTTTTCTTGCGCCCTGACGCGGCGTGATCAACCTGCCGCGCTCGCGGCATCTTCTCAAGAGGAGGCAGGAATGCCTGACGAAAATCTCAACGCGGGCGCTGACACTGGCGCAGCCGTCCTCGACCGTGATGCGCCATCGCAGGTGACAGTGGCGCAGTCAGCGCCGCAGGGCACTGATCGCAACGCTCCGGTTTCGGCCGCGGCTGACGCTCCGGCTCAGGCGGGAGGCCAGTCGGCCGATATTCGCTCCGCGATCGCCGAGGAGCGCACGCGCGTGTCCGAAATCGGCACGCTGTGCGCACGGCATCATCTGGACGCTGATTTCCGCGACACGCTGATCCGTGAGGGCGTCGATCTGGACAATGCGCGGTCGCGCATCTTGGACGAGCTGGTATCGTCCGATCCGGCTGGCCGCACGGTCGAGCGGGCTCCGGCTCAGGCGCGCGGCAACGACGACGCGGCCTACCGTGACGCGATGGCCGGTGCGATCCTGCATCGCCACGATCCTGGTGCGAATGCCTTGGACGAGGGCATGCGCGCGTTTCGCGGTCTGTCGCTGCTCGAAATGTCGCGGCATATTCTGGAGCGGAACGGGTTTTCGACGCGCGGCCTTTCGAAAATGGAGGTCGCTGGAGCTGCCTTTACGCAGCGAGCCGCAGGTTACCACACCACCTCCGATTTCCCGGCCATCCTGGCAAACGTGGCAAACAAGACGCTGCGCGGGGCTTATGATCGGACGCCTCGGACCTTCGGGGCCTGGGCACGGCGCGCGACCATCGTCGACTTCAAGCCGGTTCAGCGCACGCAGCTGGCTGGCGCTCCGGACCTCGAGAAGGTGCTGGAGACCGGTGAGTTCCAGTATGGCACCATCGGTGAGGCGAAGGAGGTCTATGCGCTGGCCACCTACGGCCGCATCATCTCGATCACGCGGCAGGTCCTGATCAACGACGACCTGGACGCCTTCACTCGGGTTCCGTCGGCCTTTGGGGCCTCGGCTGCTGATCTGGAATCGGACATCGTCTATTCGATCCTGATGCAGAATCCCAACATGGGCGACGGCACAGCGCTGTTTCATGCGGATCACGGCAATCTGGGCACGGCTGCCAAGATCACCGAGGCGTCGCTGTCGGAGGCGTATCGTTCATTCGCCGAGCAGCTGGGCCTTGAGGGACGGAAAATCTCGATCCTGCCTCAGCACATCCTGGTGCCTCCGGGGTCGCGGTCGGTTGAGGCGCGAAAGCAGCTCACCTCGACCACGCCCAGCTCGACGGCAGACGTTAATCCCTATGCGGGGCGGATGACGATTGTCGAAGAGGCGCGCCTCATTCCGGCGTCGGGTGAGGATCCCTGGTTCCTGACTGCCAGTCCTTCGCGGATCGATACCATCGAGTATGCTTATCTCGATGGCCAAGAGGGCGTGTTCACCGAAACGCGCATGGGCTTCGAGCAGGACGGAATGGAGATCAAGGCGCGGCACGATTTCGCTGCGAAGGCGATCGACCATCGCGGGATGTTCAAGAACGCGGGTGCGGCGGCCTGATCGCTGCGGCGTGATCCCTGAACTGGCGCCGCTCGGGGCCGGGTCTTTTCTTCAATCTCAAACGGGAGACTTCCCATGAAAAACTTCGTTTCTGGTGGTCAGATGATGGCCATTACTGCCGCTGCCACGTTCGCCTCAGGCGACGGCGTTCTGGTCGGTTCCATCTTTGGCATTGCGGCGGGTGACATCGCCAGTGGTGGCGAGGGCAATATCCAGCTGACGGGCGTGTTCGATCTGCCGAAGATCGAGAGTCAGACGTGGGCTGTCGGGGTGGAGGTGTATTGGGACGAGTCTGCATCCCAATGCACGACAGTCGCGACCGACAACTCGCTGATCGGTGTCGCGGTTTCAGCCGTCGGCAACGGGGCCGGTGAGGTGGTCGGGCGAGTTCGCCTGAACGGTACCTCGGTCTGACGATGAACGCTTTTGCCGCTGCCATCGACGTCCTGTTCTCGGATCCGAACATGGCCATCGACGCGCTTTATCGCGCGGGCGGGGTGGGTGTTGGTTCGTCAGTGCGCGTGATCCGCAAGGCGCCCGACGAGACCTTCACCTTTGGCGAGGGGCGTTTCGTCGCTGATACGATGACCTTCGATCTGCGGGTATCCGAGGTCCCTGGTCTGGCCACCGGCGATTCACTCGAGATCACCGGTGAGCTGTTTGAAATTCGTTCCGAACCGCGGCGCGATCGCGAGCGGCTGGTCTGGTCAGCTGAGGGTCGACTGCTGTGAAGGTCGGCATGTCCGTCGTCGGCTCGATCGAGGAGGCCATGCGCGAAATCGGGCGCGAGGGTGAGCGGGCGGTGAGCCGGTCGATGAAGACTGCCGGTAACGGGTTGAAGGACGATTGGCGGGCCCAGATCATCGGCGCAGGTCTGGGAACGCGACTGTCGCGGACGGTGCGGGCCGAAATCTATCCGAAGGGGCAGAATTCGATGAACGCTGCGGCATTCATCTTCACGCGCGCGCCGAAGGTCCTGCAGGCTTTTGATCGTGGCGCACTGATCCGCTCGAAGAACGGATTTTTCCTGGCCATCCCGACACCAGCGGCTGGTAACCAGGGCGCGGGCCGCAAACGGATCACGCCTGGTGGCTGGGAGCGGCGGACCGGGCTGAAGCTGCGCCTGATCTATCGGCGATCGCAGCCGAGCCTGCTGGTCGCCGAGGGCAGAGTGTCAAAATCCGGCAAGGCGGTGGCATCGCGCTCGAAAACGGGCCGGGGCCTTCAAACGGTGCCGATCTTCATCCTGGTGCCACAGGTCAATCTGCGCAAGCGGCTGGACCTGGCGCGGGACGCTGAACGTCGGGCCAATACCATCCCGGCTCTGATCGTGTCGAATTGGAGGGAGGGAGCCTGATGGCCTCGAAGAGCGAGCTGATCCTGATCGCGCTGGAGGCGGCGTTGATCGCCGAGCTGCCGGATGGCGTGGTCCTGGAAAGAAACAGCGTTTTGCCAGAGCGGGTTCCGGCGGCTGGCATGGTGATCCTGCGCGATGGCAATCCCGGCACTCCAGAGGTTTTGCTGTCGCCTGCGATGTATGTTTACGAGCACCGGGCCGAGATCGATGTCGTGGTCGAGGGCCTTGCGGCGGCTCGGGACGCTCAGTTCGATGCGCTCAAGCTGGCCATTTCTGCGGCGGTCGCTGCCGATCGGACGCTTGGTGGTCTTTGCGACTATGCGCTGGGCGAGGCTCCTGCGCCGATTAACCTCGCGGTCGAGGGAGCCGAGGGCTTCAAAGCCGCGAACATTCCGGTGGTGCTGTTCTACGGCACGTCCGACCCACTTCTCTGAAACCTGAAAGGAAACCCGACCATGTCACGCGCTCAGGGGGCGCGGGCGCAGATGGCGCTCGCCTTCGAATCCGTTTACGGGACACCGCCGGTCACCGGCTTTTCCAAGATGCCGTTTGCCACCAGTTCTCTGAGTGCCGAGCAGCCTCTGCTCGAATCCGAGCTCTTGGGCTATGGGCGTGATCCGCTCGCGCCGGTCAAGGATGCCTTCACCGCGGACGGTGATGTGGTCATTCCGATCGATGCGCGCGCGATCGGCTTTTGGCTGAAGGGGGCGCTCGGTCAGCCAGCCGTGGCGGGCATCGCTGATCCATGGACGCACACCTTCACTTCCGGCGGCTGGACCTTGCCTTCGATGGCGATCGAGGTCGGTCTGCCTGAAATCCCGCGCTATGCCATGTATGCCGGTGTCGTCGTGGATCAGCTGTCCTGGACCATGCAGCGCTCCGGCTTGCTGAGCATGACGGCCGGTCTGGTCGCGCAGTCTGAAACGAACGCGGCGGCGTCGGTCGCGGGGGCACTCGATGCGATCGATCTGACCCGATTTGGTCACTTCAACGGCGCGGTCTCCCGCGACGGGACTGCGCTGGGCAACGTGGTGTCGACGCAGATCACCTACGCGAACAATCTGGACCGGATCGAGGTCATTCGCGGCGACGGGTTCATCGATGGGGCCGATCCGTCGATGGCGCGGCTGTCTGGGAGCATGGAGGTCCGGTTCGCCGACAACGTTTTGCTTGATCAGGCGGTTTCAGGTGATCCCTGCGAGCTGGCGTTTTCATATAGCCTGGCGACCGGCGAGGCGATCACCTTCACGGCTCACAAGGTTTATCTGCCTCGGCCTCGCATTGAGGTGAACGGACCACAGGGCGTCCAGGCCACCTTCGATTGGATGGCGGCCCAGGACGACGCGGGCGGGCCTATGTTCTCGGTCGTGCTGACCAACGATGTTGAGGTTTATTGATCATGTTGAAGCTGAACCTTTCGAAGGAGCCGAAATGGATCGACCTGGTTCCTGGCGTCCGCCTGAAATGCTGCGCACTGACCACAGCGATCATGGTTCAGGCGCGCGCTGATCCGGCTGTTCAAGCGGTGCCGGAAGAAGCCAGGGACGAGGACCGGGGCTTCGTCTTTGCGCAGGCGCTGGGCCGGATCGTGATCCTGGAGTGGGAGGGCGTCGGCGATGAAGAGGGCGAGGTCCTGCCTCCGACGCCGGACAACATCGATGCCTTTCTCGAAATCTGGCCGATCTTCGAGGCGTTTCAGGAGCGGGTCGTTTCCAGGGCGCTGCTGTTGGAATCGGAAAAAAACGCCTGATCGCTCTCGCCGACTGGCAGTTCGGCGGGGGCGATAATTACTGCGCAGCTTGCGTCGGACCGTGTCCGGAATGCCCAGCCAAGCTGAACGCCCCGCTCACGGTTGAGGGGGTGCAGGTCTGGGA
>CAYGRI010000034.1:9235-25945 GCA_964352155.1 uncultured Maritimibacter sp. | reverse complement strand
CGCGTGGACGGGGTCGACGGGGTGGATCTTGTGCTGCTGTCGGCGGGCGAGATCCCGCGGGAGCTTGCGGCGGGCCGCATCCACATGGGCGTGACGGGCACCGATCTGGTGCGCGAAAAGCTGGCGCATTGGGACCAGAGCGTGGCCGAACTGGCCCCGCTGGGCTTTGGGCATGCGGATCTTGTGCTGGCGGTGCCGAAGGGTTGGGTCGATGTGGACACGCTGGACGATCTGGATGCTGTCGCGGCGGCGTTCCGGCGGCGCACCGGGCACAGGCTGCGGATCGCGACGAAATACCATCGGCTGGTGCGGGATTATCTGCGCGAACACGGGGTGGCGGATTATCTGCTGGTCGACAGTCAGGGCGCCACCGAGGGGACGGTCAAGAACCTGACCGCCGAGGCGATTGCCGACATCACCTCGACGGGCGAGACGCTGCGGGCGAACCATCTGAAGATCCTCGGCGAAGGGCCGTTGCATCGCAGCCAGGCGACGCTGTTCAAGTCGCGCAAAGCAACTTGGAGCACGCCCGAGCGTGCCACCTTGGGCGCCATGCTGGCAGCGCTGGGCCTGGGACGCTGAGGCGCGCGGCCGGGTGACGTTAGTCGGGAGGGTGCGGCTGGCGCGTGTTGCGTTCGGCGAGCCCCGCAAAGCGTTGGCACTGATGATAGGCTGACCCTGAAATCGCCACTGGCCCTAGATCACGCCGATCTCGGCAAGCGCGGCGCTAAGCTCTGGGGGAAGTGCCTCTTCGTTCTTGCGCGGCGCCGACAAATCCGGCGGCGACTCTGCCGGATCGAGATAGCGCCAGCCCTGGAACGGGCGCTTGGGAGTGGCGGCGACGGCGACGAGGGTCGGATCCAGAACCATGGCGCAGCGGCGGATCCCGTCGTCGCGTGTGATCTCGTCCAGGCGCAGGATTCTCTGGCGACACAGGACGGCGCCCTTGATCACCCAGTAGATGCTGCCTTTGCCTTCGATCTCGGGGGCGCGTTTCGGCCACATCCGGGTCACATGGCGCGGCAGACCGTCCGCCCCCTGGGCGCGCGGATTGGTTTGCCACCGGGCCAAGCCCTCGACGCTTTCGGTGCCGACGGACAGTTTGAGAATGTTCACGAAACCCGACATCGAATCCCCCTTTGCGCCTACCATATATGCTAGGTTGGCTATCGTCATCTTCAACTGCTTGTGGATATCGTGGCCGGTTTGAGCTAAGTTCCAGAGCCTCCGGCCAGAAGGAATCACCTGATGACGCGCTTCACCGCTCCGATCGCCGAGCAGATCTGGGACATGAAATACCGGCTGAAAGAGGCCGATGGCACGCCGGTGGACCTGAGTGTCGAGGATACCTGGCGGCGAATCGCCCGGGCCACCGCCGCGGTTGAGGCCGAACCGGATGTCTGGGAGCCGCGGTTTTATGCCGCGCTGGAGGATTTTCGCTTTCTGCCGGCAGGACGGATCACGGCAGGGGCCGGGACAGGGCGGGCGGTTACGCTGTTCAATTGCTTTGTCATGGGGACGATCCCCGACACGATGGGCGGGATCTTTGACGGGCTGAAGGAAGCGGCGCTGACGATGCAGCAGGGCGGCGGCATCGGCTACGATTTTTCGACGATCCGGCCGAAGGGGGCGGATGTGAAGGGCGTGGCCGCCGATGCCTCGGGGCCCTTGAGTTTCATGGATGTCTGGGATGCGATGTGCCGGACGATCATGTCCGCCGGGTCGCGGCGGGGCGCGATGATGGCGACCATGCGCTGCGATCACCCGGATATCGAGGATTTCATCACCGCCAAATCCGATGCGGCCCGGCTGCGGAACTTCAACGTCTCGGTGCTGGTGACCGATCCTTTCATGGAGGCGGTGAAGGCCGGTGGGTCCTGGGATCTGGTCTTTGGCGGCAAGGTGTATCGCACGGTCCAGGCGCGGGATCTGTGGAACCGGATCATGCGGTCGACCTATGACTATGCCGAGCCGGGCGTGATCTTCATCGACCGGATCAACCAGATGAACAACCTGGCCTATTGCGAGACGATCGCGGCGACGAATCCCTGTGGCGAGCAGCCTTTGCCGCCCTACGGGGCCTGCCTGCTTGGATCGATCAACCTGTCGCGCCTGGTGCGGGAACCGTTCGCGGAGGGCGCCGCGCTGGACGAGGCGGAGTTGGAGGATCTGGTCGCCACCGCGGTGCGGATGATGGACAATGTGGTGGATGCCTCGCGCTTTCCGCTGCCGACCCAGCAGGCCGAGGCGCAGGCCAAGCGGCGGATCGGGCTTGGCGTCACCGGGCTGGCGGATGCGCTGATGATGACGGGGCTGCGCTATGGCTCTGACGAGGCGGCGCGTCAGACGGAGCGCTGGTTGCACCGGATTGCCCGCGCCGCCTATCTGGCCTCGGCGCATCTTGCGGGCGAAAAGGGCGCTTTTCCGCTGTATGAGCGCGATGCCTTTCTGGCGAGCGGTGCGCTGGCCAACATGGACGCCGATGTGCGCGCGGCCATTGCCGAGCATGGGATCCGGAATGCGTTGCTGACCTCCATCGCGCCGACGGGGACGATCAGCCTTTATGCCGGCAATGTGTCGTCGGGGATCGAGCCGGTCTTTGCCCATAGCTATACCCGCAAGGTGCTGCAGAAGGACGGGACCAAGACCGAGGAAGAGGTCGTGGATTACGCCGTCCAGATGTGGCGCGAGCGGTTTGGCGATGCCGCGTTTCCCGATTATTTCGTGAATGCGCAAACTCTGGCGCCGATGGACCATGTGCGGATGCAGGCGGCGGCACAGAAATGGGTGGATTCGTCGATCTCCAAGACGATCAACTGCCCGGAGGATATCGATTTCGAGGCGTTCAAGGACGTCTATATGGAGGCCTACGAGACGGGCTGCAAAGGCTGCACGACCTATCGTCCGAATGCGGTGACGGGGTCGGTTTTGAGTGTGAGTGAGGATGCCTCTGCGATACGTCTGAAGCAGGCGCGCAGGAAGAAGGGGTGGACGCAATCCCAGGTGGCCGAAGCGCTTTCCATGACACAAGCGACCTATTCACAGCTTGAAAGTGGGGGTTTGGAAAAGTTCGATAGGGTAGAAGAGCTTGCCGAAGTCCTGCAAGTCAGTTCGGCCTGGCTGCGCTTCGGGGAGTCCGCGCCCGAAGTCGTCTCCCTGACCGGCGCCGAGCCGCAGCAGCCGCATGGGGACGTCGTCTACATCTCCGATCCATTGGACCGCCCGCAGCAGCTGGAGGGGCAGACCTACAAGCTGAAATGGCCCGACAGCGAACATGCGATCTATGTCACGATCAACGATATCGTCCTGTCCGGCCACCGGCGGCCGTTTGAAATCTTCATCAATTCCAAGAATATGGAGCATTTCGCCTGGACGGTCGCGCTGACCCGCATGATCTCTGCCGTGTTCCGGCGGGGGGGCGACGTGTCCTTTGTGGTCGAGGAGCTGAAGGCCGTGTTCGATCCACGCGGTGGGGCCTGGATGCAGGGGAAATACATCCCCTCGATCCTTGCGGCCATCGGGGGAGTCATCGAACGGCACCTGATCTCGATCGGGTTTATCGAGGGCGAAGGGCTGGGGCTGAAATCCGATCCGACCGCCGATGTGGTGACGCTGGGGCAAAATCGCGGGAAATCCTGCGCCTCTTGCGGGTCCTATGACATGCGGATGGTCGAAGGATGCATGACTTGCAGCAATTGCGGCTATTCCAAATGCGGCTAGGGCGCGACTGTACCAGGCCCTTCTTTTCCGGTCCGCGCGCGGCCCATCGGCTTTGACAAGGTCGTGGACCCCGCCGAAACGATGAAATATGCCCACCCGTCCTTGCACAGGCTTTCAGGAGCATTCGGCCTGAGTCGCGCCGGCCTGTGAGGTGAGGCGCTGCTGACTGGCAAGGCGGGTCCTGGCGCAAACCTGCAGGGGCTGGTGCGATCCGGTCTGCGGCCTGGGGGCAGACTTGGGCGCCAACCGCGGAGCTGGGCGGGACCAAACGCATCAATCGCGGTCAGACCGCATCCCTTGGTCGGGTCCCCGCGACGCGCGGGCCTGCGACATCAGATGCGCCGACGACGGAGACTCGCAACTAGCGTCCTTTTTAGTGAGATCTGCGCTGGCCCGATGGCCCGATGTTCACTGCGAGTTAAACCATCTTGTACCACTATCGGCTTCGCCTTCCGAAATTACTTTGCGACAGGAATTCGTGCAATGAAAACTGGTCAAGAACCACGATTGAACATGGGATCCAAGGGCATTCACAGCTACCGGAAACGGATCCTATCGAGACTTCTTGAAAAATTCGAGACGATGTTTGCCGCATTTGTGCTGTCGGTATGTCTGGGGGCCGGCGTGTCGGCGGATGGGTTTGAGGTGCAGGATCAAACGCTTCAGTTGTTCCTCGATGTGGACGCGACCGAAGGCAAGGAGCTGGCTGACAGTCTGGTATTGGGTCTGCGGGCCGGGCTAGCCAACGGGGCCGAATTGTTTGGCGGCCCTGACATCTTCGTGGCTCTGCGCGATCACAACAACAACTTGCGGCGGACCGCCGCCACCATTGCCGAGGCTGCCGAGAATCCTGCGACGCTCGCAATGATCGGCGGGATGCATTCGCCCAATTATCTCAAGCATGGCTCGACCGTAAACGAACAGGGCCTCGTTCTGATGTTGCCGTGGTCGGCCGGTGCAACGCTGACGCGTTTTGTCGTGGGCGCTGACAACCACATCTTCCGTGTGTCGGTCGACGACAGAAAGGCGGGCCCGTTTCTTGCAGGGCAGGCCGTCGCACATGGCTGCATGAAGCTGGGGATACTTGCGCTGGACAACGGCTGGGGCCACGGAAACGCGCGCTCGATCGAGGCACAAGCGGCGAAGCTGGGTGCGAAGGTGGTCCATACCGCGTTCATCCGGCGTGAGGCAGAGATGCCGACGACCTCCGCCGTGCTTTCCGCCATGGCCCCGGCGCGCCCGGATTGCATCATCGCGGTTCTGGGCGCGCAGGGAACAGCATTGGCGGCGAACTACCTTGCCACCTGGGGCACGCCTCCGACGATCTTCAGCCATTGGGGGATGCTGGGCGGCTCGTTTGTCGAAGAGGCCGATCCCGCCGTCTGGGATCGCCTGAGAATCGGAGTGCTCGGGACCTGTGTGCTGGAACGTTACGCAGAACGACCCAGCCATTTTGCCAAGGCGCTGGAGGCTGCCGCTCGCATTCGCCCAGATATCACGGAATTCAGCGACATAGTCTCGCCGATCGCGTTTGTGAATGCCTATGACATCGGACTGTTGCTCCGGGCCGCCATACAGCAGGCGCAGCGGGACCCGCGCTGGAACGAGGGCCGCGTGCTGCGAAGCCGCGCGCTTCGGGATGCATTGGAAGATCTGGAAACACCGGTCGAGGGCCTTCTGAAGGATTATGCGCGGCCCTTCGCATCCGTGGATGGGGCCACGTCGGACGGGCATGAAGCTTTGGGCCATTCGGATCTGTGTCTGGTCACCTTGGGCCAGGACGGCGTGCTAAGACGGTTCGAACGGGTCGCCATTCCATGAACTATCTCAATCTAGGAAACCGGTTCTTTGTCCTTACGATCATCGGCTATTGCGCCGCGCTGGTGTCTTGTGCGCTTGTCGTGTTCTGGCTCTCGGCACCGTTTCTGCGCTCTTCCCAGATTGACCATCTCCAGGATGTGGCCAACCAGCAAGCCAATGCGGCTTCCTTCATGGTGGACGAGATCTTTGATCGTGCCGAATATCTCGCGCGGGTCCCGGTTGTTCTGGATCTGGTGACAGGCATGACAGACGGTACCGGGCCGGTAAGCGATCAGATCCGGGCCTTCACCACGGCGCATCTCATCCGTGCTGTCATCCTCGACTACAAATCCGATGAACTCTATTCCACTGGCGGGATCCTGGGGGATACCCAGTTGTTCATGGATGTGGAATATCGCGAGGGGTTTGGCCGGATTGCCGACCGGGCCCCAGGCGCTGAGCGTACTGGGCGTGTCCGTCTGCGTGTCAACCCGGCGACAGGCGAGACCCATATGCTGATCGCGGTGCCAATCTTGATCAATGGGGCCATGGAAGGCGCGGTTGTTCTTGAAAAGTCCCTTGCTCTTGAAACGGCATTGCCGGGTGGTTCGCGCCTGATCAGCCGCTTTCAGCACCGGCTGGAGGCAGTGTTGCCCGATGTGATCATGGCGCCCGTTTCCGGCTTTCCTCTGTTCGTCCGTCTTGGGGAAAAGGCGGCCACGCTTGCGGCGGAAGAGTCTCAGGCGCTCAAACTGGTGATCCGGATCATGGTCGGCCTCGCGGCTGTTCTGCTAATCCCCTTTCTTGCGATGAGTGTTTTTGGCGCGCGCTATCTGGTTGAGCCCACGCATGCGCTGGCTCGGTCGCGTGCCCAGATGGCGCAGCAGCAAGTCCTGTTGGAGAGGCAGAGCGAGGAGTTGCGCGAACTCGCAGCGGTGGCGGAGCTGTCTCGCGATGCGATCACGGTCACTGACAAGTTCGGGCGCATTCTCTGGGTCAACCATTCCTATGTCGAATTGACCGGCTACGCGCAGGATGAGGTCTTTGGCAAGACGCCGGGTCAAATCCTGAAAGGCTCCCTGGCTGATGCCGGAGTTCTGCGGGACATGCGCAAAAAGATCAATAAATCTGAGGCCTTGCGCGAGGAAATCGAGATCGTCTCCAAATGCGGGCGCCGCTACTGGATTGCCCTCAGCGTTTCACCGATTATGGACGAGAGCGGCAAGATCCAGAGATATGCGGCGATCTCTTCGGATGTCACCGAGCGGCGCAAAGTCCAAGAGGCGCTTGCCGAGGCGCAGCGCGAGACCGAATACCGGGCATCCCACGATACCCTGACCGGATTGCCGAATCGCCGCCGGCTGGATCAGGTTCTTGACACAGAGGTTGTGCAGGGCAGTGCGCCGCGCACGCTCATTCGGGTCGATTTGGACTATTTCAAGAATGTGAACGACACGCATGGGCATGCAGCGGGCGACCATGTCCTTCAATATGTCAGCGATGCGCTCACACAGAATTGCCGCGCCGGGGATCTGGTCGCCCGTGTCGGCGGCGATGAGTTCGTCGTTCTTCTTGAACCCGGAAGCACGACAAAGGACGGCGATGCGCTTTGCAAACGGTTCAGGGCCAAGATCCGCCAGGATATCCTGTTCGAGGGCAAGACCTGCCGCGTCGGTGCAAGCTTCGGTGTCGTGTCCGCGGTCGATGGTCTGGTTGCCAATGATGAGCTCCTCGTAGCGGCGGATGCCGCGCTTTATGTGTCAAAAAGCAAGGGCCGGAACACCACGACGATCTACACACCGGAGATCCACAGCGACGTTCAGAACAAGCGTCGTTTCGCGATGGAGATCGAGCGCGCGATCGCGAAGCAGGAGTTTGAGCCTTATTTCCAGCCGCAGGTGGATGCCAAGACCCGCCAACTAGCAGGGCTGGAGGCGTTGGTTCGTTGGAACCACCCCGAGCAGGGTGTGCTGGCGCCGTTTGCTTTCTTGCCGCTGGCGGAGCAGCTTTCGCTCGTGCCGGAGATCGACGAGATCGTCTATAACAAGGGTCTCCTGGCGGTGCAGAAGTTGAACCGGGAAGGGTTCCGGATCCCCAAGGTCTCGTTCAATGTCGGGGTCAAGCAGCTTGAAAACCCGCTTCTCAAGACGATTCATCACGAATTTGACCTCGGCGACACCCGGATCGCCTTTGAGGTCCTGGAAAGCGTGCTTGTCGAAGAGCAAGCCAGTGTCTTTGCCTTCAACATCGACTTGCTCCGGGACAGGGGCTTCCTGATCGAGGTCGATGATTTCGGCTCCGGCCATGCCTCTGTTGTGGGTCTGTTGCAGCTGAAACCAGACGCCATGAAACTGGATCAGCGCCTTATCATGCCGCTGACCACGGATCCCTCGGCGACCGTTACGGTGCGTGCGCTGGTCGAGATCGGCTATGCTCAGGGGATCGAAATCATCGCCGAGGGCGTCGAAACCGAAGAGCATGCACGCATTCTGACGGAACTGGGTGTTTCGACGCTTCAGGGCTATCGGTTTGCCAGGCCGATGCATCCCGAACAGCTTCGCTCCTTTCTCACGAACCTGCAAAAGTGGGGCCCCAGCGCCGCATGACCGGGCCATATGCACGGCGTCTTCGTCGAATTCGGAACATCTCGCCCACCTGCGACGGTTGTCATCCTGCTGCTGGGATGCGCTCTTGCTGGTCAGGGCAATGGCATCGGCCGCGCTGACGGCGGACGCCTCCATCAATGCTACATCAGCGCGCAGTGTCAGCGCATTTCGGCCACTGGCGTGCGTTTGTGGCGGGGGGCAATCTAGGCCGAGAGATGGCAAACGCGGATGCGCTGATCCTTTCCATTCCTCGTGGCTGTGCTGTCGATAGCGCGGTCTGCGGCGTGCAGCAGACAAGACCATCCCCGGTGCAAGGGTGCGCGCGGGCGCGGGGTGGATGCGCCTAACCCTTTAAGATAAAGGAATATCCTGATGACGCAAACACAGATGGTCGTGTTGAAGATCTCCGCCGGTCTTTGGGTGATCTGGGGGCTCGTCCACGTGCTTGCGGGCTTCATGACAATCGCGCAGGCGCCGTCGGATGGCATCGCGACCATCGCCGATGCGGTCGATCCGATGGTGCTGGCGGCCGAGTATCACCCGGCGGTCGGTGGAATTCTCAACCAGCATGGGTTCAACCTGCTCTGGGTCGGGTTGGTCACGGTCGTAGGGGCCGATTTCATCCGGCGCGGGAATCTGACTGCGATCTGGTTGACAGCCATGGTTGGCGGGCTGATCGATGCGGGCTACTTTCTGTTCGTGGATGTTCCGGGCTACGTACACTTCTTTCCCGGCACGCTTATGACGCTGATATCGGCCTCTGCGATCCTGCTCAGCCTTTGGGTCTGGTGGCCGAACCGCCCCACCTTCTCCGCGCGGGCTTGATACCGCGTTCACAAGACAGAAAGGCACGGCATGACCGACATTCCCAAGATCACTCTGGCCGAGAATGGGCCGCTTATCGTTGAGACCCCGCCCAAGCTGACCGGATCGGTTGGCGCCGGTGCGGAAGGCAAGCCAAGGCTGGCGCTGTGCCGGTGCGGCGCCTCGGCGAACAAGCCGTTCTGTGACGGGACTCATGGGCGCATCGGCTTTGACAGCGCGCCGGACCATAGCCATCTGCGCAACGCCGCGCTGGATTATGCGGGTGAGGTCGACGGGATCGCGGTCACGGTCAGCTATACGCCGGTGCTTTGCACCCATGCGGCCCGCTGCCAGCAACGGGCGGCGGCGGTGTTCGACCCCAAGGCGCGGCCGTGGATTCAGCCCGGGAACGGAGCGCTTGAAGACATCCTGGATGTGATCGCCGCATGCCCCTCTGGTGCGCTGCGGGTGTCCATCGGGGCGCGCCCCGCGCAGCATATGACCACCGGCGACGTGGGGATCGAGGTCGAGAAGGACGGGCCCTATCATGTGACGAACGTGGCTTTGGCCGCCGAATTCAACGGGGTGGGCGCGTCGCGTGCCAAGTATTCGTTGTGCCGCTGCGGCTTGTCGAAGAACAAGCCGTTCTGCGACGGGTCCCATTATGACGCGAAATGGTCGGAGGACAGCAGGGGCGCGGCAGAGTAACGGGCGGGTTTCCCGCCTAGCGACGGGCGTCGGACCAACCGCCTGCCGCGACAGTTGCCGACAGACCACATCGGCCAAGGATCGGACTCTCGTATCGGTAGAACATGGGATCTGCCCGTAAACTCCGTCTTGGGGATGTTGGAGAATCGGGTCGCGATGCGGCGTATCTTGTTGGCTGTCCTGGTGCTGCTGCACATCGGATCTGTGCCGGTTCTGGCACAGGGGCGGGCTACGCTTGGCTGGGGGCGGCTGTTTACCAATGATGCGCTGGTGGACGGCCAGGATCGCTGGCGCAGCGGGTCTTACATGACCAGTTTGGTGATCGGGCCGGACTGGACGGGACAGTTGCCCCACCTGCCCGGGCAGATCCTGGAATTCCGGTTCCGCGGAGAGATCATCGCTCCGTCGAACCTGGCGCGTCCGGCTGCCGATGACCGGCGCTACGTGGGCGCCCTGTCGTTTGGCCTGCACACCCAGTTCCAGCGTCTGGGGTTTGAAATCGGGACGGGCGCCGACCTTGTGCTGACCGGGCCGCAGACCCGGATCGGCGATTTCCAGACCTCGGCGCATGAGCTGTTCGGCATGCCGATTCCGGCGAGTTCGGTTCTGGATTGGCAGATCCCCAACGCGCTTTACCCTACCGCGCGGCTGGAGGTTGCGCGCCCGGTGACCATGACCGAGCGGCTGTCTCTGCGCCCCTTTGTCGAGGCCCAGGCCGGGGTGGAAACCCTGATCCGTGCCGGCGTCGATCTGCATTTCGGGCGGGTGGGACAGGGCGCCTTGACCCTGCGCGATCCCGTGACCGGCCATCGCTTTGGCGCCACGCGCGGTACGACCAGCGGATTTGCGGCGGTTCTGGGGGTGGATGCGGCTTATGTGACCGATTCCATCTATCTGCCCAGTTCCGATGGCTATGTCCTGACCGATGCGCGATTGCGCGGACGGGCGGGGTTGTTGTGGCAGGGCCGCCGCGCCTCGGTCTTCTACGGGCTGACATGGCTGGGGCCAGAGTTTGAGGCGCAGCCAGAGGGTCAGTTCATGGGGTCGGTGCAGTTGCGCATACGCTTCTGATGCCGCAGGGCTTTGCGCAAAAGCCTTAACAGGCGCCGGATCATCTGTTAATCTGCTGTCAATAATAAAGAAAAAGCAGGTAAACAGGCATGAAAACGGGCTACCGAGGCGCGTTCGTGGTCGCTTGGTCGCAGGTCGAACTTGACGGCCTGTCGCGCTGCGGGGTCGAAGATCTGTGCGTTGGCGCGACCTGGAAGTGGCATGGAGCGGCTGTGCGGATCGACGGGCCGGGCAGTGTTCTGGTTCTTGGGCAGTCGGCCGAGACGGAATCGTTGCACCGACATGCCGCCCGGGCCGCAAACCGCCTGCTTGGCCGCGTGGCGGAACGGTCCATCGCGGCTCGGTTGCCACAAGAGGACGCGCCTGTCCTGAACCACGGGTTTTCGTTGACAGACGGGCTGCGCCGCTACACCGCGACCCTGGTCGAGCGAGAGGATGCCCCGCCGCTTTGCATGTTCTTGGATGAGGTGCCGCCGCAGAACCGCGACCTGTGGGTCAGCCATGTGGTCTGGGGGGCGGCGCTGCCGAACCGGACGGGCGCAGAAGCGCCCTCGGTGATCTGTTTCACGCCGGAGACCCGGATCTCGACGCCGCAGGGGCCGCGTCTGGCGGGGGAGCTGAGCGAAGGCGACTGCGTGCTGACCCGCGACGATGGCCCGCTGACCGTGCGCTGGATCGGGCATCGCCGGATCACCGGGGCGCGGCTGCATGCCATGCCGGGGCTGCGGCCGATCCGGATCCGCGCGGGGGCGGTCGGTGTCGGGGTTCCCAGCGAAGACCTTCTGGTCTCGCCGCAGCATCGCTTGCTTGTCAAGGGACCCAAGGCCGCCGCACTGTTCGGCGCGGACGAGGTGCTGGTGGCCGCGCGCGATTTGGTGGACGATCACGCGGTGCTGATGGATAGAAGGCTGCGCGAGGTCACCTACATCCATCTGCTGCTCGACTGTCACTCCATCGTCTTTGCAAACGGGCTGGAGGCAGAGAGCTTTCACCCCGCGACCATGAATCTGGACAGCGTCGCGCCAGATCAGCTGGCGCGGCTGGTGCAGGCGGTTCCGGGAGTGGACAAGGACCCCAGCCTGTACGGAGCCTTTGCCCGCCGGATGCTCAGCCAGTCAGAGGCCGCGATCCTGCGCCATTCCGGCAGCCGCCCCCATTGACAGGCCCCTGCCAGCTTGTATAAGCGCGGTTCGTTCCGGTACTTTGTGCCGGGGCGTTCATTTGGTGTTGGTGGCCCCCGCAAGGGACAGCCTGTCGCCCGCGTCGACTTTGGTCGGCAAGGGAGGAGGACAACGCCCTTCATAGCCCCTGTCCGGGGGCGCATCGGAAGGAGATCAGCCGTGACCAAACGCACGTCTGCCAAGTACAAACTTGATCGCCGTATGGGCGAGAACATTTGGGGCCGCCCCAAATCCCCAGTGAACCGCCGCGAATACGGCCCCGGCCAGCACGGTCAGCGCCGCAAGGGCAAGCTATCCGATTTCGGCACCCAGCTGCGCGCCAAGCAAAAGCTCAAGGGTCACTATGGCGACCTGACGGAAAAGCAGTTCCGCCGGATCTATGCCGAGGCAGAGCGGGTCAAGGGCGACACCGGTGAGAACCTGATCGGCCTGCTGGAGCGCCGGCTGGACGCTGTCGTGTACCGCGCCAAGTTCGTGCCGACGATCTTTGCCGCCCGCCAGTTCGTGAACCATGGTCATGTGACCGTGAACGGCAAGCGCGTGAACATCCCGTCCTACCGCGTGGCCGAAGGCGACATCATCGAAGTGCGCGACCGGTCCAAGCAAATGGCGCTGGTTCTGGAAGCCAGCCAATTGCCCGAACGCGACGTGCCCGATTACATCGAGGCGGACCATTCCAAGATGAAGGCGACCTTCGTGCGCACTCCGGGTCTGGGCGATGTGCCCTACGCGGTGCAGATGGAACCAAACCTCGTCATCGAATTCTACGCCCAGAACTGATCGGGCGGACATCGGTATCAAAGGCCGCGCCTCGCAGCGCGGCCATTTTGTTTGCGCGCTGGCCTGTCGTTTTTGTCAGTCACTTGTGTCTGGCGTCCGGTTGCGGGCCAGGATCCGCTGCGCCCGGATGGGCGGCAAGGTGGGGGTGGCGGCCTGCATCGCGCGCGCCCGGTCTTCCGCGCCGGCGATCAGATCGGGGATGTGGCGGGCCTCTGGCAGGTTCTTCCAGTATTTGCGTGGCATTTCAGAGGTCATCGCTTGCACCTTCAGCCGCGCCGGGTTGAAGATGTTGCGGAAATAGACGCCCCACAGATCCTCTGCCGCGTCCTCTGGCAGGTCGGGTTTCGCCCGCCCGGGGGCAAAGCTCAGGTGGCCCGCGTCGAACCGGGCTGTGACCTCGGGCGTCACGATCATCCAGTCCATGTCGCCAAAGCGCCGGGCAAAGAAGGGCGCCGTGGGCTCCAGCGTGTGATGCGTCGGCTCGAACCAGGCGGCAAAGCGGCGTCTGGGCGCGGGGCCGCCGAGCTCGCGAAAGCGGACGAAGGCCTTCATCTTGTGGGCGCAGCGGCGCACGTTCTTTTCCATCTCGCGCAGCCGTGCCAGCGCTGGATCGGCCCGGTCGGACATCAGGCCAGAGGTGCCCGCCACTCGCCACAGCAGGGCATAGAGCCGCGCAAAGCGTTCCGGATCGCGATGCCAAACAACCGTTTCCGACAAGTTCAGAAAGCTTTTCGGCACGGTCACGGCGCCTGGACGGGCTGGGGTGGACTGCGGATCCGGCGTGCCGCCGAACAGGTCGTCCTGCGCTGCGCTGCCAAAGCGCCAGACGATGGCTTCAGGCGGGACGGATTCCGTCAAGAGCCCGCGCGCCGCGATGCGCCAGGCCTGCGCCGTTCCGAGGATGGGCAGCGTCACAATCCGCATCAGAACAGCGACAATTGTTCCGGCGGTGGGGCAAAGCGCGCCCGCAGATCGTGGGAATCGGTCAGCGAACCGGGATGCCAGTCGCGCAACGTGATGAAGGGGCGGGCCTTTTTCAGAGAGGCGCCCATGCGTTGCAGATCCTCATAGCGCAGGGTGCGGTGGCGGCGGGTCGTCAGGATCCGGCTGACGGTGCGGGTGCCCAGACCCGGGACGCGCAACAGCATCTCACGCTCGGCCCGCTGCACATCCACCGGGAACAGATGGCGTTGCGTCAGCGCCCAGGCGAGCTTGGGGTCCATCTGCAGATCCAGGTTTCCGTCGGGCCGCGCGGCGGTGATCTCTTCGACCGCGAAACCGTAAAAGCGCAGCAGCCAGTCGGCCTGATAAAGACGGTGCTCGCGCGCCAGCGGCGGTTGTATCAGGGGCAGTCGGGCGGAAGAATCCGGGATCGGCGAGAAGGCCGAGTAATAGACCCGTTTCAGCTCGAAATCCCCGTACAGCCGGTTGGACTTTCCCAGGATCGTCCGATCCGTCGCGGCGTCCGCCCCGACAATCATCTGCGTGGACTGGCCTGCGGGCGCAAAGCGGGGCGGGCGCTTGCCCCTGTGTGACATGTCCTTCGCCGCCGCCCGCCGGGTCCGCACATCGCCCATGGTGTCCTTGATCGTGGCCGGGTTCTTTTCCGGCGCATAGGCGGCCAGCGCCTGGTCGGTCGGAAGCTCTACGTTGATCGACAGCCGGTCGGCATGGCGCCCGGCCTCGGCAATCAGCTCTGGCGCGGCGTCGGGGATGGTCTTGAGGTGAATGTAGCCGCGAAACTGCTCTTGCTCGCGTAGTATCCGGGCGATGCGCACCATATCCTCCATCGTCTTGTCGGGCGATTGGATGATGCCGGACGACAGGAACAGCCCCTCGATATAGTTGCGGCGGTAGAAGTCGATGGTCAGGCACACGACCTCTTCCGGGGTGAACCGCGCGCGCGGCGTGTTCGAGGACACCCGATTGACGCAATAGACGCAGTCATAGATGCAGAAATTCGTCATCAGGATCTTCAGCAGGCTGATGCAGCGGCCATCGGGGGCGTAGGCGTGGCATATGCCCGACCCTTCGGTCGATCCAAGCGACTTTCCGGCCTTGCTGTCCCGCCGTGACGTGCCCGAGGACGCGCAAGAGGCATCGTACCGGGCGGCGTCCGACAGGATCGCAAGTTTTCGGGCAAGGGACATTGGCATGGTGTTCATGATATGTTCATGACGCGGTCGTTGCAAGACCCCGCTGCGGCCGCGCGGAGGGCGGAGTCTTGCCGACCCCGCTGCTTCTCCAACCAAAATGGCGCAGCGTGGCGCCTTGTTCACTGCTGGTAAAGGCTTTCCCGGCTCGGTATGACACCTCGACTCAAGGAGACACGCCATGTCTGGTATCAAACCGCAATCCGGCATCATGGACATCTCGCTTTACGAGGGCGGCGCGTCCTCGATTGAAGGGCGCGACGATGTCGTGAAACTGTCGTCGAACGAGAATCCGTTCGGCGCGAGCCCGGCCGCGATGGAGGCGGTCCGGCGCGCATCCTTGCGCCTGCATCGCTACCCCTCGACCAGCCATGACAGCCTGCGGCGGGCGATCGGCTCTGTCCACGGGCTGGACCCGGATCGGATCATATGCGGCGTCGGGTCGGATGAGATCATCCACTTTCTTTGTCAGGCCTATGCCGGGCCGGGCGACGAGGTGTTGTTCACCGAGCATGGGTTCGCCATGTACCGGATCAGCGCTCTGGCTCATGGCGCTACCCCGGTCGAGGCGGCGGAGCGTGATCGGGTGACCGATGTGGATACCTTGCTGGCCGCCTGTACCGACCGCACGCGGTTGGTGTTTGTCGCCAATCCGAACAATCCCACCGGCACGATGATCGGCGGCAATGAACTCGCCGCCCTTGCCAACGGCATTCCCGACCACGCGATGCTGGTGCTCGACGGGGCCTATGCCGAGTATATCGAGGGCTACGATGGCGGCGTTTCCCTGATCGACAGCCGGCCCAACGTGTTCATGACGCGGACTTTTTCCAAGCTTTACGGGCTGGGAGGGCTGCGTGTGGGCTGGGGCTATGGCCCGCGCGAGGTGATCGATGTGCTCAACCGCGTCCGGGGGCCGTTCAATCTGTCGCAACCCGCGCTGGACGCGGCAGAGGCCGCGCTGCGGGATCGCGACTTCGTGGCGAAATCCCTGGCCGAGAACAAGCGCATGCGCGCCTGGTTGGCCGAAGCGCTGGCCGAACGCGGTGTGCCGTCCGACACGTCCTGCGCCAATTTCATTCTGGCCCGGTTCCATGATGTGGCCGAGGCCGAGGCCTGCGATGCTTGGCTGAAGGACGCCGGGCTGCTGGTGCGCCGGGTCGCCGGGTACAAGCTGCCGCATTGTCTGCGGATCACCGTGGGGGATGAGGCCTCGTGCCGCAGGGTTGCCCATGCCATCGGGGCCTTCAAGGATTCCAGAGCATGACAGCGATCTACGACCGTGTGGCTCTGATCGGGCTTGGCTTGATTGCGGGGTCGCTGGGTCTTGCGATCAAACGTCATGGGCTGGCCAGGGAAGTCGTTGGCACGGCGCGATCTGCCGAAACGCGAGGCGTTGCGGTCGGGCTGGGGCTGTGCGACCGGGTGACGGAAACTGCGTTGGAGGCGGTCCAGGGGGCCGATCTGGTCGTTCTGGCGGTGCCTGTGGGCGCCATGGCAGAGCTTGCCGCCGAGATCGGGCCGCATCTGGCGTCCGGCACCACGGTGACCGATGTGGGCTCGGTCAAGCGGCATGTGGTGGATGTCGTAGCGCCGCATATTCCGGAAGGTGTAGAGTTCATCCCGGGCCATCCGCTTGCCGGGACGGAACATTCCGGGCCCCATTCGGGCTTTTCCAGCCTGTATGAGAATCGCTGGTGTCTGCTGGTGCCTGTCGAAGGCAGCGATCCGCAGGCCGTCGACCGGTTGTCCCGGCTGTGGAAGGGCGTCGGCGCGAATGTCGAGGTGATGGACCCCGACCGTCACGACCTGGTCCTTGCGGTCACCAGCCATGCGCCGCATCTGATCGCCTATACGATGGTCGGCGTCGCCGACCATCGTATAGGC
>CAYGRI010000034.1:2395-9225 GCA_964352155.1 uncultured Maritimibacter sp. | reverse complement strand
TCGTGACGGTCGGGGTCCATCACCTCGACATTCGCGCCGACGATCTGCGCCGGGTGACCGACAGCGAAGTGATCAAATACTCCGCCGCGGGCTTTCGCGACTTTACCCGGATCGCGGCGAGCGACCCGACGATGTGGCGCGATGTGTTCCTGACAAACAAGGACGCGACGCTGGAGATTCTGGGTCGCTTCACCGAGGAACTCTTTGCCCTGCAGCGCGCAATTCGCGTGGGTGACGGTGATCTTCTTTTCGATTACTTTACCCGGACCCGCGCCATCAGGCGCGGCATTATCGAAGCCGGGCAAGACACGGATGCGCCGGATTTCGGCCGAGGGACAAAACGGACATGACATTGCGAATGATGGGTTTTCTGATTGCCGCAGCGTTCTGCGCCGGGTCCGCGGGGGCGGAAGCGCCACAAAGCTCGATGATGCCGAAACTGCGCCCTGTCGCCGGAGTCTCAGAGGCAAAGCCAGTGCGCCCCATGCTGCGCCCCGAGGAAGACGCGCCGGTGGCGCCGGTCGTTGGCGAAGTTCCGCTCGCCCCCCCCGCTGAGGGTCCCGCCGCCGAGACGCCTGTCGTCGAAGTTCCGACCGCTGAAGTTCCGGTCACCGACACTTCGGCAACCGACACTCCGGCAACCGAAATTCTGGCCACTGACACCGCGCGCGCCGAAGACCCGCCCGCCGAGATCCCGCCGGTTGTGGAGGAGGCGGCGGAAGAGCCTCCGCTGGCGGCGGTCGCCGTGACCCGCCTTGCCGTGTCGCCCTTTCCGATCCCCCGCCCGCGCGTCGTGTTCCGCACGCGGACACCAGAGCCCGACCCAGAGCCGGTGGCTGCCGTGACACCGGTGGCCGTCGCGCCGCCGACCCGCGTGGTTGTGCCGACGCCTGAACGCCGCCCCAAGGGTCTGTTGGCCGCGATCTTCAACGCGCCGAACAAGCCGACGAAATACCCGCGCGAAGGCTCGGTCTGTGGCGATCCGGCGATTCGGGGCCAGGCCCTGCCGCCGATCCCGGCAAAGCTGCGCGGATGCGGTCAGGCCAATCCGGTGCGAATCACGGCGGTGGACGGTGTGGCGCTGTCGACGCCCGCGACGATCAATTGCGATACGGCGACGGCCCTGCGCAGCTGGGTGACGAATGTCGTCAAGCCCACCGTTGGCGGCCATGGCGGTGGCGTCGCCGGGCTGCGGGTCGCGGCGAGTTATGCCTGCCGGACGCGCAACAACATCCCCGGCGGAAAGATCTCTGAGCACGGGCGCGGCAATGCCATCGACATCTCGGCGATCCTTCTCAAGGATGGGACGGCGATGACCGTGCTGCGCGGATGGCGGGACAAGGTGCAGGGGCCGCTTCTGCGCGCCATGCATGCCAAGGCCTGTGGCACGTTCGGCACCGTTCTGGGCCCCAATTCCGACCGCTTTCACCAGGACCATTTCCACTTTGACCGGGCGCGCCACGGCTACGGCCCCTATTGCCGCTAACGTATCGCGCGCCTAGGGCAGGCGCGGTGCCGGGCCGAGCATTGTGTCATTCAGGAAGATCTCACCCCCTGCGAACCGCAGGGTGAACGGGGCAGAGATCCCGCGCAAGCCAATCCCGGTCATGATCTGGGCGAACGCCTCCGGGTCGCTCACCGACAGGGGGATCTCGCCCACAGGCGCGCCATCTTCCATCACGATCGGTCCGATGGCGTTCAGGTCGGTTGTGCGTCCCGCGAGGCTGATCCGAAGGGCGTCGAACCCGACCTCGAATCCGGTCTCGTTGCGGCGGGTGGCAAACAGCAGCCGGGGCGCGGTCAGGGTCCAGCCTGCGTCAGAGGTCAGGCGCGGCGTCTCGATGGTCAGCACCACGCGGTCCAGCCGGTCGCCATCGTACACGGCGCTGGCGCGGGCGGCGCCGGAGGCGAGGCGGAGCGCGCGCCCACGGGCTGCAAGGACTTGCGGCGTATCGAAGGCAAGGGTGTACTGCCCCGGCGTATAGCTCAGCCGCAAAAGTTGCAGCAGCGGCAGCGACCATGTGACGGGACCAAGGGAAAGCTTTGGCGCCTCGATGCTGGTGTCCAGACGGTTGGGGAAGCCCTGCGTCGCGATGTCGGCATAAGAGGACCCGGCCCGCCCTGCGAACCAGGCTTCGACCGCCGATTGTTCCGTCCGAGCGGCATAGAACCAATAGGCCGACCAGGCCAGGGCAAGCGCAACGACGGTGATGGTAAGGCTACGCATGGAAGCTCCCTTTGACGTGTCACCATAGCCCGTGTTTATAGAGCCTGAACCGACAAGGGCCATATGAATGCAAGACTTACCGCTTTGGGTGTTCGGCTACGGATCGCTGATGTGGAATCCGGGCTTTGACTATGACGAACGCGCCCTGGGCAGCCTGCCGGGCTATGCGCGCAGCTTTTGCATGTGGTCGATCCATCACCGCGGGACCGTGGAAGACCCGGGGCTTGTTCTGGCGCTCGACCCGCATGACACCGCCACCTGCGAAGGGCTGGGCTTTCGCGTGCCAGCCAAGCAGCGCGCGGCCACGCTGACCTATCTGCGCGAGCGCGAGCTGATCTCTTCTGCCTATCTGGAACGCTTTCTGCCTTTGAACCTAAGGGATGGCCGCCAGGTGGAGGCGGTGGTTTACGTGATAGACACGGATCATCCGCAATATGTCAGGGACCTGTCACTGGAACGCCAGGCCCAGGTGATTGCCCATGCCGTCGGTGGACGGGGCCCGAATACGGAGTATCTGTACAACACGCAGTCCCATCTCGAGGAACTCGGGATCGAAGATCCCGACCTGCGCTGGCTGGCACAACGGGTGCGGTCGCTCGCGGAAAGGTAACCGGGCCGTCCAAACTATTGGCACCGCGGCGAAACACACTTAGTGTTCGCGCAGCAGCAAGTCGCGTCAGGAAAGGTGCATATGAATCAGCCGGATCGCGAGGCAGAGCCCGACTTCTCGCAACCTATCCGTCAGATCACTCTGATGGTCATGGTTCTGGGGCTGACCGGCTTCGGCGCCTACATCGCCTATCCGCGCGTGGCACCCGTGTTTCTGGCGAACCCCTATCTGAACGGGTTCATCGCGGCTGTCTTCCTGATCGGTGTGCTGGCCTGTTTCTGGCAGGTGTTCCAGCTGGCCAGTTCCGTCCGCTGGGTCGTGCGGTTCACGCGGGGTGCCCGGGATGTACGGTCGTCTCATACGCCGCGTCTGCTGGCGCCGCTCGCTGCCCTGATGCGGTCGCGTGACACGCGTACTCAGATCAGCGCCGGTTCCACACGGTCGATCCTCGATTCCGTCGCGACGCGGATCGACGAGATCCGCGATATCACCCGCTATATCGTCAACCTGCTGATTTTCCTGGGTCTTCTGGGGACGTTCTATGGCCTTGCCACGACCGTTCCCGCCGTGGTCGACACGATCCGCTCGCTCGCGCCGCAGGATGGCGAGACCGGGGTTGCCGTGTTCAACCGCCTGATGACCGGGTTGGAGGCGCAGCTTGGCGGCATGGGCGTGGCCTTTGCGTCCTCCTTGCTCGGGCTGGCCGGATCGCTGGTCGTCGGCCTGCTGGAATTGCTCGCCGCGCATGGGCAGAACCGGTTTTACCGCGAGCTGGAGGAGTGGTTGTCCTCGATCACCCGCCTTGGCTTTTCCTCGGGGGATGGAGAGACCTCGGCCGAGCAGGATGCCGTCGTGGCGGTTCTGGAACACATGGACCAGCAGATGGATTCCATGCGTGCGATGTTCGCGCAATCCGACGTCAGCCGCGCGCTGGTGGATGAGCGACTGGGGTCGCTGGCCGAGTCGATTCAGGGCCTCGTGCAGCGCATGGATCGGGACGATGTGAACTCGGGCGCGCTGAAACAGATCGCCGAAAGCCAGGAACGGCTGATCGAAACGCTGGAAAATCAGGCATCGCAGGGCGGCGGTGGCGGTGTGGATGCCGAAAGCCGGATGCGCCTGCGCTCGATCGATGTGCAGATGCTGCGGATTCTCGAAGAAATGTCGGCGGGCCGCCAGGAGACGACGATCAATCTGCGCGCGGATCTGGCGGCTTTGACCAAGGCCGTGCGCGATCTGACGCGCGAGGCCGAGGCCGCAGGCCGGAGATAAACGATGGCCATGTCACGCAGATCGACGAACCGCGTGTCGGGCAACATCTGGCCCGGTTTCGTCGACGCGATGACAGGACTGCTGCTGGTTCTGATGTTCGTGCTGACGATCTTCATGATCGTTCAGTTCGTTTTGCAGGAAACCATCACCGGCCAGGAAAACGAGCTTGGCGAACTCTCGGCCGAGGTGAATGCCCTGGCCCGCGCCCTGGGGCTGGAGCAGCAGAAGAACGCCAATCTCGAAGACCGTGTGGCCGCGCTGGATTCCTCGCTGACCCAGGCGCGCGCGTTCGAACAGGCGCAGGCTGCGCTTGTCTTGTCGCTGCAAAACCGGACGGCGGCGCAGGAAGAGGAACTGGCGGCCCGCGCCGCCGCCATCGCCGTGCTGGAAGAGGAAACCGCGACGCAATCCGACGAGCTGCGCGCCCGGGCGTTTCTGATCTCGCAGCTGGAGGAGCAGACGGCTACGCAATCCGAGGAATTGCGGATCCGGGCCACGCGGATCGCCTCGTTCGAGGAGCAGGTGGCCTCTCTGATCGCCGAGCGGGACCAGGCCCGCGCCGAAGGGGTAGCCCTGGCCGCCGACCTTGACGCCGCGCAGGACGATAACGCGGCGCTGCTGACCCAGCAAGAGGCGCTGACTCTGTCGCTGGCGCAGGCGCGCGACGAGATTGACGCCCAGGCAGAGGCCGCCCGCCTGGCCGCCGCCCGCCGCGAAGCGCTGGACGCCTTGATCAGCGATCTGCGCAGCCGCGTCTCTGATCGCGAGGCCTCGCTGGCGGAGGCTTTGGCCGCGCTCGAGACCTCGCAGGACGCCGAAACCGAGCTGGCCGGCCGCCTTGCGCTGTTGCAATCCGCGCTGGCCGAGGAAACAGCAGAGCTGGCTGCGACGCGGGACGAGGCGGCGGATCTGGGCGAACAGATCCTTGCCCTCAGCGCCAGTCTGACCGCCGCCGAGACGGAGCAGACCGACACGCTGGCGCTTCTGGCCGATCTTCGGGCGCGTTTGACCGAAGAAACCGAAAGCCGCAGCGCCGCCGAGACCGAGAACGAGACATTGAACGCCCGGATTGCCCGGCTCGACGCTGCGCTGGCCGCGATGGACACGGAACTGACCGAAAGCCGGACGGCGGCGGATGGGCTCACCTCCGATCTGGTGCGGTTGCAGGCGCAGCTTGCGGAGTTGCGCGCAACGGAGGCCGAGAACGCGACGCTGGCCGAACAAGTCGCCGCTTTGCAGGCCGAAGCGTCCGACGCAGAGATCGCGCGTGCGGAAGAGTCCCGGCGTACCGAGGCGCTGTCGACCCAGTTGGCGCGCCTGCAGGCGGAATTGGCAGAAACCCGGGGCACGGCGGAGGAAAACGCCGATCTGTCCCGGCAATTGGCGGCGCTTCAGGCAGAGCTGGCCGCCGCCGAAGCGGCCCGCGACCGAACCTCGGAAGAGGCAGCGACCCTGTCGGATCGGTTGCAGGCGTTGCAATTGCAGCTTGCCGAGCTGCGCGCGGCTGAAGGGGTGAACGCCGGCCTCACGCAGCGGCTGGCGGAATTGCAGGCCGACCTTGCCGAAATGCGCGCGGCGCGGGATGCCGCTGTCACCCGGGCAGAGAATGTGACGGAGCGCCTTCTTTCGCTGCAGGCCGAGTTTCTCGATGAGGCCGATGCCCGGATCGGCGCCCTCGATCTGGTCCGCCAGTTGCAGGAACAGTTGAGCGCGGCGAATGCGTCGCTTGCGGCGGAACAGGCGCAGACAGAGCGCCTTGAAACCGAGCTGACCGGTGTGGAAGCCGCATTGACCGAAGCCGAGGCCGCCCGGCTGGCCGAAGCGGCGGCGGTTGAGGTTTTGCGGACCCGTCTCGCCGGTCTTGACACGGAACTGTCCGAGACAGAGCGCGCGCGCCTGGCCGAGGCGGCAACGGTCGCCAGCTTGCAGCAAAGGGTCGCCGCGCTAGAGACCGATCTGTCTGACGAAGAGCGCGCGCGGCTGGAGGAATCCGCCCGGGTCGCGGCGCTTCAATTGCAGTTGGAGGGGATGGAAACGGATCTGTCCGTGGCTGAACAGACCCGTCTGGCCGAGGCCGCGACGATTGCCGCACTGCGCGAACGGGTGGCGTCGCTGGAGACATCCCTGAGCGAGGAGGAACAACGTGGGCTCGCCGAGGCGGCGACGGTCGCCGCGTTGCAGGAGCAGCTTGACAAGACGGTCACCTCGCTCTCAGCCGAGGAACAGGCGCGTCTGGCAGAGGCGGCAACGGTCGCGGCCTTGCGCGCACGGTTGGCGACGCTGGAAACCTCCTTGAGCGAGGAAGAACAACGCCGGCTCGCCGAGGCGGCGACGGTCGCGGCCTTGCAGGCGCGGGTGTCCGAGCTGCAAACAAGTCTGACCGATGAGGAGCAGGCCAAGCTTGCCGAAGCGGCGGCGGCCGAGGCGTTGCGTTTGCAATTGGCCGGGCTGGAAACGGACCTGTCCGCCGCGGAAGCGGCGCGGCTTGCGGATGCGGCTGCGCTGGAATCCCTGCGCGCGCGATTGGCGCAGGTCGAGGAAACCTTGACGGAAACCGAGGCGGAGCGGCTGGCCCAGCTTGCCGCCGCCGAGGAATTGCAGCGGTCGATGGAGAGCCTTCTGGACGATGTCAGCGTGGTGGATGCGCAGCGTCTGGCCGAACAGGCCGCGCTGGAGGAAATGCGCCGCCGACTTGCCGAGGCCGAGGCCGAGCTTTCCAAG
>CAYGRI010000034.1:0-2385 GCA_964352155.1 uncultured Maritimibacter sp. | reverse complement strand
GGAAGAAGCGGCGCGGCTTGCGGCGCAGGCATTCGTGATGGAACTTCAGGGCCGGCTTGACGGGACGCAGCTGGATCTGACCGCCGCCGAAGAAGCCCGGCTGGCAGAGGCCGCGGCGGCGGAGCGGTTGCGCGCGCGGCTGGAAGACTTGGAAACGGCTTTGACGGCCGAGGAAGCCAAGCGCCTCGCGGATGCGGCAGCCGCGGCACGGCTGCGGGCCGAGCTTGAGGACGCGACGGCTGAAATGACGGCCATGGCATTGCAGCTTGAGGCGCGGCGCAAAGAGGCGGAAGAGACTCTTACCCTGTTGGCAGCGGCACGAGTGACCAGCGAGGATCTGAATGCGAAACTGGCGGCAGCTCTGGCGGCGCAGTCCGAGGCAGAGGCGGCGCTTGCGGAAGGCGAGGCTGAACTGACCTCGCTGCGGGATTCCGTCGAGACGAGCGAGGAGGATCTGCGCACGCAACTTGCCGCCGCGCTTGCGGCAAAGGTCGCCGCGGAGCGGGCGGCGCTGAGCCAGGCGGAGCAACAGGAAATCCTTCTGTCGCAGGCGAATGCCCAGCTTGGCGAAGTGGAGGCAGTGGCGGCGGAGGGGCAGCGCGAGATTGCGCTGCTGAACCAGCAGATCGAGGTGATGCGGCGGGAACTGGCGACGCTGCAGGGGCTGATCAACGTGGCCCGCGAAGAAGACGCGCTTGCGGATGTGCAGATCCAGGCGCTGGGCCGGCAGTTGAATGCGGCGCTGGCCAAGACGGCTCAGGAAGAGCGGTTGCGCGCCGAGGCGGAGCAGGCCCGCGCCGATGCAGAGGAAAAGCTGCGGCGAGAGTTGGAGCTGCGGAACGAGGAGCTGGAGAATTACCGGTCAGACTTCTTTGGCCAGCTTTCCGCGCTGCTGCGCGGGCGGGACGGCGTTCGGGTAGAGGGGGACCGCTTCGTCTTTTCCTCGGAGGTGTTGTTTGAGGTTGGTGCGGCAGAACTGTCCGAGAGCGGTCAGGATGACATCGCCGAAGTGGTCCGGATCCTGCAAGACGTCTCGGATCAGATTCCGGGCAGCATAGATTGGGTGTTGCGCGTGGATGGCCATACCGACAACGCGCCGATCCGTCCCGGTGGCACCTATGCGGACAACTGGGAGCTTAGCCAGGCGCGAGCGCTTTCCGTGGTGCGGTTCATGATCGACGAATTGCAGTTCGACCCGCGGCGGCTGGCGGCGACGGGCTTTGGAGAATACCAGCCGATTGCGCCCGGAACCTCGCCCGAGGCCCGTGCCCAGAATCGTCGTATCGAGCTGAAACTGACGGAGAAATAGGGTAAACGGCTTCTGCGGGCGGGCCTGTCGCGGCGACTGCTATTGCCACCGCCAGCGGGGCTCTGCGCCTTCGAGGCTATGCCCCCAAACCCGGGTCATCTTCGGCGACTGCCCAAACAGCGGTCTCATCTGACTGATGTCTGTCCGAATGCGCTCCACACAAGAAAATGGCCCCGGACTCCCAAGGCCATTCTGTAGTTTTGCGAACTGATCAGTCAGCCGTCAGGAGCGGTGGCTTCTTGCTCGAAAGACGTGGCGGCTTGGCTTCCTCGATCCGCAGATCGATCTTGCCCTCCTTCACACCGACCTTGACGATCCCACCCTTCGCCAGTTTGCCGAACAGTAGTTCCTCGGCCAAAGGCTTCTTGATGCTCTCCTGGATCACGCGGCCCAGCGGACGCGCGCCCATCTTGTCGTCATAGCCCTTCTCACCCAGCCATTCGGCGGCCGGCTTGGTCAGCTCGATCGTGACGTTCCGGTCCAGCAGCTGCGCCTCGAGTTGCAGCACGAACTTCTCGACGACCTGCAGGATGACATCCTTCGACAGCGGCGCGAAGGAAATCACCGCGTCCAGACGGTTGCGGAATTCCGGCGTGAACTGACGTTCGATGGCGGCCTGATCCTCGCCCTCGCGCCGGTCGCGGCCAAAGCCCATAGCCTCTTTCGCCTGTTCCGCGGCGCCCGCATTGGTCGTCATGATCAGGATCACATTGCGGAAATCCACCTGACGCCCGTTGTGGTCGGTCAGTCTGCCGTGGTCCATCACCTGCAACAGGATGTTGTAGACATCTGGATGCGCCTTTTCGATCTCGTCGAGCAGCAGGACGCAATGGGGATGCTGATCGACCCCGTCGGTCAAAAGACCGCCCTGATCGAACCCGACATAGCCCGGAGGCGCGCCGATGAGACGCGATACGGCGTGTTTCTCCATATATTCCGACATGTCGAAGCGCAGAAGTTCCACACCCAGCGTCATGGAGAGCTGTTTGGCGACCTCGGTCTTGCCCACGCCGGTGGGACCGGCAAAGAGATAGTTGCCGATGGGTTTCTCGGGCTCGCGCAGACCGGCCCGGGCG
>CAYGRI010000033.1:0-26170 GCA_964352155.1 uncultured Maritimibacter sp. | reverse complement strand
CCGATGATCGGGTCGATCTTGCCCTCGCGCGCCGCTTCGGTCAGGTCGCGGGCGTATTTTTTCAGCGCGTCATAGCTTTCCTCGGCGCTCGCGCTGTCGGCGGTGCGGCCCTTGCGGACGTCGTTGATCGCGGAATTCAGCGATTGCGCAGACACAGTGCCCGCGTCCAGCGCGTCCTTGGCCTTCGACTTGACCATAGACAGAGCCATCAGGATCCGCTCGACCGGAACAAAGGAATCGCCCGCTTTCTTGGCGATCTTCTCGGCCTCGTCCAGCACTTTGGCGGTCTGGCGATCCAGATAGGTCTGGCCCGCGTCGCCGGAAATCTTCGGCAGCTTGGCGACGGCGATATCGACCGCCTCGACCACCCGTTCGGGGGATCCGCCCGCGCTTTTGATCAGATTAGAGGCAAGCCCCTGGTCATCGTCCATCAGCGCCTTCAGCAGATGCTCCGGCACCAGCGCCTGATGGTTTTCGCGCATTGCGATGGTTTGAGCGGCTTGCAGGAACCCACGCGACCGCTCCGTGAACTTTTCCATGTTCATCGGTCTCTCCTTCGATAAGCGCCTTTTACGGATCGCCCAGAAACTGGCACGCCCCGATCTTGGCCTTGGTAAAGATGTGGCGACCGCAACATGCCCGTTCAAGAGGCAACCGGAAAACGCGATGTCGGAAAATTGAAACTATTTTGAAACCAGTGGGCGGTCACAATCGACTATCTTGTAGCAGGGCTCTTCGCGCCCACGAGATAGGAGCGATTTTGATGCAGAGAATTGCAGGAGTGACCCGGGTCGTTTTCGACCCTCTCGAACGCCGGTTCGAGGGGCAGGTGTCGCTGCCCGGCCGGAATGGCCCGCGGGTTCTGACCGTCTCGGCCCCCGGCCACGCGTGTTGGGGGCATCGCCAGATCCGGTCGGCGCTGATCGCCTCGGCACAGGTCAAGATCAAGGAGACGCGCCATGCAGGTGCTTGAAAGCTGCGTGACCGGGATGGCCTATGACGCCGATTTCGGACGGGTGGAGGCCGCGGTGGCGCTTGTCGTCCTGCCCGGGCAAGGGGCTCCGGCGCGAACGCTCCAGATGCGGACCAGCCAGCCTTTGCACGGCACCGCGCCACTGGAAGAGCGGCTGACGCGCGACGCGATCCGGCTGGCAACGGCGCTGACGGCTTGACGTCGCCCGCCCAAGGCGAAAGACAGGCGCGGATCCAACCACAGGAACCCGCGCCATGCCCGCATTTGATGACCGACTGATCCTCGCCCTTGATGTGCCGAACGCTCTGGACGGGCTGAAGATGGCGGAACGGCTGGGCGATGCCGTGTCGTTCTACAAGATCGGGCTGGGGATGCTGACCGGCGGCGGGCTTGCCTTGGCCAATGAACTCAAGCAAGAGCATGGCAAGCGCATCTTTCTCGACATGAAGCTGTTCGACATCTCTGCGACGATCGAGGCGGCGGTGCGCGGTTTGGCGCAGTTCGATCTGGATTTCCTGACGGTGCAGGGCGATCCCGCCGTCGTGGCCGCCGCAAAGGAAGGCGCCGCCGGGACGGATCTGAAGATCCTGGCGGTGACGGTGCTGACCTCTTACGATCGGGGCGATCTGGATGACGCGCTGATCCGCGAAGGCGATGTGGCAGAGATTGTGTGCGACCGCGCCGCGCGGGCCTTCGCGGCGGGGGCCGATGGCGTCATCGCCTCGGCCCATGAAATCGCCGCGATCCGCGCCCTGCCAAAGGCAGCCGGCCGGCTGATCGTGACCCCCGGCATACGCCCCGCAAACGCGGACAAGGGCGACCAGAAACGCGTGATGACTCCGGCAGACGCCGTCGCGGCGGGGGCCGATCATCTTGTGATCGGACGGCCGATCCATCAGGCGCCCGATCCAAGGGCCGCGGCGCAGGCAATCGTCGCCGAACTGAGCCAGTGACCGGCTGCGCCGGTCTATCGCACCCCGACGCCTTGCGATAAGCGCGCCGCCGGATTAGGTCACCAAAGGTTGCACCAAAGGATCCGCACCGATGACAGAGCGCCTGCAAACCCTCACCGACCGTCTGCTCGATGCCGCAAGGAAGGCCGGCGCCGATGTCGCGGATGCGATGGCGGTGGAATCGACCTCGCTGTCGATCGACGTGCGCGGCGGCGCGTTGGAGCAAGCCGAGCGGTCCGAGGGGATCGACATAGGCCTGCGCGTTCTGATCGGCCAGCGGCAGGCCAATGTCTCTGCCTCTGACGTTTCGGACACGACGATTGCCGCGCTGGCGGACAGGGCCGTCGCCATGGCGCGCGAGGCGCCCGAGGATCCTTACATCGGCCTCGCCGATCCTGCCGAGCTGTCGAAGACCCTCGATGCGACCGCGCTAGAGATCGCCGATCCCGCGCCCGAGCCGAGCCCCGCCGAGCTGGAGGATATCGCCGCGCGCGCCGAAGCGGCGGCGCTTGCCATGCCCGGGATCGACCAATGCGACGGTGCCGGAACCGGGTTCTACCGCCGCGCCATGCACATGGCCGCGACCAACGGGTTTTCCGCCGGGCTTGCGATGACGGGGCATGGTCTGTCCTGCACCGCGATCACCGGAACCGGCACCGGGATGGAACGGGACGGGGCCTATGAAGCGCGTATCTTCGCCGCCGACATGCCGTCCCCGGAAGAGGTGGGCCGCCTGGCCGGAGAGCGCGCCGCCGCCCGTTCGGGCGCCCGCAAGCCCCCCACGGGCGCTTACCCTGTGCTGTATGACGAACGGATTTCCGCGGGTCTGATCGGGCATCTTGTGTCGGCGATCAACGGCACCTCGATCGCACGCGGCGCCTCCTGGTTGCGGGATGCGCTGGGCGAACAGGTGCTGCCGACCGACCTGTCGCTGGTCGAGGATCCGCTGCGCGCCCGCGCCTCCGGCTCCCGCCCCTTTGATGACGAAGGCCTGCCGACGAAAGCGCGCCATCTGGTTGCGGACGGGGTGCTGCAGGGCTGGGTTCTCGATCTGGCGACGGGGCGCAAACTGGGCCTGCCCAGCACGGCCAACGCCTCGCGCATGACCAGCCAGCCGCCCTCGCCCAGCGTGCACAATTTCACCCTGACCCAGGGCACCGCAAGCCGCGCGGCGCTGCTGGCCGATATGGGAACGGGCCTGCTGATCACCTCGCTGATCGGCTCGTCGATCAACGCCACCACCGGGGATTATTCCCGCGGCGCAAGCGGGTTCTGGGTGGAGAATGGCGAGATCACCTATCCCGTCAACGAATGCACCATCGCGGGCAACCTGCACGACATGCTGCGCCGGATCGTGCCCGCGAATGACGCGCGGCCGCATCTGAGCCGCCGCGTGCCGTCGCTGCTCGTCGAAGGGCTGACGCTTGCCGGTGCGTGACCTTGACCTGCTGATCGAGGCATCCCGCGCGGCCGGAGACGTGGCGTCCCGCTTCTGGCGGACCAACCAGACCGTCTGCCAGAAGGACGAGGACGCCGGGCCAGTCAGCGAGGGCGATCTTGCGGTCAACGCCTTGCTGCAGGAACGCCTGACCGCAGCGCGGCCCGGCTACGGTTGGCTGAGCGAGGAATCAGAGGATGACCCGGCGCGGCTTGGCGCCGACACCTTGTTCATCGTCGATCCGATTGACGGGACCCGCGCCTATGTGGATGGCCAGGAAACATGGGCGATTTCCATTGCCGTGGTCACGCAGGGGCGGCCCGTCGCCGGGGTCGTCTACCTGCCGCAGCGCGACAAGCTTTATGCCGCAGCGCTGGGCAAGGGCGCCACGCTAAACGGTGCCGCGATCCAGACCGGGAACCGCGTGGATGTCGAGGGGGCGCAGGTTCTGGCCCCCAAACCCGTGCTGGAGCCTCGGCATTGGCGCGGCGCGGTGCCCCAGATGAAGCGGAATTTCCGCCCGTCGCTGGCCTATCGCCTGTGCCTCGTGGCCGAGGGGCGATTCGACGCGATGCTGACCTTCCGCCCGACCTGGGATTGGGACGTGGCCGCCGGCACTCTGATCGCCGAGGAGGCGGGCGCGGTCGTGTCGGATGCCACCGGCGCGCCGCTGCGGTTCAACTCGCCCACAGGCAAAAGCCCCAACGCGTTGGCCGCCCCGCCCGCGCTGCACGCGGCACTCATGGACCGAATGCCGGGACCGGCCGCCTAGCGGCGCGCCGCGCCCAGCATCGACAACCTGATCAGCATCCGTTCGACCAGCGCCATGGCGGGCGCGCGCTGACCGGCGGATCTAAGCTGCAGATCGGTGTCGGTCAGCATCTGCAGCGCCCCGGCGAGCCGCACCGCGCCCCAGGTTTCCGCCTGCCGTTGCATCCGGGTCCGCCGCGGCCCAAAGACCGGCGGGCGCGCCCGCGCGATGCCAGCCCCCACCCCACCCGGATCGGAGGCAGCTGCATAAAGCGTTCGAAAATGCCGGGTGGCGCCGATGACCAGACCCACCGGCTGCACCCCCTGCCCTTCGAGCTTTTGCATGATCGGCCCAATCTCCTTGGTGCGCGATTCGGCGACGATATCCAGCACGTCGTCCAGCACCGCCTCAGTCGTGGCGGGGGCGCAGGCGGCCACATCGTCCGGAGAAACGGGGCTGGGATCGTCCAGCTTGTAGAGCGACAGCTTTTCCAGCGTTTGGCGCAGATCGCCGGGATCGAGCAGCCGCGACAGGGTGGTCAGATCGGTCATCGCCTCGCGGTCGACGGTCTTCAGCCCCGCCCGCGCCAGTTCTGCTTCCAGCTCTTCGCGGCTGGGCGGATCGTTGTACAGCGCAATGGCAAAGCCGCCGCGCATCCCCTCGAAATGTTTGCGCAACGCCGACCGTGCATTCAGCGATCCAGCGGTGACGATGACATGCGCGTCGCCTGCCTGCCAATCGTTTAGGGCGGCGGAAATGACCTTTGCCAGACCGTCCCCGGCATCCTCCAGCAACACGGCGCGCGGGCCGGGAAAGAAGCTTTGCGCCCGCATCGCATCGCTAAGAAGCGCGCCATCCTTGCGCAATTCGGCGGCGGTGATCCGGGAGAACCGCATCTCATCCGCGCCGGTCGGGCCCACCAGAGCGGTGACCAGCTCCTGCCGTTTAAGGGCCACGCGCATCGCATCCGCGCCGTAGATCAGCGTCGCGGCGGATTTGGGATCAGGCTTGGAAAAATGCCGCGCCGCGTCGCGGGGCGACAGTTTCATGGCCGCCAGTCCGGCGCCGTCACGATCAGCTCTGACACCAATTGGTCCGCGAGGATGATCATCAACCGCTTGGACGCGTCCTCGGTTGCGGAGATCGTCCCGACGATGGAGCCGGTGGCGGAAAAGCCGGTGAAATTCTCGACCTTGCCAGAGGCGAGCAGTTGCTCTGTCGCGCGATCCTTCAGGGTATAGTCGATGCGCCCAAGCACGTTGAACCGGGTGGTTGCACCGTCTGGCGTGATGCCGACGCCCTGACGGTCGGTCTTGATCTTGTATTCCAGCAGGTAGGGCGCGCCGTTGGGCAGACCCAGCCGATCCTCCAGGCGCGCAACAAAGACAAAGCCATCGCGATCCGACGGGTCCGCCGCCATGATCTGTCCGTTCAGCCCGGTGGCCGCGCCCGATGGGCCATAAACCGGGGTGAACCCGCAGCCCAGCAACAGCACGGGCAGCACAAAGCGGAGCCGCCGCAAGGGCGCACCCGCCAAGATCCTGCGGCACACGCCGACAAGACCCGCCGCCCCGCGCCCGCTGCGGGCCGCCCCTGTTGCGACTCGATCCGCGTTAAAGCACCACATTCACGATTCTGCCCGGTACGACGATCAGCTTCTTGGGCGCCCCGCCATCCAGCGCCTTCTTCACAGCATTGTCGGCCAGAACCAGCTTTTCAACCTCTTCCTTGGATAGATCCTTGGCCACGGTCAGTTCGGACCGGCGCTTGCCGTTGATCTGGATCGGCAGGGTCACGGTATCCTCGACCAGCATCGCCTCGTCCGCGACCGGCCAGGGGGCTTGCGCGACCAGACCCTCGCCGCCTAGCATGGCCCAGCATTCCTCAGCCAGATGGGGCGTCATCGGCGCCATCAACTGGGCAAGGCTCCGCGCCGCCTGACGCTTGGCCTGAGTCCCCGCGGCGGATTTCTGCAAGACGTTGGCAAAAGCATAGATCTTGGCAATCGCCGCGTTGAACCCGAAGGAGTCGATTCCCAACGTCACATCGTAGATCGCGCGGTGCATGGCGCGAGTCAGTTCGTGATCCGCCGCCTCGGTGCCCGCTTCGTCGCCCGCCGCAATCTCGGAGCACAGGCGATGGACACGCGAGAGGAAGCGGAACGCAGCCTCCGCCCCCGAGGCGGTCCATTCCACATCCCGTTCGGGTGGCGAATCGGACAACACAAACCACCTGGCCGTGTCCGCGCCAAAAGCATCGATGATGCTGACCGGGTCCACCACGTTGTTCTTGGACTTTGACATCTTGGCGGACGGAATAATGTTCACGCGCTGCTTGTCGGGACCAATCGCGTCGACCTCTTGCCAAAGCGCCTGGAGACTCGCCACATCGTTGGCATCTATGCCCCGAGACTCCACAAAGGCCTTTTGCAGGGCTTCCGTCTTTCCGTCGACGGGAAACGTTATGACCTCTTCAGGATAGAGGTACACGGGACGACCTGTCGATTTCGTCAGGTCCCCGTCGCCGGAGTGGTCCCATTTAACCGTCTCGTAGATCGCGTGGGTCACCATGCCCTGAGTGAACAAGGCGTTGAAGGGTTCCACGCTTTTCTCTGGCAGATGCCCGCAGATATGCATCGCGCGGGCGAAGAAGCGAGAATACAGCAGGTGGAGAATCGCGTGCTCGATCCCGCCGATATACTGGTCCACATTCATCCAATAGGCGGCGTCTTCGGCCACCGTCGGCGTCTCGGCGCGCGGCGCGGTGAAGCGCGCGAAATACCACGAGGAATCGACGAACGTGTCCATCGTGTCGGTTTCGCGTTTCGCGGGCGCACCGCAAGACGGGCAAGGCACGTCCCGCCAGGTCGGATGCCGGTCCAGCGGGTTGCCCGGCGTGTCCAGAGACACATCGTCGGGCAGCGCGATCGGCAGGTTTTCCTTCTTTTCCGGCACCACGCCACAGGCATCGCAATGGACAACCGGAATCGGGCAGCCCCAATAGCGCTGCCGCGACAGGCCCCAGTCCCGCAGGCGGTATTTCAAGGTGCCGTGGCCGACCCCGTTCTGCTCGCAAAAGGCGATGGCGGCCGCAATCGCCTCGTCCCCGGTCTGGATTTCCTCGCCCGCAAAGCCACGCAGATAGGTCACGCGCTTGCTCTTGGGCGGCACATAGGCCTCGCCCCCGTCTTCGGGCAGAGCGGTGGCGTCGCCCGCCTCTGTCGCCGCGAAAGGTGCGAAGGTAGAGATGACGGGCAAGTCGTAGCGGCGCGCAAACTCCAGGTCGCGCTGGTCATGCGCCGGGCAGCCAAAGATCGCGCCGGTGCCATATTCCATCAACACGTAGCTGGAGATGTAGACCGGCAATTCCCATGAATTGTCAAAGGGATGCCGGACCTTCAGGCCAGTGTCGAAGCCCAGCTTGGGGGCCTTTTCCTGCTCTTCTTCCGAGGTGCCCATGCGGCGGCATTCGGCGTTGAAGGCGGCGATCTCCTCGTTCTCATGCTCCAGCATCCGGGCCATCGGGTGGTCGGCCGAAATCGCCACAAAGCTCGCGCCCATCAGCGTATCGGGGCGGGTGGTGTACACCTCGATCCGGTCGTGCCCATGGGGGCCGTCGATCAGCGAGAACGCGAATTGCAGGCCGCTGGATTTGCCGATCCAGTTGCGCTGCATCAGTTTGACCTTTTCCGGCCAGTCGTCCAGCCCGTCCAGCGATTCCAGCAGGTCTTCGGTGAAATCGGAGATCTTGAAGAACCATTGCGTCAGCTCGCGCCGCTCGACCGCCGCGCCAGAGCGCCAGCCCTTGCCGTCGATCACCTGCTCGTTGGCCAGAACGGTCATGTCGACCGGATCCCAATTGACCATCGCGGCCTTGCGATACACCAGCCCATGTTCCAGAAAATCCAGGAACATCGCCTGCTGCTGGCCGTAATATTCCACGTCGCAGGTAGCGAATTCGCGGGTCCAGTCGATGGACAGGCCCAGCGGCTTCATCTGCGATTTCATCGTGGCGATGTTGCCGTAGGTCCAGCCCTTGGGATGCCCGCCCGAGGCCATGGCCGCATTCTCCGCCGGCATCCCGAAGGCGTCCCAGCCCATCGGATGCAACACAGAGAATCCGCAGGACGCCTTATAGCGCGCGATCACATCGCCCATGGTGTAGTTCCGGACATGCCCCATATGGATCCGGCCAGAGGGGTACGGGAACATCTCAAGCACGTAATACTTGGGCTTTGCGGCATCGCGGGTTGCGACGAAACACTTGGCATCGTCCCAGGCGGCCTGCCACTTTGGCTCTATTTCACTGGCGGTGTAGCGGGACATCTTGGCGTCGGTTCCTTGGAATCATACGAAAACGCCGGGCGACCGGCCCGGCGTTGATACGTTGCACGGGTAAGAGCGTCTAGAGCCTGCTGTCCTGCACCCGTAGCTGGCGCGCGCGGGACAGGATCGCATCTTCGATCGCCCGCACGGTCGCCGCGCTGGCAGGTCCACCGCGGGTGTTCAGTGCCACGGTCAGCGACCGCGCATCCAGCGCGGGGTCCTGCACGTAAACGGTCGCCCGGTAGGCACGACCACCGCCCGGAGGCGTCCCGTACCCCGTGACGAAGACGCCGGTGAACGGGTCCGCGGCCTCGATCGGAAGGAAGCTGAGCACATCGAGCGCCGCGCGCCAGATATACTTGTTCACCTCAACCGTGACGTTGGGATCGTTGTTCTGCTCGAACAGGCTGAAGATGCTGCCCGTGCTCTCGCGCTCTCTGATCGTGGTGGGTGTATTCTCGCGTTGCCTCAGCACCGCGTCGCTGGGTCGGCCAGAGCCGCCGCCGCCAAAGACGCCATTGCCGATACCGGCGGTTCCGCCGCAGCCCGACAGCGCAAGTGCCAGAGCAAGAACCCCGGTTGCTTTCAAAACGTTGAAATGCGTCATCGCGTTATGCCCCGTGCCCTTTTGGCGATCTAACTACCGGACACCGCAGAATCGAACAAGGCATTTTCAATTAGTGGACATTACAGCGCCTCAATTCCACTGTGGCATCGGTGCATCAATCATTTGCACATCGGGCATGGCCCCGGACCCATGCATTGCAATCGAAGCCGGTTGGGGCGACACACCCTACATACTCAATTCGAATACCGGGTTGAGGTGCACCTTTTAACGAATGAGGGAAAACCAATGAAAAAGGTTCTCTTCGCGACCACCGCCCTCGTGGCCTCTGCCGGTATCGCGTCCGCACAGGGCATCGCGCTTACCGGGATGCTGGAAATGGGCATGACCGGCGGCTCGGTTTACGACAATCCAGCCACCGCCGTTGACGAAGGCGTGTTCCAGTTCTGGACCGACGTCGACGTCACGTTCACCTTCTCGGGTGAAACCGACAACGGCCTGACCTTCGGCGGGTCGGTTGACCTGGACGAAAACTTCGCATTCGCCGGACGTACGCAGGGCGGCGAAACGGTCTTCCTGTCCGGCTCCTTCGGTACGGTCACCATGGGTGACACCGACGGCGCGTTCGACTGGGCGCTGACCGAAGTTGGCATGCTGGCTTCCATCGACGATGCGCACACGGCGCACGCCGGTTACACCGGTAACGCCGTTCTGGACGGTCTGTACGACGGTCAGATCGCTCGCTACGACTACTCTTTCGGCGACTTCTCGTTCGCAGCGTCGGTCCAGATCGACGACAGGAACGTCGGCGATCCGGTTCTGGCCGTTGGTGCCAAGTACTCCGGTCAGCTGGGTAGCCTCGACCTGGGTGTTGGCGTCGGCTACACGCAGACCAACATCGGTGGCGGCGCTGCAGATTCCTCCGCTGTCGGCGGTAGCATCAGCCTCGGCTTCGCCGGGTTCAAAGTTGTCGGTAACTTCACGTCCTTCGACAACTTCACGCTCAATGGCCAGAACGCAAACTCGCACATGGCGGTTGGCGCAAGCTACACCATCGACGCGATCGCGATCACCGCGAACTACGGTGTGTTTGACGTCGACAACAACGGCGGCCAGTCCGGCTTCGGTGTTGCTGCCAACTACGACCTGGGCGGCGGCGCTTCGGTTCAGGCAGGCTTCGGCTCCAGCACGTTCGACGCGCCTGGCAGCACCGACCTGAACCAGTTCTCGCTGGGTCTGGCGATGAAGTTCTGATCCAACTGGATCTTTTCGGGAAAGAGCGGGCCAATCGGTCCGCTCTTTCTTTTTCTGCCCCAGGCATATCAAAAACTCGGTCAATCGACAGGCCAGGGTGGCTGTGCTACGTCGCCCCCATCTCCCGTCATGGTAAAGAGCCCCGATGCTGCCGTTGAACGCCTCTCAGATTCCAAAGCTATTCAAGGAAGCCCGCGCGCTGGAAACCGCCAGCAAGCTGGAACAGGCACGCAAACTGTATCAGACCGTCCTGACAATCGATTCCAAGGCGGCGCCCGCCCATTTCCAGATCGGCCAGATCGACTATCGCCTGGGCCAGTACGCCCTTGCCGCCGACAGCCTGGACCGCGCCGTTGACCTTGCGCCGACGCAACTCGCCGTGTGGAAGCTTCTGGCACAGACCCTGCAAAAGCTCGGCGATCCGAAACGCTCCGCCGCGTTCATCGCCAAGGCCAAGCGCGTACGGCTGGACACGCGGCTGGTGCTGGCCTTTCAGGACGCGCTGTCGAACACACGGGCACGGTCGAAGACGACCATAGGCAAAGCCCCCCCCGACAAGGTGCGCCAGGCGATCTCGCTCTTGCAATCGGGCGACGCCGCCGGGGCCGCGCGCCTTGCGCAGGCTTTGCGGACCGCGCATCCGGATGTTGCCCTGATCGCCGACATTCTGGCCAATGCCCAGGCCGCCACCGGCAAGCTGGACGAGGCCGAGACGAATTTCCACGCCGCCGTCACGCTCGACCCCGGTTACGCCGAAGCCCATGCGAATTACGGGCGCTTCTTGGTAGAGCGTGGGCGGCCCGACGACGGGATACCGATTCTCAAGACCGCGCTAAAGATCGCCCCGCGGATGGCGAATGCCTGGGCCAGCCTTGGCCTCGCCTATGTGCGCAGCACGCGGCGGGGGCCTGCCGCCGAAGCCGCGTTCCGCAAGGCGCTGGACGCGGATCCGACCCATGTTCTGGCGCTGATGGAATACACCCGGCTGCTGGTCAGCGCGCGCCGGTCCGAAGAGGCGGCCGCGATGGCCAGACGCGCCCTGGCCGCCGGCGCGGACGAGACGGACGCCCGCCTTGCCCTGGCCCGCGCGCTGGGGGATCTGGGGCATGAATCAGAGGCGCTGGCCGAGATCGACAAGGTGCTGTCCCGCGACCCCGACTGCGGCCCGGCCTATGCGGCCCAGGCCGCGGTTCTGCAAACCGTCGGCAAGTTCAACGAGGCCCGCGTCAGCTTTCGCAAGACCCTGGAGCTGATGCCGAAAAGCGGAGAGACCTATCGCGTCTTCTTCCTGACCGAAAAGCTGGACGCGGACGATCCCCTGATCGGGCAGGCAGAGGCTGTCTTTGCCGATGCCTCGTTGCGCGACATGGACCGCGCCCATGCGGGTTTCGCCTTGGCCAAGGTCATGGAGGACACCAAGCAATACGACCGCGTCTTTTCTTATCTGCGGCCCGCCAACGACCTTGTCCGCAAGAACTTCCCCTATGACATGGCCGAACGGCGCGATCTGGTCGACGAGATCCGCAGCACCTATGCCGGGGCCGATTGGACAGGGCGCACGGTTGCAGGCGCCAGCGAGAGTGCGCCGATCTTCGTCACCGGGATTCCCCGCTCGGGGACGACGCTGGTGGAACAGATCATCTCCAGCCATTCCCGCGTCACGGGGGGCGGAGAATTGGGCTATGCCCGCGCAGAACTGGACAGCGCCTGCCTGGGCGCGGACGGGCATTTCCTGCCGCTGGACCAGATCAGCGACACGGCGCTCGCTTTGGCCGGGGAACGGTCTGTCGCCCGCTTCGCCGCGCAGTTTCCGGATGCCGAGATCGTCACCGACAAAAGCGTCCAGACCTACACCTTGATCGGGCCGCTGCGGCTGGCGCTGCCCCGTTCGCGCATCGTCGTCGTCCGCCGGGATCCGCGCGATACGCTGTTGTCGATCTACAAGAACATGTTCGCGGAAGGGATGCATCTGTACAGCTATTCCCTGCGCGATCTCGCCGCCTATTTCCGGCTGTTCGAACAGATCATCGACTTTTGGCGGCAAGAGGTTCCGGACTGGTTCCACGAGATCCACTATGAGGATCTGATCGCCGATCCGGAGCCGCAGGCCCGCGCCCTGATCGCCGCCTGTGGGCTGGAATGGGAAGACAGCTGCCTGCGATTCCATGAGAATCGGCGGCGGGTCGATACTTTGAGCGTGCATCAGGTGCGGCAGCCGATCTACCGCAGCTCGGTCAAGGGCTGGCAGCGCTATGCCGAAGACCTGGGCGACCTGTTCGAGGCTTTGGGCCCTGACGACGCCCCGACAGGAGCCAGGTGATGGGATTGGCGGATATTCAGGCCCGCGTCCGGGCCGCAGAGGCAAAGGCTGGCCGGCCCGAAGGGTCCGTGCAGGTAATTGCGGTGTCAAAAGTCCAGCCACTGGGCCGAATCGAGGGCGTTCTGACCGAAGGTCACCGGATCTTTGGCGAGAACAAGGTGCAGGAAGCGGCCGGGAAATGGCCGGAGTTCCGCGCGACATTCGAGGGGGTGGAGCTGCATCTGCTGGGCCCGTTGCAGACCAACAAGGCCCGCCAGGCGATGGAGCTGTTCGACGTGATCCACACCGTCGACCGGCCAAAGCTGATGCGGACCCTCGCGCGGCTGCGGGACGAGATCGGGCATTGCCCCGACCTTTTCGTGCAGGTCAACACCGGCGAAGAACCTCAGAAAGCGGGCGTGATCCCGACAGAGGCGGATGCCCTGATCGCGGAATGCCAGGAGCTTGGCCTGCCCGTGATCGGCCTGATGTGCATCCCTCCGGCCGATGAGGAACCCAGCCTGCACTTTGCCCTGCTCAAGAAGATCGCCGACAGGAACGGGCTGTCCCGATTGTCCATGGGCATGAGCGCCGATTTCGAGACGGCGATTGCCCAGGGCGCCACCTCTATCCGCGTGGGCTCGGCCATCTTCGGCGAGCGGGTCCCTGCCTGACCGGACCGATGGTGGGCCGGGGCCTTGGTGTCAGCGAACGATCAGCCGGGACAGATGGCGAATGCGGGTTGTGATCCAGCGCAAGTGATCGCGGCGCAGGGCGATGCAGCCTTCGGTCGGATGACGGGGCTTGCGCCATTGGTGCACAAATATCGCCGATCCGGCGCCCCTGACCGCGCGGGGCCAGTTCCAATCCGTGATCAGCACCAGATCGTACAAGGGGTCGGCGCGTCTGAGCTTTTCGTGACTATGCAGATAGGGCACGCGGACCATGAGGTTGTAATCCTCATGCGACGAATCGTCGGACCACAGGTCGCCAGGGCGAATAGGCACTGCCCAGTCGCAGGGGCGGGTCACGCGGTCAGGGCGATAAAGGCATCCGACCAGCCTGTGACACCCCTTTGGCGTGGCGCCGTCCCCTTCGCGCTTGCGGGCGCTGATCCCGCCCCGCCCGATGGCACAGGGAAAGCTGCGGCCAAGGAACCGCAACCCGCGCGGCGTCAGCACCAGATCCCGCGGAGTCATGCCAGCGCCTCCAGCCACATCGCGTCCAGCGCATCGATCGCGGCGGGGTCGAACCGCCGCTCTTCCTTCCAGTATTTCCCCGAGGGGACGACATAGCCAAGGCGCTTTTCCTCGGCCAGGGGCGCTTTGGTCGACGAAGGGTCCATAGGCGGCGCAAGGCCCGTCAGCGCGTCCGCCCGGGCGCGCGGGAAGACCAGGCGGCTTTCGGATTGCGACAGGTTCACGCAGGCGCATCCCCGTTCGGCGGCCAACAGCATCAGGCGGGCCGACTTCGCCTCCAGGCTGCGCAGCGACACGTCCTGGCGCAAAGGGTCCGCCGTGCCGGTGCCATAGAAATGCGTCTGCCCGCTGGTCGGATACACCATGTCACAGCCGTAAAAGGCCAGCACCCTAGGCCGAAGCGCCGCCAGCGCCCAGTAGCCCGCGGTGAACGCCATCGTCCCCCCGGCATAGACGAAACCGCCCAGGGTGTTTTGCAGCGGCACATACGCGTCTGACGTGATGATCCGCTGACCCGGCTGCAGGACCGTCGGCCATCTGTCCTTGGGGAAATCATCGGGGTGGATCAGGTAGTCCCAATCCGCGCGAATCCGCCAGGCGTTATTGATCGCCACGATGTCGGTCAGCCCGCCACGAGACCAGTCGCGGCAATCGACCACCGCCGGAGCGCTGCCCAGGATCAGAACGATGCGATCTGTCTGCATGATGCTCTCCGCCTTTGGCAGAGAGATAGGGCGCGCCCGCCGCCTCGGCCAATGAAAAGACGCGGAGGGCTACAGGATATGCCCAGATTTGCGGGCCTTGGTATCAAGATATCTGGCGTTCAGCGGGTTCAGACCGACCTTCAGCGGCACCCGTTCCGTTACCTCAATCCCATGCGCATTCATCATGGCGACCTTGGCGGGGTTGTTCGTCAGCAGGCGGACGCTGGAAAACCCCATGCGGGCCAGAATGTCGGCGCCCAGGCGAAAATCCCGCTCGTCATCCTCGAACCCCAGCCGGTGATTGGCCTCTACCGTGTCAAAGCCCTGATCCTGCAGACTGTAGGCGCGCATCTTGTTGGCCAGCCCGATGCCGCGCCCCTCTTGGTTGAGATACAGCAGCACGCCCGCGCCTTCGCGGCCCATGTGTTCCAACGCGGCGCGCAATTGCGGGCCGCAATCGCATTTCAGGCTGCCCAGCAGGTCGCCGGTGAAACAGGCCGAATGCAACCGCGCCAACACCGGGAGATCACGGGCGGGTTTGCCGATCTCGACGGCGTAATGCTCCTCGGCGCCATCGTCGGGGCGAAAGACATGCAGACGGCCGGCCTCTGACACCATCAGGGGCACGCGGGCGCTGATGACAGAGTTCAGATGCCCGGGCGCCTGGTCGTTGGCGGCAAGCACGTCGACCTCGGTCAGATCGTGATCGCCCGCAAAGCCCGCCGGCACCTGAACGAGCACCATCGCGGGCAAAAGCCGCGCGGCCTTGGCCAGCCGCAGCCCAAAGCGGGGCAGATCGGCGTCGCCGTCGCGCAGGGATTGGTGCGGGCCTTTCAGCGGAACGGCCAGATCGTCCGACGGGTCCGCCATCGCCGCGATCCAACCGGCGCCCGCATGCTCTGGCACCGCAAGCCGCGCCAGATCGCCATCATAGACCCGCGCCTTCAGCGTTTCCGCCCGGCGTGCCGTGATCGCGAGGAAGGGCGCCCCCAGGCCGCGCATATCGGCCAGCCGGTCGGCCGAAAGCGTTTCGGCCGAGGCCGCCAGCATCGAACCGCCGCCACCTGTCAGCACCACCGGTAACCCCATGCGCAGATCCGCCCGCGCGCGGGACAGAATCTCTGGCAATGTGGGCTGAAGCGGCATCGTCCGGGGTCCTGCGGGTTACGGATGCCCCCCGAATATGAAACATTTGGCCCCCTGTCGACACGAGCGCGTGAAATGATTGCAGCAATTCTTGCCGAAGGCCCCCAGCGCCCACATTTCACCTCGAACGAAACGGAGGCTGACCCGGATGTCGAACCTGAAAAAGATCCTGCTGGTGGATGACGACGAAGACCTGCGCGAAGCGTTGAGCGAACAATTGGTGATGACCGAGGATTTCGACGTCTTCGAAGCCGGCACCGGCGCCGAGGCGATGGGGAAGACCAAAGAGGGTCTGTACGACCTTGTGATCCTCGACGTGGGCCTGCCAGACACGGATGGGCGAGAGCTGTGCCGCCTGATGCGCAAGCAGGGGGTGAAATGCCCGGTGCTGATGCTGACAGGCCATGACAGCGACAGTGACACGATCCTGGGTCTGGACGCGGGCGCGAACGATTATGTGACCAAGCCGTTCAAGTTCCCGGTCCTTCTGGCCAGGATCCGCGCTCAGCTTCGCCAGCATGAGCAGTCTGAGGACGCAGTGTTCCAGCTGGGGCCGTATACGTTCAAGCCGTCGATGAAGGTGCTGGTGACCGAAGAAGACAAGAAGATCCGCCTGACGGAAAAGGAAACCAACATCCTCAAGTTCCTGTACCGCGCGTCTGAGGGCGTGGTGGCGCGCGATGTGCTGCTGCATGAGGTCTGGGGCTACAACGCCGGGGTCACCACCCATACGCTGGAAACCCATATCTACCGGCTGCGCCAGAAGATCGAACCCGATCCCTCGAACGCGCGCTTGCTGGTGACCGAGAGTGGTGGCTACCGGCTGGTGGCCTGAGCCGCCCGACAGATCCCGCGCATGTCCGGGTTATGACATGCACCTCCCTGTTGGACTGGCCCGGGTCTTGTACCCGGGCTTTTTTTCAATCCGCCACCCGGGCGGTCAGCGGCGCGGAATGGCACATCGCCGACACCTGGTCGATGGCGACCTGCGATCCGGACAGCGAGATCTCTTGCACCACCGCATCCAGCCCCATGCCGAAGATCACGATGGCCTTGCGCCCGGTCCGAAGCGCCTCGATCAGCGCGGCGTCGCGGTCCGGATCGACCGGAATGCCATAGTCGCGCATCCCGTCGTCCGACAATTGAGTCAGGAACATGCGCGCAACCGGGCTGCCGTCGACCTGCACCTGAAGCGGTGTGTGCAGCTGGGTGATGCCGCCCCCCGAAATCCCGATGCGGATATAGGGTACCGTCTCTCCTGGCAGGCAAGCCACTGCGAAGCAAAAGAAATCACCCGTGTCCGGGTCGTCATACGGGCAGACGGCCGCGCCCGCGCCCAGATCATGGCTGAACGTCTCCCACCCTTGCGCAGAGGCCGGAGCCGCAGCCAGCAGCATAAGAAAGCCCAAAAGGCGCAGCACGAAACGACTCCGCTAGACAGGGAGCCTTCATCTTGGCACGCCCTCGCGAGCGGTCAAGGCGGCCTGTCCGGGCGCGGGGGAAAAAACGTCTGTGACATGGGCGCATCCCGCAACGGGCGATGGCGCAGGGCGTTCTTTGTGAAAAGCCCCGTCACTGATACAATGCGCCAAAACAAACAATAGGAGGCAGAATTGGGTCGTTATCTTGTACTGGTGCTGTGCCTGGCCTTGGCCGCTTGTGGCGGTCGGCGCGACAGGGCAGACGCGAACGGGGCGTTGAATCCTAACGAAACGCAGGTGCTGCGGAACCTGATCAACGAATATGCCGATATGTATGACGTGCCGCGCGCGCTGGTGCACAAGGTCATTCAGCGCGAAAGCAGCTACCGGCCGAAGGCGCGCAACGGGCCGTATATGGGATTGATGCAGATCCACCCCCAGACCGCCCGAACAATGGGGCATCGCGGCACGCCGGAATCCTTGCTGGATGCCGAGACAAACCTGAAATACGGGGTCAAATATCTGCGTGGGGCGTGGATCGTCTCTGGCAAGCGGAACATGGACAAGGCCGTGGGATGGTATGCCAAAGGCTATTACTACGAGGCCAAGCGGCTGGGACTGCTGGAAGAAACCGGACTGCGGTGACCTGATAGCACGCAAGGAACCGGGGGCTTTGCCCCCGGACCCCCAGAGTATTTCCAGCCAGAAGAAAGGGCTGGACAGTTGCCTCGGATCCGACCGTTGAGCACGCTTGAAAGAACGCCTACACGGAGAGGGTCGTCATCCCGGAGATCCCTCATGCCCTTCACCCTCGCCACCTGGAACATCAACTCTGTCCGCCTGCGCGCCCCGCTGGTCGAACGGTTGCTGTCCGAGGAATCGCCCGACATCCTGTGCCTGCAGGAGTGCAAATCCCCGGTCGACAAGATCCCGCTGGAGGGGTTTCAGGCGCTTGGCTATCACCACATCGTGGCGCGTGGGCAAAAGGGGTATAACGGCGTTGCCATCCTGTCCCGGCTGCCGATCGAGGACTTAGGTGACCAGGATTTCGCGGATCTGGGGCATGCGCGGCATGTTGCGGCACGGCTGGAGAATGGGGTCACGATCCACAATTTCTATGTGCCCGCAGGCGGGGATGTTCCTGACCGCGAGAAGAACGAGAAATTCGGGCAAAAGCTGGATTACCTGACCGGCATGCGCGACTGGTTTCACGCGGACCGGCCCGAGAAAGCGATCCTTGTGGGCGATCTGAACATCGCCCCGCGCGAGGATGACGTCTGGAACCACAAACAATTGTTGAAGGTCGTCAGCCACACCCCGGTCGAGGTTGCACAACTGGCCGAGACGCAGGAGTCTGGCGCCTGGGTGGATGTCACACGACAGGATATCCCGGACGGCAACCTGTATTCCTGGTGGTCCTACCGCTCTCCCGATTGGGACGCGGCGGACAAGGGGCGTAGGCTGGATCACGTCTGGGCCACGCCGGACATCGCCAGCGCGGGCCATTCCAGCCGCGTTTTGCGCGCTGTGCGGGGGTGGGAAAAGCCGTCGGACCACGCGCCGGTCTTCGCCAGTTTCGACCTGTAGCAGGGCCCCGGGATCGCGCGGATTGCACAACCCGGCATAGCAGCGCAAAGTCACAGGGCGGCCACCGGCCCGGCGGGACGCCTCCAGTCGGGCACAGATCTGAAAGAGGACGCCCCATGCCAGCACAACATCCCGACGCGGTCACACCCGACGAGATCCTGGACTTCTGGTTCCCCGCGACCCTGCCGGACGGCGACCCGAAAACCTTTGCCGACTTCCGCCGCAGCCGGATGCGGGGCGGGATGGATGCGGCGATTATCGCGACCTATCCCGATGTCACCTACGCCGCCGCGCGGGGCGCCTATGACGATTGGGCCAAAGATCCACGCGGGCGACTGGCGCTGTTGCTGCTGCTGGATCAGTTCCCCCGCTCGCTCTGGCGCGACACGCCCGGCGCCTATGCCCAAGACATCAAATCCTGCCGCCTGACGCTCGACGCGTTGCAGAACGGGCATTTCGACGCCCTGCTTTACCCCTGGGAGCGGCAATTCTACATCGTCGCCCTGACCCATTGCGAAGGCCCCGACCACTTGGCGCGCATGGATCTGGCCATCGAGCTGTCGGCCACCCGCCTGTTGCCGGAGGACAGCCCCTACCGCCACCTCTACGACGACGTCCGGGCCCAGCCCCAGCGGGTGCGCGAGGTGATCGCCCGCTTTGGCCGCCATCCACACCGCAACGCGATTCTCGGGCGGATCTCTACCCCCGCCGAAGAGGCTTATATCGCCGAAGGGCAGTTCCCGCATGAGCGCACCGTGCCGGACCACGCCTGACGCGCCCCTTGCAACCGGGGCATCGGTGCTCCATCTATCGGCGTGATGCAAACGACGATCAAGAATGGGGCTTCTATGCTGGAACTGGGCCAATCCAATGCCGCCACACCGGGCGATCTGATCAAGGATGTCGACGAAGCGGGCTTTGTGGCCGATGTGATCGAAGCCTCCAAGGAGGTCCCGGTGATCGTCGATTTCTGGGCCGAATGGTGCGGGCCGTGCAAGACGCTGGGACCGATGCTGGAACAGGCGGTCGTGGCGGCCAAGGGCAAGGTCAAGATGGCCAAGCTGGACGTGGACAAGAACCAGCGACTGGCCGCGGCCCTGGCGCAGCAGGGGCTGCCACTGCAATCCATCCCGACCGTTGTCGCCTTTTTCGACGGCCGCCCCGTCGATATGTTCCAGGGCGCCGTCCCGCAATCCGAGATCAAGGCCTTTGTCGACCGTGTTGCCGCCCTCGCCGGCGACGGCGGCCTGGGCGAAGCGATCGAAGCCGCCGACCAGATGCTGGCCGAGGGCGATGCCGTGGGCGCCGCACAGACCTTTGCCGCGATCCTGGGCGAAGAGCCCGAGAATGCCGCCGCCTATGGTGGCATGGTGCGCGCCCATATCGCGATGGGCGATCTGGAGCAGGCAGAGGCGATCCTGAACGGCGCCCCCGCCGCGATCAGCGCCGCGCCGGAGCTTGAAGCCGCCCATGCGCAACTGCAACTGGCCCGTCAGGCCGCGGATGCTGGCCCCGTCGGCGATCTGCGCGCTGCGGTCGAGTCGGACCCAGCCAATCATCAGGCGCGATTCGATCTGGCCCAGGCGCTTCATGCCCAGGGCGAGATACAGGAGGCGATCGACGAATTGCTGGAGCTGTTCAAGCGGGATCGCGAGTGGAATGACGCGGCTGCAAAGACGCAATTGTTCACAATCTTCGATGCCCTCAAGCCGCAAGACCCCGTGGCCCTGAACGGACGCCGGAAATTGTCATCAATGATATTTGCCTGAGCCGGTCCGCGGGCTACCTCCAACTCATGTTCCCAGCCGCAGATCTCCCCGACACGATATCAGTGTTTCCGCTCCCCGGAGCGCTGCTTTTGCCCCGTGCAAAGCTGCCTTTGCATATTTTCGAACCTCGCTATCTGGCCATGCTGGATGATGCCTTGCGGACGTCACATCGTCTGATCGGCATGGTCCAGCCGTTCGATGCGCCCACGCCGGATGGCAAGCAATTGCACCGGATCGGTTGTGCCGGACGTCTGACGGGGTTCTCGGAAACCGAGGATGGCCGGTACATGGTCACCCTGTCGGGGATCTCGCGGTTCCGGATCCTGAAAGAGGTCGAAGGCTTCACCCCCTACCGCCGCTGCTCTGTCAGCTGGGAGGGGTTCGCTCGCGATCTTGGCACGGCCGAGCGGGACAGGGGCTTTGATCGCGGCGAATTCCTCAAGCTGCTGCAACGATTTTTCGAAGACCAGGGCCTCAAGACCGACTGGGAGGCGATGCAGGAAGCCGAGGACGAGTTGCTGATCAATTCGCTCTCGACGCTGTGCCCGTTCGAACCCGAAGACAAGCAGGCGCTGCTGGAGGCTCCGTCGCTGAGCACACGGCGAGAGACCCTTGTGACGCTCATCGAATTCGCGCTGCGCCGTGGGAACAGTGAAGAAATCATGCAATGAGTGATCGGCCAGGGTTCGACCGCAAGATGCTCGAATCGCTGGTCTGCCCCCAGACCCACGCGATGCTGACCTACAACGCGGAACACCAGGAACTGATCTCGAAGGCGGCGCATTTGGCCTATCCGATCCGCGACGGGATCCCCGTCATGCTGATCGACGAGGCCCGGCCTCTCGACTGACCCGCGCGCGGTCAGGTCCGGTGCAACCGGCGCGGAACCGGTCGACAACCTGCGCCGTTTTTCGAGTAATCGTAGGCACTTTTGGGCGTCGGCGAGGATGACAGTGCGCCCTGTCCGCCAAGCCTCAAAGCGCGCGCCCCTGCAGCAAGCGCGGCAGTTCTCCGGTGACCCCGGCGGCCTCTCGCATCAGGGTGCGACGCAATCCGGGGGCGCCGTTCACCAGCCCCAGCCCAATGTCGCGCCCCAGCCGCAGAAGCGGATTGTCGTTCGAGAACACGCGATTGACCGTGTCCGTCGCGAGGGCCAGCGTGGCCACGTCGAACCGGCGCCAGCGCTCATACCGCGCCAACACATCCGCGCGGCCAATGTCCTCGCCCCGCCGCCGCGAATCGGTCAGAACCTCTGCCAGCGCGGCCACATCCTTTAACCCCGCGTTCAGCCCTTGCCCCGCCAGCGGATGCACGCGGTGCGCCGCATCCCCGATCAGCGCCAGACGCGGCGCGGCCAGCCGGGTCGCGATGGACAGGGGCACGGGATAGGCAACACGCTGCCCCACCAGCCGGAAATCGCCCAGAAAACTCCCGATTCGCGGACGCAGCATCGCCAGATAGGCGGCATCGTCCAGCGCGGCGATCTGTCCGGCGGCCCGCTCTGATTCCGTCCAGACGATGGAACTGCGGCTTCCCGGCAGCGGCAGAATCGCCAGCGGCCCCGGCGGCATGAAGAACTGATGCGCGATGCCGTGATGCGGCAGGTCATGGGCGATGGCGCAGCTGAACGACATCTGGCCGTAGGACCAGGCCATGCGCCGGATCCCGGCGCGCCGCGCTGTGGCCGAGTCCATCCCGTCTGCCCCAACGATCATCCGCGCCGACAGGACGCGACCGTCGGACAAGGTCACCTCGGCGCCGCCGCCGGTCACACTGTGGCCCGTCACATCGACCCCGGTGATATGGGTCAGTCGCGGAGTGGCCGCCAATGCAGCTTGCAATGCCTGCCGCAGGAACCGATCCTCCAGCAGGTAGCCGAGCGGGTGATCCTCGATCTCGGCGCCATCGAACAGCAGTGACAGCGGCGAGGCGCCTTCGCCCGCGCGCCCGTCGCTGACCTTGATCTGAACGATAGGTTCCGCCTGATCGGCTACCGCCTCCCATAGCCCCAGCGCGCGCAGCAGCCGGGCAGAAGCATGGGCCAGCGCATAGCTGCGGCCATCGAAGGCAGGGTCGGCCTGCACCTCGGGCATCAGGCGCTCCACCAACGTCACGTCGAATCCGGCGCCGGACAGCGCCAGCGCCAAAGTCGATCCGTTCAGTCCGCCGCCGATCACAACAACATCCATGCGGCGGAATATGACCCGCCGCGCGGGATTGTCCATGCGCCGGACTGACGCTAGCGTCACGGCAACCACATCGAGGGGGGCTGGCATGTCTGACGACTGGCTTTGGAAAAGCGCGACCGACCTGGGGCGCGGCATCGGCAGCGGAGAGATTGATCCGGTAGCGCTGACCGAACGCTATCTTGCCGCCATCGCGGATCATCCCGATTCGGACCGGATCTATGCGCGCACCACCGCCGAGCGCGCCCGCGCCGAGGCCGAAGCCGCCGCCAAACGCGCGTCGCTGGGGCAACGGCGGTCTGCGCTGGATGGGGTTCCAATCTCGTGGAAGGATCTGTTCGACACCGCTGGCACCGCGACCGAATCGGGCAGCGCCCTGCTGGCCGGGCGCGTGCCCGACAGCGACGCCCGCGTTCTGCGCAATGCCACCTTTGCCGGGCTGATCTGCCTTGGCAAGACGCATCAGACCGAACTGGCCTTTTCCGGGCTGGGTCTGAACCCGGTCACCGCCACCCCGCCCAATGTCAACGACCCAGAGGCCGCGCCCGGCGGGTCGTCGTCCGGGGCGGCCACCTCTGTCGCCTTCGGGCTGGCGGCGGCCGGGATCGGATCGGACACCGGCGGGTCGGTGCGGGTACCGGCGGTGTGGAACGATCTGGTTGGCCTGAAAACGACCTCTGGCCGCCTGTCGCTGGAGGGGGTCGTGCCCCTTTGCGCAAGGTTCGACACGGTTGGCCCGCTGACCCGCACGGTTGAGGACGCGGCCCAGTTGCTTGCCGCGATGGAAGGGTCAAAGCCCGCCGATCTGCGCGGCGCCACCTTGAAGGGCGCCCGGTTCCTGATGCTGACCACCAGCGCGCTGGACGATCTGCGCGACGGTCCCCGCGACGGGTTCGAAAGCGCCATTACCCGCCTGACAGAGGCCGGTGCGACCGTGGAACGGCGCGCCCTGCCCTTCCTGGCCGACGCCATGGCCCTGTCGCCGGTGCTGTTCGCGACCGAAGCCTATGGCACCTGGCGGGATGTGATCGAGGCCGCGCCCGACAAGATGTACCCCGAAGTGCTGGTCCGGTTCCGTGGCGGCAAGGCCCACAGCGCGCCGGATTATGTCGCCGCCTGGCAAAAGCTCGACCGCTACCGGCTGCAATGGCTGGCCGAGACCGCGGGCTACGACGCGGTGATCGTGCCCTCGGCCCCGATACTGCCGCCAAATGTGCAACGGCTGTTCGACGACAGCGATTTCTTCGTCTCCGAGAACCTGCTGGCCCTGCGCAACACGCGGATCGGCAACCTGATGGGGCTGACCGCGCTGACCCTGCCAACCGGCGTGCCGTCCACCGGAATCATGCTGATGACCCCGCCGATGACCGAGGAACGGCTGTTGCGGTTGGGGCGGGCGGCAGAGGCGGCGCTGGCGTAAATGCCACAATAATTTCCTTCAAGCTCTGATAAACGCGCCATTTTCTAGACCGACCCGGCATTGCCCGGTAACCTCATGGCCAAACGGGGCGGCAATGACCCCGGTCTTTGAGGCATATAGTGAACCCATGACGTTCCCAGAGCGGTTTTCGAACCTGCCCGAATACGCGTTTCCGCGACTCCGGACTCTGCTTGGCACGGCCGCGCCCGGCGGGACGGAGCTGGCGATGTCGCTTGGTGAACCGCAACATCCCTTTCCCGATTGGGTCGGCGACGTGATCGCGGCCAATGCCGCCGATTTCGGACGCTACCCGCCGAACGACGGCTCGCCCGAATTGCTGAACGCGATTGCCGGTTGGGTTGGCCGCCGGTTCGAAGTGTCCCTGGCGCTCGACCGGCAGATCATGGCGCTGAACGGCACCCGCGAGGGCCTGTTCAACGCCTGCATCGCCCTGTGCCCGGAACTCTCTGCTGGCAAGCGCCCCGCCGTACTGATGCCGAACCCGTTCTATCAGGTCTACGCCGTGGCCGCCCTGGCTGCCGGGGCAGAGCCTATCTATGTGCCCGCCACCGCCGACACCGGCCATCTGCCGGATTACCGCGCGGTCCCCGATGACGTGCTGGCCCGGACAGAGATCGTGTATCTCTGCTCTCCCGCCAATCCGCAGGGCGCCATCGCCTCGCGCAGTTATTGGGCCGAGCTGATCGAGCTGGCGGAATACTACGATTTCCGCATCTTCGCCGACGAATGCTATTCAGAGCTTTACCGCGAGACGCCGCCGATCGGCGCGATGCAGGTCGCCTACGAGATGGGAGCCTCGCCAGAGCGGGTGCTGATCTTTCACTCGCTGTCCAAACGCTCGTCGCTGCCGGGCCTTCGGTCGGGGTTCGTGGCGGGCGGGCCGGAAAACATTTCCCGGATCAAGCAATTGCGCGCCTATACCGGTGCGCCCTTGCCGCTGCCCTTGCAGCGGGTGGCCGAGCGTCTTTGGGCCGACGAGACCCATGTCGAGGCGAACCGCGCGCTCTATCAGGCCAAGTACCACGCCGCCGACGAGATCCTGGGGGATGTGCCCGGCTATGCCTCACCCGAGGCGGGGTTCTTTCTGTGGCTGCCGGTGGAGGATGACGAGGCCGCCACGCTGAAGCTTTGGACAGAGACCGGCGTCAAGGTTCTGCCGGGCGGGTATCTTGGCCGCGACAGCGGGGCGGGCAACCCCGGCGCAGGTTACATCAGGGTCGCCATGGTGGCCCCAACAGAAGACGTGCGGCGCGGACTGACAGCCATTCGCGACTGCATTTACGGGTGAGGACGAGGTAAGCATGGCATCCTATCAGGTCAGACAACGGGAACGGCTCTTCGACAGCAAAACCCAGGCGGTGCTGGAGCGTCGGAGCAAAGAGCTGTTGGGCCTGGCGCTTTTGGTGCTTGGCGTGATGTCTGCGATGATCCTGTATTCCTATGTGCCCGACGATCCGTCCTGGTTTTCCGCCACCGACGCCCCGACGCAGAACCTACTGGGCCGGATGGGCGCCTCTATCGCGTCGCCGCTGTTCATCATCGTGGGCTATGGCGCCTGGGGCTTTCCGCTTGTCTTCCTGGCCTGGGGCATCCGGTTCCTGCGCCATGTCGGATCCGAGCGGGCCGCGTCCCGCGCGATCTTTGCCCCGATCGCCGTGGCGCTGGCCTCTGTCTATGCCTCGACCCATGTGCCCACCGCGGAATGGACCCATGCCTTTGGCCTGGGCGGGCTGTTCGGTGACACGATCCTGGGGGCCGTGCTGGGCGTTGTGCCGGTGCAGGCCGCCTTTGGGCTCAAGGTGCTTGCGCTGATCATGGCCGTGGCCGCCGCCGGGATGACGCTGTTCGTGCTGGGGTTCACCGGCTTTGAGGTGCAGGGCATACTGCGGTTCATGGCTGTCAGCTTTGTGCTGGCCTATGCCAGCGTGATGAACACCATCGCATATTGTGTCGACGGCGTGGTGCATGGCGTCTCGGCGGTGGGCCAAAAGCGGGCGCAGCGGGCGGAGCACCGCCGCGAAGCCCGTGCGGTCGCCGCCAAAGCCGCCTTGGACGCGCAGGCGACGACGGGCGAGATGGAGGTTGCGCCCACGATGTCACGCAGCCCGCTGGTGGCGCGCCGCACGCCCCCCGTGGTGACGGCCCCGGTTGTCGAGGCC